>DATBMD010000158.1:0-22757 GCA_036555085.1 Gaiellaceae bacterium
CGATCGGTCACCGCCCGATACGTGCGTGCTCCTCGGACGCGAGCTCTATCTCCACCTCCCACACGGCGCGGGACGTACGAAGCTGACGCTCGACTACGTCGAGCGCGTGCTCGGAGTGCGCGGGACGCAGCGCAACTGGAACACCGTCCTGAAGCTGGCCGAGCTCTCTCGCAGCTGAGTCACTCGACCTCGGCGTGGATGCGCTTCTTCGCGTGCTTGAGGAAGCCGCCCTCGCGCTGCGCGCGCACGGCCAGGATCTCGGCGAGGATCGAGAGCGCCGTCTCCTCCTGCGTGTCCGCCCCGACGTCGAGCCCGCACGGGCCCATGATCCGCTCGAGCGATTCCTCCGCCACACCCGCCTCGAGCAGGCGCTCCCGCCGCCGTTCCTGGTTGCGCCTCGAGCCGAGCGCGCCGATGTAGAACGCCTCCGTCTCGAGCGCGCCGATCAGCGCGGGCTCGTCGAACTTGTCGTCGTGGGTGAGCACGACGATCGCGGTCTGGTGATCCGGCGCGACCTCGGCCAGCGCCTCCTCGGGCCACTTGGGGATCCTCCGGTCGGCGGAGGGGATGCGCTCGGGCGTCAGGAAGGTCGCGCGCGCGTCCGCCACGATCGCCGTCCAGCCGAGCAGCTTCACGCCCCGGCAGAGCGCCTCGGCGGTGTCGACGGCGCCGTAGACGAACACCCGCGGCGGCGGGCCGTACCACTCGGCGAAGACCTTCGTCCCGTCCTCCAGCTCGAGCAGCCGGTTGCGGCCGCGGCGCACGAGCTCGTCGAACTGCGCAGCCGCCTCCTCGGGCGCTTCGCCGAGCCGCTCGCCCGACTCGAGCACGAGCAGCTTCGAGCCGACGCCGTCGCCCTCGACGACGGTGAACAGGACGCCCCGCTCGCCCGAGTCGCGCAGCTCGGCCAGTCGATGAACGAGCTTCACTCCACCTTCTCCACGAAGACGTCGATCTCGCCGCCGCAGGGTAGGCCGACGCTCCATGCGAGGTCGTCGGAGATGCCGTACGTCAGCAGCTTCGGCTCCCCGGTCTCGAGCACCTCCATCGCGTTCTCGAACACGTCGCTCTCGACGCAGCCGCCCGAGACGGAGCCGCACATCTTCCCCGACTGCGAGACGGCCAGGCTCGCGCCCACGGGCCGCGGCGCCGAGCGGCGGGTGGCGACGACCGTCGCGACGACGACCTGCTCCCCCTCCTCGCGCCAGCGATCGACCTCGGGCAGGATCTCCTTCACGCTGCATGCCTCCTTTCGATGCCGGCGAGAACGGTCGCCAGCTCCTCGAGACTCCTGAGATTATGGCCGGGCAGGAACCGGTCGACGAACGGCAGCGCGGCGCGCATCCCGCCGGCGAGCGGCTGGTACTCGGGGTTTCCCTTCAGCGGGTTGACCCACACGACCGCGTACGCCGCGCGCGCGAGCCGCGCCATCTCGCGCCCGACCAGCTCGGGGTCCTGGCGCTCCCACCCGTCCGAGACGACGACGACGACGGCGCCGCGGGACAGCGCCCGGCGGCCGTAGACGTCGTTGAACTCCTTCAGCGACGCACCGATCCGGGTGCCGCTGCCCCAGTCGGTGACGGCGCCCGCCGCGCGCTCCAGGGCCGCCTCGGGATCGCGCGTGCCGAGCTCCGGCGTCAGCCGCGAGAGCCGCGTCCCGAACGCGAACGCCTCGACGCCGCGGCCGGTGCCGACGACGGCGTGCAGGAAGAGCAGCAGGGCGCGCGTGTACGCGTCCATCGAGCCGGAGACGTCGCAGAGCACGACCAGCTTCCGCGGCACGTCCTTGCGCGCGCGGTAGGGCCGCTCGAGCGGGTCGCCGCCGGTGCGCAGCGAGCGGCGGACGAGCCGGCGCAGGTCGAGCACGTCGCCGCGGGGATCGGCGCAGCGCCGCCGCGACGCCCGGCGCGGCCGTGTCCGCGCGATCGCCGCGATCAGGCTCCGCGCCCGCGCGAACTCCTCCGGCGTCATCTCGGCGAAGTCCTTTTCCCGCAGCACCTCGTGCGCGGACGCGCCCACCTCGAGCGGGTCCCCGTCCTGCTCGTCGTCCTCCTCCCCGCGCGCGGCCGAGTCGTCGGCCGCCTTGACGACCCGCTGCAGCTGCGGCGGCTCGGGCACCGCGCCGCGGCCGTCGGGATGGATCGGCTCGCGCAGGAACCAGGCCGCGAAGGCGCGGTCGAACAGCGCGAGCTCGTCGTGGCGCGCGACGAGGGTCTGCCGCAGCGTCCAGTAGACGTCGGGCTGCCGGGTCAGGTCGACGGCGGCGAGGCCCCGGAGCGCGTCGGCCACGCGGCCCGGGCCGACCTCGAGGCCCACCTCGCGGAGCACCCGGCCGAAGGTGACGACATGGCGGACGAGCGCGTCGGCCATGCGAGCCCTACCGGGTACCGGCGGCGCGCGCCTGGTCGACGAGGCCGGCGAGCGTCTCGTCGCGCACGGCCTCGATGTCCTCGCGGTACTTGAGCACGGAGCCGAGGGTCTGCTCGACGACCTCCGCGTCGATCTCCCGGCGGCCGAGCGCCGCGAGCGCGTGGGCCCAGTCGATCGTCTCGGCGACGCCGGGCGGCTTCGCCAGGTCCAGCGTCCGCAGGCCGCGCACGAACGCCGCGGCCTCGACGGCGAGCCGGTCGGGGATCCCGGGCACGCGCAGCTTGACGATCTCGATCTCGCGCTCGACGGCGGGGTGCCCGATCCAGTGGAAGAGCGCGCGCCGCTTCAGCGCGTCGTGGAGCTCCCGCGTCCGGTTGGACGTCAGCACGACCGGCGGCCGCCGCCGCGCCCGGATCGTGCCGAGCTCGGGGATCGTGATCTGGTAGTCCGAGAGCACCTCGAGCAGGAAGGCCTCGAACTCCTCGTCGGCCCGGTCGACCTCGTCGATCAGCAGCACGACCGCCTCGTCGGTGTCGATCGCCTCGAGCAGCGGCCGGCGGATCAGGAACTCCGGCCCGAACAGCTCGTCCTCGGAGACGCTGCCCTCCTGCGCTGCGCGGATGTGCAGCAGCTGGCGGGGGTAGTTCCATTCGTAGACCGCGTGCTGGACGTCCAGGCCCTCGTAGCACTGGAGCCGGATCAGCCTCGCGCCGAGCGAGCGGGCGAGCGCCTTCGCCGCCTCCGTCTTGCCGACCCCCGCCTCGCCCTCGAGCAGGAGCGGCTTCTCGAGCGCGAGCGAGAGGAAGAGCGCCGTGGCCAGCCCGCGGTCGGGCAGGTAGTCAGCGTCGCGGAGCGCGTCTTCGAGCTGGTCGATCGTGCGAAACCTCACCGCAGTCAGCGTAGACGACAGGCTCGGAGGCACGCCCACGCAGCCGCGGCCGGGCCTGTCCCTCCTGCTCCCGGTCCCGGCCGGCGGCCACGTGTGGAGGCGGACACGCGCCGGGACAAGGGGGGTGGCGCGCGCCGTCTCGAACGGTACGGCCGGGCCGTGAGGAGCCGGTTAGCGCGCGTTAATGCCGCGTTGCGACCTGGTTGGCCGGTTGCAGCGGCGAGCGAGCGCGAGTGCGCCGGCGGCTGACCGCCCTCGAAGAAGGTCGGCCGCCGGACGCACGTGAGCGGCGCGGGCGACCGCCTGACCCCCCGCGCGCTCCCGTCGAACGGTACGGGGCGTTCCGTGAGGGCGGCGTAAGGAGACGGAAAGGACTTGTGGAGGCGCCTCGCGGCGGCCGGCGGTACCGGGCCCGCCCCCGGAGAGCGGGCCCGGCGCCGGGGTGGGAAGAACACGCCGATTTCGACCCCAGGCGCGTTCGGATTCCACGGTATGGCCCGTTCGTGTGGCCGCGGTAAGGAGCGGGTTCGCGGCGGGTAAGGAACGGCTGCGGCCGTGTTGCCCCGCGGTTGGCGTTTCGCGAAAAGGCGCTGGTCCACGCTCCGCACTAGCGGGCCGGACAGGTCCGGCCCCTACGCGGCTTCGCCGAGCGTGTCGAGCTGCTCGGCCGCAAGCTCGACCGAGCGGGCGAGCGAGCCGTCCTCGACGAAGAACCCGAGCGTGTCGACCGGGTCGGCCTGCTCGGCCTCGCTCGCCTCGAGGATCCGAGTGGCGATGAACGTGAGCGGGTCGAAGGCGAGACCGGCGCGCGCGAGCAGGTGCCCGATGCACGCGGCCTCGCGCGCGAGCGCGAACTCCATCGCCGCCACCGAGTGGCGGACGGCGACCTCCCGCTCCTGGCGGGCGCGCAGCTCGCCGTCCTCCGCCGCGCCCTCTCCGAACGGAGGCATGCTCAACACCACCGCCCCGGCCTGCGCGCCGGCGCGCTCACGTTCTCGCTCGACCCCTGCATCGTCCTCCATCGCTGAGACGTCCGTCATGCCCGGTTGTTGCGGCCCGGTCGCCGAGGGCCGGGGCACGTAGGGTCCGTCCATCGCCGAGATCACCTACCTGGAGGCCGTGCGCGCGGCGCTCGCGGACGCGCTCCGCGAGGACGAGCGCGTCTTCCTGCTCGGGGAGGACATCGGCGCGTTCGGCGGTGCGTTCGGCGCGACGGCCGGGCTGCTCGACGAGTTCGGAGCGGCGCGGGTGCTGGACACGCCGATCGCCGAGGAGGGGTTCGTCGGCGCGGCCCTCGGCGCCGCGTGGATGGGCGAGCGGCCGGTCGTAGAGCTCCAGTTCGCGGACTTCGCGACCTGCCCGTTCGACATGATCGTCACGGTCGGCGCCAAGACGCACTGGCGCTCGGGCCTGGCGCTGCCGGTCGTGATCCGCGCCCCCACGGGCGGCGGCATCCGCGGCGGCCCGTTCCACGCCGGCTCGCCCGAGGGGCTCTTCGCGGGCGTCGCCGGCCTGAAGGTCGTGTGCCCGGGCACGGTCGGGGACGCGTACGGGCTGCTCCGCGCCGCGATCGACGACCCCAACCCGGTGCTCGTGTTCGAGCACAAGGCGCTCTACCGCCGCCTCCGCGCCGCGGCGCCGGCCGCCGGGCATCGCGTGCCGCTCGGGCGCGCGGCGATCGCGCGGGCCGGCGACGACGTGACGCTGGTGACCTACGGGGCGGGCGTGGAGCTCGCGCTCGCCGCCGCCGAGCGCGTGCACGGCGACGTGGAGGTGCTCGACCTCCGGACCGTCTGGCCGCTGGACGAGGACGCCGTGCTCGAGTCGATCGCCCGGACCTCGCGCGTGCTCGTCCTCCAGGAGGCGGCGCGCTCGAGCGGCGTCGCCGGGCTCGTCCTCTCGGTCGTCGCGAGGCGCGGCTTCGAGCTGCTCGACGCCCCGCCCGCCCTGCACGCGCCGCCGGACACCCCGGTCCCGTTCGCGCCCGAGCTGGAGGACGCGTACCTGCCGTCGCTCGAGTCGACCACGCTCGCGCTGGAGGAGCTGCTTGCCTACTGAGGCGTGCCTCGACGTGGTGGCGGTCGGCCGCGAGGACCGGCTCGCGCTGTTCCGGCTCGTCCTGCTGCAGCGCCTGTTCGAGGAGCGGGCGCTGGCGCTCTACCGGCAGGGCCGGATCGCCGGCTCGTTCTACGACGGTCGCGGGCAGGAGGCGGTCGCGGCGGCGGCCGGGCACGCGCTCGGGCCCGACGACGTGGTCGCGCCGCTCAACCGCGAGCTCGCGTGCCACTTCGCCCGCGGCGTGACGCCGGCCGAGGCGTTCCGGAACTTCCTCGGGCGCGGCGACGGGCCGACGCGGGGGCGCGACGGGAACATGCACTTCGGCGTGCCGGCGAAGGGGGTGTTCCCGCTCGTCTCGATGCTCGGCGACCTCGTGCCGGTCACCGTCGGCGCCGCGCTCGCCTTCAGGCGCCGCGGCGAGCCGCGCGTCGCGCTCACGTTCGTCGGCGAGGGCGCGTTCTCCGTCGGCGACACGCACGAGGGGCTGAACCTGGCGGGGGTCTGGCAGGTCCCCGCGGTGATCGTGATCCAGCGCAACCAGTACTCGTACTCGACGCCGCTCGACCGGCAGATGGTCAACACGACGCTCGCGGAGCGGATCTTCGGCGGCTGGTCGATCCCCTGCGAGACGGTCGACGGGACGGATGCCCTCGTCACGTTCGACGCGGTCCGGGCGGTCGTCGAGCGGGCGCGCTCCGGCCACGGGCCGCAGGCGGTCGAGGCGGTGACGCTCCGGATCCACGGCCACGCGGCCCACGACGACGCGCGCTACGTGCCCGGGGCGCTGCGCGAGGCCTACGCGAGCCGCGACCCGGTCGAGCTCCTCGCGGCCCGGCTGCGCCTCGACGGGCTCTCGGAGGACGACGTCGCGGCCGCGCGCGCCGCCGCCGGCGACGAGGTCGAGCGCGGGCTGGCCGAGGCCGAGTCGGCGCCCGCTCCCGACCCCGCTACCCTGGAGCACGGTGTCTACGCCGCGGAGCCGTGATCGCGTGGCCCGGGCAGGGATTCGAGCGGCGTCGTGGAAGGGCCGCTCTCGACCGTGGCCTCGCGTCGCCTGATCTGGCCGGCCGTGCTCGGGGCGGCGGCCGCGCTGCTCCTCGCCGGAGCGCCGGCGGCGGCGCCCCGTCCCGAGACCGCCCTCGTCCGCAAGACCATCTGCGTGCTCCCGCGCGGCGCGGCCAAGCTGCCCGTGCAGGCGATCCGCGGGCTGCACAACCACCTGCACGACTACCCGAGCCCCGCAGCGGCGACCCCGGCGCAGCGCGCGGCCGCCGAGGGCCTGCTCGCGCGCATCCGCCGGGAGAGCCGGCGCTGGCGCGACCCGCGCCGAGCCGCCGCCGACGGCTTCGAGCTCCGGCACGAGCGACGGGCGCCCGGCGACCGCTCGATCGGGTTCCTCCACGCCGAGCGGCGCCGGACGAGAACCGACGGCTACCTCGACGTGCGGCGGCCGAAGGCGATCATCTACGCGAACGCGGCCGGGCGCCCGCTCATGCTCGTCGGCGTCATGTTCAGCGCTCCGCGCGGCGGCAGGGGGCCGACTCCCGGCGGGCCGATCACGCGCTGGCACTGGCACGAGGTCTGCGTCCGCGGCGGGAAGCGCGGCCTGCGGCCGCGCGACGACGGCTCCTGCCCGGCCGGGTCGAGCCTGCAGCAGGGCAGCGAGATGATGCACGTGTGGCTCACGAACGACCTCCGCAGCGCCTTCGCGATCCACGCGCCGCGCCCGGAGCTCTGCGCCGCAGGCCGGCTCCCGGCGGAGCGCTGCCGGGCCGCCGTGGGCGAGCGCGCCCGCCCCGCCTGATCGATGATCGATCAGCTCGCCCGGCCGGCCGAGCCTCAGTAGACTCGCGCGCAGCAACCGATCTCGACCGAAGGATGGTCCATGACGCAAGCTGCTGAGGTCCTGCTCCCGTCGTCGCCGGCAGAGGCGGCCGAGGCCTTCGGGGACGGGAAGGGCGTGACCGTGATCGGAGGGGGCACGATCGTGCTCCCCGAGCTGACCTACGGGCGGCTCCGACCGAAGAAGGCGATCCTCCTGGCGCGCGCCGGCCTGGCGGGGCTCACGCGCAGCGGCTCGACCGTGACGATCGGCGGCGCAACGCCGCTCACGGAGCTCGTCGGCCTGGACTCGCCGGTCGGCCCGTGCGCCGCGAACGTGGCGGACGGCGAGCTGCGCGGCCAGGCGACTCTGGGCGGCAACCTCTGCGCCGGCGCCGGCCCCGAGGCGCCGCGCGGCGACCTCCAGGGCGCGCTGCTGGCCGTCGGCGCGAGCGTCCGCTCGACCGGGTCGGGCGGCGAGTCGACGCTTCCGATCGACGAGTTCCTCGAGGGGCGCGGCAACCGGCTCGTGCTCGCGGTGTCCTACGAGGAGCCGGCCGCCGGCGCATTCGTCGCCCTCGATCGGCCGCACACGCACGAGTACACGGCGCTCGCGGTCTCGGCGGCCCGGCTGGCGGACGGCTCGATCAGGCTCGCCGCGACCGGCGCCGGCGGGCACGGCCGGCGCCTGCCGTCGGCCGAGGCCGCGGCCGGCGACCCGGCCGCCGCCGGCGAGGCGGCGCTCGCCGACGTGAAGCCGCACGACGACGCGCTCGCCTCCGCCTGGTACCGGCAGCAGACGCTCCCGGTGCTCGTCCGCCGCGCCCTGACGATGCTCGAGGAGGCCGCATGAAGCTGACCGTCAACGGGATCGAGCGGGAGATCGAGAGCCCGCCGCTGACGCCGCTCCTCTTCGTCCTCCGCGAGGAGCTCGAGGTGACCAGCCCGAAGGCCGGCTGCCAGCAGGGCGGCTGCGGCGCGTGCACGGTGCTCGTCGACGGCGACCCCCGACGCTCGTGCCTGACGGCGGTCGCGGCGGTCGCGGGCGCCGAGATCACGACGGCCGAGGGGATCGGCGCGCCGGAGGAGCTCGCGCCGGTCCAGCAGGCGTTCACGCATCACTACGCCGCGCAGTGCGGGTTCTGCACCGCCGGCATGCTGGTCGCCGCCCACGCCTACGTGGAAGGCGGCGGCACGGACGACCGGCACGCGATCTCCGAGGCCCTGGCGGGGCACGTCTGCCGCTGCACGGGCTACGTCAAGATCATCGACGCGGTCGCGGCGGCCGCGCGGGGCGACTCGTTCGACCTCGCCGTCACCGCCGAGGGCCAGTACACGACGATGCAGAGCGGAGGTGGGTCATGAAAGCGGTCGGCGCGCGGCTGCCGCGCTACGACGGCGTCGCCCACGTGACCGGGCGGACGGTGTTCGTCGACGACGTGCGCATCCCGGGGACGCTCTGGGTGAAGGCGCTCCGCTCGCCGGCTCACCACGCCGACGTCAAGGGCCTCGACGTGCGCAAGGCCGAGTCGGCGAAGGGCGTCCACGCAGTCATCACCTGGAAGGACGTGCCGCTGCTCGAGTACGGGCACCTGTCCGCGCTCGGCATCCCGGCCGACGAGCCGCTGCTCGCGAAGGACGACGTGCGCTACAAGGGCCAGCCGATCGCGCTCGTCGCCGCCGAGGACGAGGAGACCGCGCTCGAGGCGGTCGAGGCGATCGAGCTCGACCTGGAGGAGAAGCCGGCCCTGTTCGACGTCCGCAAGGCGTTCGACGCCGACGCCCCCAGGGTGCACCACTGGGGGAACTGGTACCCGCACTTCGAGGCGGAGATGGACCGGCGGCAGATCCGCAAGGGCGACGTCGACCGGGCCTTCGACGAGGCGGATGCGATCGTGCAGGGCGTCTACCGGCCGGCCGCGATCGAGCACGTGCCGCTGGAGACGCAGGTCTGCCAGGTCGTGCCGGAGCCGAACGGGCGGCTGACGATCTACTCGTGCACGCAGGCCCTCTACTTCTCGCTGGGCGTCGTCGCCGCGCACCTCCAGGTCCCGCTCAACAAGCTCAAGCTCGTCGGCGGCACGGTCGGCGGCGGCTTCGGCGGCAAGGTCGACACCGCCACCGAGACGATGTGCTCGCTGCTGGCGCTCAAGTCCGGGCGGCCGGTCAAGTGGCGCTGGACGCGCGAGGAGGAGTTCCTCTGCTCCTCGACCCGGGCGCCGTGGCACATGGAGATCGCGGACGCGGTCTCGAAGGACGGCTGGATCCTGGGGCGCAAGATGCTGACGCTGCACGACTCCGGCGGCTACGCCCGCTTCTCGCCGTACGGCCTGACGAAGCACAGCTTCCACCACACGGGCGCGTACACGATCCCGAACCTGAGCTTCGACGGCTACGTGGTCTTCACGAACCGCGTGCCGACGACGGCGATGCGCGGCTTCGGCGTCACGTCGGTCTCGTTCGCGACGGAGACGCACATGAGCCGCATCGCGGACGTGCTCGGGCTCGACCCGTTCGAGGTGCGCCTGCGCAACGCGAACCGGATCGGCGACACGTCCCCGAACGGCGTCGTCTACACCGACCCGTCGACCGTGCCGACGATCCAGGCGATCGCGGAGCACCTCGGCCACGAGCTCTCGGCCGACTACCGGACGATGACGAACGCGAAGCGCGAGGGCGAGCTGCTCCCGGAGCATCTCGTCGCCCAGCTCGGAAACCCGGAGGACCACTGATGGCCGTGCACACAGGCCGCGGCGTCGCGGCGATCGAGTACCCGACGGGGATGAACCAGAACGGCGACCCGTCCCAGGCCTGGATCAAGGTCAAGCCGGACGGCCGGGTCGACGTCTTCGCCGGCACGTCCGACATCGGCAACGGCTCGAAGACGATCCAGTCGCAGATCGTCGCGGAGACGCTCGGCGTGCCCTACGACTGGATCACGTACGACAACTCGAACACCGACTCCTCGCCGGTGTGCACCGGCACGTTCGCGTCCCGCGCGACGTTCGTGGCCGGCATGGCCGTCAAGAAGGCGGCGGAGCGCGTGCGCGAGAAGGTGCTCGAGATCGCCGGCAAGGAGCTCGAGATCGACCCGTCGGACCTCGAGATCCTCGACGGCGAGGTGGTCGCGAAGGGCGCGCCGCAGAAGAAGATCTCGGTCGGCGACGTCGCGGCGGCCGCGACCTGGACCTACGGCGAGCTGATCACCGGCACCGGCGCGCAGCTGAAGCCGTACGCCGCGATCGTCGACCCCGAGACGGGCAGGGTCGACCTGCCGCCCCACTCGGCGATCTCGTACGCCGCGTGCGCGGCCGAGGACGAGGTGGACGACGAGACCGGCGTCGTCACGGTGACCCGGCTGGTGCAGTGCTTCGACGTCGGCCGCGCGATCAACCCGACGCTCGTCGAGGGCCAGATCGAGGGCGGCGCCGTGCAGGGGCTCGGCCTGGGCGTGCTGGAGAACTGCTACCCGTACTACCCGTCGGTGGAGCATCGCGGCGGGCAGTTCGGCTCCTACCTCGCCCCCGGCATGGAGGACCTGCCGACGCTCGACACCGTCCTGATCGAGAACCCCTCCGCCGACGGCCCCTACGGCGCCAAGGGGATCGGCGAGATGGCGAACAACCCGCAGCCGCCCGCGATCGCCGCGGCGGTCTACGACGCGGTCGGCGTCTGGGTGACCGAGCTGCCGATCACCCCGGAGCGGGTGCTGCGCGCGCTGAAGGCGAAGGCCGAGCCGCGGCGCGAGGGCAAGGTCGTCGCGTTCGACGACGAGCTCTCGGTCAACACCGTCGGCACCGGGCTCAGGTTCGAGGTCCCGGCATGAGACGTCCGGGGCAGGAATGAGCTCGCCGTTCCGGTCCTGGAACGGCGTCGAGCGCTGGTCGATCTTCCCGGGGGTGACGCTCCACGCGATCGGGGGCGAGCAGGCGCTCGTCTGCCACGTGACCTACGCACCGGGCACGACCGTCGCCCGGCACAGCCACGCGGACACGGAGCAGGTGATGTGGATCGTCGAGGGCGACCTGACGATGACCGTCGGCGACGAGACGCGGACGCTCGGCCCCGGCGACACCGTGGTGGTGAACAGGGGCGTCGAGCACGAGCTGACCTCGGCGGGCGGTGCCGTCTTCGTCGAGGCGCTCGCCCCCGTGCCGCGCGACCACGTCCCCGACGCCGAGCGCGACCTCGTGCTCGGCGTGCAGGGTGACACGTTGCACGTCGAGCGGTAGCAGCGGGCTGACTCCTATCAGCGCTGCCACACGAGCACCGGGTAATGCCCGGCGACGAGCGCGAAGTCGCGGTCGGTGGTCAGCATCGTCAGGTCGTGCCGAAGGCAGAGCTGTGCGAGCAGCGCGTCGATCGTGCCGACCTGAATGCCCCTGCGCCTGCACCCCGTACGGAGGTCCGCAGCGGCGATGTGATCCGCCCGGTCGGGAACGAGCAGCGGCAGCGCGGCGAACCGGCTGACGATCCGGTCCCGGTCGCGGGCACCGTGGAAGCCCTGGAGCAGCTCCTGCAGGACGAGCCCGGTCGTGACCACCAGCTCACCGCTGCGCAACGCATGCGCGAGCGCCGCGACCTCGGGGACGTCAGCGGGCGTGTCGCGCCGGAACGCGAGCGACCAGACGCTCGTATCGACGAACAGCGTCAAGCGCGCGAGCGCTCGGCCTTGTAGTCGAAGCCGGCATCCCACTCGAACGCTCCGAAGAGGTCGAGCAGCGTCGCCTGCTCGCGCCGCGCGACGAACTCCTCGAGCGCCCTCGTAACGGCCGCCTTCTTCGTCTTCTCTCCGCTCAACGCGAACGCGCGGTCCAGCAGCACTGGATCGAGCGCGAGGTTGGTAGCCATGTGTAGGATCTTACACACATTGCAGAAGCTGGTACTCGTCACCGGAGCGTCTCGAGGGATCGGGCAGGCGTGCGCGACGCGGCTGCGCGCCGACGGCTGGCAGGTCGAGACCGCCGAGCGGACCAGCGGGGTCGACCTCGCCGACCCGGAGCAGGCGCGCGCGGCCGTCGAGCGGCTCGAGCGGATCGACGGGCTGGTCGCGAACGCCGGCACGACCGCCCGCCTCCCCGCGCTCGAGCTGCCGCTCGACGAGTGGCGGCGGGTGCTCGAGCTCAACCTGACCTCGGTCTTCGTCCTCGCCCAGGCGGCGGGCCGGCGGATGGTCGACCAGGGCGGCGGAGCGATCGTGCTCGTCGCCTCCCTGCTGTCGTCGATCGGCGGCGTGAACGTCGCCGCCTACAGCGCCTCCAAGGGCGGCGTCGCGCAGCTGGCGAAGAGCCTCTCGAACGAGCTCGCGCCGCACGGCGTCCGGGTCAACGCCGTCGCGCCCGGGTACGTCGAGACCGAGCTCACCTCGGACCTCGAGGACTGGAAGCGGCGCGAGGTGACGACGAGAATCCCGCTGGGCCGCTGGGGAGAGCCTGACGACATCGCACCCGCCGTCGCCTGGCTGCTCTCCGACGACGCCCGCTACGTGACCGGCGCCGTCGTCCCCGTCGACGGCGGCTACCTGGCCAGATAGATGAGATGAGGAAGGAGCATGCGATGCCGCTGATCCGCGTCGAGCTGTTCGACTACCGCGTCACCGAGGAGGTGAGCGCCGCGCTGATCGAGAAGCTCACCGACGCCCTCTGCGAGGCGGTGCATCCCGGCCTTCGCGACCACACCTGGGTGATCGTCGAAGGCCACAACCCGAAGAACTGGGGCCTCGGCGGCAAGCCGTGGCCCGTCGGCGAGATGCCCCCCGGCCCATGACCACGAGGCGGATCGAGACCGAGGTCGTGGTCGTCGGCGCGGGGATCGCCGGGCTGACGGCGGCGAGCGACCTGGTGGCGGGAGGCGTCGACGTGGTCGTGGTGGAGGCGCGCGACCGGGTCGGCGGCCGCGTCTGGAACGTCGAGCTCGGCAGCCAGCCGAACGAGCTGGGCGGGCAGTGGATCGCGCCCTACCAGAGCGCCGCGCACGCGCTGCTCGGGGAGCTCGGGATCGAGCTCTATCCCAGCTACCGCGAGGGCGACCATGTCTACCTCGACCCCGGCGGGCGCGCGCACCGCTACCGGGGGCACGACGCACCGCTCGGCACCGCCGCGGAGCGCGCGTACGCGGCCGCCGACGGCGAGCTCGACAGGCTCGCGAAGGAGCTCGACCCGGAGGCGCCGTGGGAGCACCCGCGCGCCGCCGAGCTCGACGAGATCACCTTCGAAGCCTGGCTGCAGCGCGAGGTGGCCGACCAGCTGGCGCGCGGGCTGCTGCGCTCGTGGCTCGCGGGCGGCTTCCTCGCGAAGCCCGCGCACACCTTCTCGCTCCTCCAGGGGCTCTGGATGATCGCCGGCGCCGGCGGCACCTACGAGCTGTTCGAGCCCGACCAGTGCCTCCGCTACCGGGTGGTCGGCGCGTCGCAGCTGATCCCCCTGCGGCTCGCCGAGCGCCTCGGCGAGCGAGTCGTGCTCGGCGCGCCGGCGCGCGGCTGCCGCTGGTCGGCGGACCGGGTCGAGATCCGCGCGGACGGCCTCACCGTCGACGCCCGCGCCGCGATCGTCGCGATCCCGCCCAACCTCACGGGCGCGATCCGCTGGGAGCCCGCGCTCCCCGGCTGGCGCCAGCGGCTCGAGCAGGGGCTGTCGCAGGGGGTCGTGACGAAGATCCTCGCCGCCTACGAGGAGCCGTTCTGGCGCGCGGACGGGCTCAGCGGCCAGGGCTTCGCGCCGAACGACCTCGTCCGGGAGCTCTACGACAACACGCCGCCGGCGGGTGCGCCGGGCGTGCTCTGCACGTTCCTCGCCGGCGAGCACGCCGAGCGCGCCGACCGGCTTGGCGCGGAGGCGCGGCGGGCGGCCGTGCTCGAGGGCTACGCGCGCTACGTCGGGCCCGCCGCGCTCGCCCCGGTCGAGTACGTGGAGGTCGACTGGTCGGCGGAGGAGTGGACCCGGGGCGCCTACGCCGCCACGTTCGGCGTCGGCGGGCTGACCCGCTTCGGCCCCGACCTGCGCCGCCCGATCGGGCCCATCCACTGGGCCTGCACGGACATCGCCGGGATCGGCCACGTGCACATGGAGGGCGCGATCCGCTCCGGCCAGGCGGCGGCTCGCGCCTGCCTGGAGCCGGCGCCCGTGTAGGCTCGCGGGCAGCGAGCAAAGGAGACAGGGGATGCCGGTGATCGAAGTGAAGCTCTACGACAAGCGCGTCACCGAGGACTCGGTGCCGAAGATGATCGAGGCGCTCACGGACGCGCTGCACGAGTCGAGCGGCGCGGCCAAGGAGCACATCCAGGTGATCATCCACGGCGTCTCCCCGAAGCACTGGGGCGTCGCCGGGAAACCGTCAGGCTGACTCCGCTGCGACGCCCGGCAAGCGCGGAGCCCCCGCCGAGGCAGGGGCTCCACACCGGGACGGGAGCAGGTCAGCGAACGTTCAAGGTGGGCTCGTCGATGATCGGCCCGGAGGACGTCTGAACCTGGGAGACGCGAGACCCGATCGCCCAGCTGCAGCGAAGGTTGAGCGCTGCCTCCGCGTTCGCGGTCGCATAGTCCATCATCGTCCTGTAACCGTCCCAGTCGTCGTTGGCCCTTGCTTCCTGGGCGCTCTCGTACGCGAGGTCGTGCGCGAGCTTGAGCATCTCGCACTTTTGCGCCTTCGTCTGCTGACTGCTGGCGGGCCTCTTCTTCTCCGCCGACGCCGTCGGCACGACGAGGGCACAGACGGCGACGATGGCCACCAGGGTCGCGATCGTGGTGTAAATCCTGCGCTTCATCTTCGACTCCTCCGGGCTGGAAGTGGCTGCCTTCACGTCCTTGCTGGGCAGAAGACTCCATGGGCAGGCTCAAGCACCGATCAAGGCGCGCTCAATCGCCGGCGGGCTGCTCGGCAGCTGGGGCATGCTGCTGTTCGACGACGCCACGTATCGGGGACTGCTGGTCTAGCAGCAGTGCCTAACGCACGGCCGTGGGCGCGGCGGCGAGCGCGAGCTCGACCGCCGGCGCGCCCGGCACGACGGCCCGCGTCTCGCAGGCGTGCAGGAGGGTCGTGCGCACGATCAGCTTCGCCCGCGCGTAGTTGTCGAGCTCGGTCGGCACCGGGCCGACCCGCTGCCCGAGCGCGTAGCCGGCCGCGTTGCTCCCCATCGCCCGGTAGGACGCGAGCGAGTAGAGCGGGGACATCCCGAACAGCTCGAGGTTGTCGAGCGGCTCCAGGTCGGCGCGGTGGATCACCGCCGTGCCCTTCGACTGCAGGCCGAGGCCGATCCCCGAGCCCGAGAGGAGGGCCGCGTCGTGGGCGATGAACGCGACGTCGGCGGCGCGCCGCACGCGAACGAGCCGCGGCGTGGCGCCTGCCGCGCGGATCCCGTCACAGATCGCGGCGAGCACCTCGCCGTGGTCGAGGCCGTTGATCGTCTCGCGGATCTCCGCGCCGAACGCCGGCCCGACGGCGACCACCACCTCGGCGGCGTCGTTCCCTCTCGAGGCAGCGCCGCCCTCGTCGACGATCCCCCCTCGTGACACAGTGTCACCTGGCGAGGGCCCGCCTCCGACGCGGGCCGGGTCGAGGACGTGCGGCAGCGCCTGCAGGAGCTCCCAGCGCTCGCCCTCGAGCCGGTAGCCGGTCCCGGGGCCCAGGTAGGCGTTCGGGTCGTTGACGGCCGACCGGACGAGGCCGTCCGGCTCGATCACCGCCGCCGTCTGGAGGTAGTCGGCGGCGACGCGATGGCGCTGCATCGCGAAGACGGCCTCGGCGACGTCGCCGAAGCCGCGCCGCTCCAGCGCGAGCGCCACGTCCAGACCCGACGTGCCGCGGGCGAGGAGCGTGTCGGCGGCTTCGACGTCGGCCGCGCGGTCGCGGTCGGGCAGGTCGCGCGAGTCGTAGCCGAGCGTCGCCGCCTCGACCTCCGCGTCGGTGACGGGCGGCAGCCCGAGCTCGGCGAAGACGGCCTGAACGGCGCGGGCCCCGCGCTCCCGCACGCGCAGCACCTCGTCCTCGGGCACGGGCTCGATGCCGGCGTCGACCTGCCAGTCGCGCTGGATCGTCAGCCACTCGTCCAGGTCGTCGGCGTCGTAGTTGCCGCCGCCGAACGTGTTGTCCCGCCGCGGCATCACGGAGTAGCCCGAGGTGACGAAGTCCGTCCCGGGCAGGAACTGCCCCATCAGCTTCGCGGTCTTGCGGATCGCGGAGTGCGACGCGACGGCGTCGTTGCCCGACGCGACCTCGAGGTCGAGCCAGGCCGCCAGCACGTTCTCGGCCAGGATCGCGCGCGTGCCGCCGGGCACGGAGAGGACGAGCGCGACGCACGAGATGGAGCCGTTCTGGATCCCCTGCGCGCCGGCCGCGCGCACGACCGAGACGCACCGCGCCTCGAGGTAGAGCATCGACAGCCCCTCGGCGTGGCCCATCAGCGACTCCGAGCCGGTGCCCGACGTGAACCGCACCTTGACGCCGCGCGACGCGTAGGCGGAGCCCAGGAACGCCTTCGACCACGGCGTGTCGTCGCCGTCGGCGAAGACGGGCTCCGTCCCGTAGACCGAGAGCGTCTCGGCATACGTGACGAGCCCCCGGATCGCGAGCTCGAGGTTGCGCCGCTCCTCGACGGCGCACTGCGTCATCGCGCCCGGGCGGCCGGTCTGCGAGCCGACGAGCAGCGCGAGCGCGTTCAGCGGCGCGTAGCGGGCGACTCCCACCGTGGTCTCCATCTCGTCGAAGCCGCGCCGCGCGGCCTCGGCCGCGTCTGCCGCGAGCAGCGCGGGGTTCTCCTTCAGATTCGTGACGTGCGCCTGGTTGCCGGGGTCGCGCCGCGAGCGCAGCTTCCGGAGCGCGAACATCAGCTCGACGGGGTCGAGCATCCCGGCGACTCGCGCCAGCTTGGCGGGCGTCAGGCCTCGCGCCAGCCGGACGAGCTCGGCGCGCGGCACGCCGACGTCGACGAGCATCCGCGCCAGCTCGACGTCGGGCAGCGCCATCGCCGCCGGCGCGACCTCGAGGTCGAGCCCGTGCGCGACGAGGAAGCGGTCGATCACGTCGAAGTCGGCGGCGGCCCGGCCGTCCAGCCGGACGACGCGGCCGTCCGCGAGCACGAGCTCGGGCTCCGGGTCGGCGGGCCCGTTCGCGGCCACGAGGCCGAGCTCGGGCCACGGCGAGACCAGCAGCTCGCGGCGCAGCTCCTTCTCCGCCCGCGCCGCGAAGCGCCCCGAGCTCGTCATCGGACGAGGCCCCGCTCGACGTAGGCGGCCGCTGCCTCGCGGACGAAGGCCGCCGTCCGCTCCGCACCGTAGCCGGCGAGCACCGCCGCCCAGCGCTCGAGCTCCGCGACCGTCGAGCGGCCCGGGCGCAGCGCCGTGTAGATCTCGAGCAGCTCGCCGTCCGGCACCGACGCCAGCTCCGCGGCGCGCTCGAGGTTGTCTGCGAGCGGCGCCCGGCCGGCGGCACGGGCGACGTCGGCCTGCCGGCGCAGCGTCTCCGGGGTCGCGCGGAGCTCGTCCGCGCCGAATGCGCCCTCGCGCGCCGCGGCGAGCGTAAGCTCCGCGAGCGGCGTCCCGGCCGGCGTCCGCACGAGGTCCGGGCGGCGCCACCCCAGCGGATAGTCGCTGCTCGGATCGAAGTCCACGGTGTTCAGACTTTAGGGTTGGCGGGAGGGCATGAGCAACGATTATCGATTTTCCGGGCGCGTCGCGCTCGTGTCGGGAGCGTCGAGCGGCATCGGTGCGGCGACGGCGGCGCGGCTCGCACGCGAGGGCGCGAAGGTGGCCTCGCTCGACCTCCGGGCCGAGGCCCCGCACGGCGTCCTCGCGCTCGCCGGGGACGTCAGCCGCTCCGCCGACGTCCAGCAGGCGGTCGCCCGCGCGGAGCAGGAACTGGGGCCGATCGACGTGCTCGTCTGCTCGGCCGGCGTCCCGGGCGAGTCGCTCCGGACGGTCGACGTTCCCGACGACGAGTGGCGGCGGGTGCTCGGGATCAACGCGGACGGAGTCTTCTTCTGCAACCGCGCCGTCCTCGCCGGCATGGTCGAGCGCGGCTACGGCCGGATCGTCAACGTCGCGTCGATCGCCGGCAAGGAGGGGAACCCGATGGCGGCCGCCTACTCCGCCTCGAAGGCGGCAGTGATCGCGCTGACGAAGTCGATCGGCAAGGACGTCGCCCGCACGGGCGTGCTCGTCAACTGCATCGCCCCGGCGGTGATCGAGACGCCGATCCTCGACGGCCTCACCGACGAGCACGTCTCGTACATGGTCGAGCGGATCCCGATGGGCAGGATGGGCAGCGCCGACGAGGTGGCCGCCCTGGTCTGCTGGCTCGCGAGCGAGGAGTGCTCGTTCTCGACCGGCGCCACCTTCGACGTCTCGGGCGGGCGGGCCGTCTTTTAACGTGGAGGAACCCATGGTTCCCCCACGGGCCCCCTCCTTCGCCGAAGCGCGGAGGAAGACTCGCAGCTGGCCTCCCGGCCGGCGAAGCCGGCCTCCGGCCGCAACCGCGGATCCAGGGGACTTCCCTTGCGAACCGCTCCTCGCATCAGCGGGCCGGACAGGTCCGGCACCCCTCGCATCGGCGGGCCGGACAGGTCCGGCCCCTACTGGGTTTCCGGTGCACGGTTTGGAGAAGACGCACTAGATGCGCCGCGTGCGGTTTCGCTCGCCCGACGGCACGCACGACGGAGTCGTCGACACGATCGCCGGCGAGCCGTGCGTCTCGGAGCCTGCAACGGGCCTCAGCGTGCCGGTGGTCGACCCGGACACCCTCGAGCTGCCGGAGCCGTACGAGCTGCTGCTGCCCGTCGAGCCGCCGGAGGTCTGGTGCGCCGGCGTCACCTACGAGCGCTCGCGCGACGCCCGGCTCGAGGAGTCGGGCAGCGACGTCTACGCGCTGGTCTACGACGCCGACCGGCCGGAGCTGTTCCTGAAGGACGCGGCCTGCCGCCGCACGACCGGCCCCGGGACGCCGATCGGGGTCCGCGCCGACTCGACCTGGAGCGTGCCCGAGCCGGAGATCGGCCTCGTCCTGGGCGAGGGCGGCGCGGTGGCGGGCTACACGATCGGCAACGACGTCTCGTCGCGCGACATCGAAGGCGCCAATCCCCTCTACCTGCCCCAGGCGAAGGTCTACGCGAGCGCGTGCGCGCTCGGCCCGGCCGTCTTCGTCCCCGACGGCGACGCGCCGGAGTTCGCGATCGGCCTGCGCATCGTCGCCTCGAGCGGGCTCGAGCTCTTCGCCGGGCAGACCACGACCGGGCGCATGCGGCGCGGCTTCGGCGAGCTCGTCGAATGGCTCCTGCGCGACAACCCCGTGCCGCCCGGGAGCGTGCTGCTGACCGGCACCGGCCTCGTCCCCCCGGACGACTTCACGCTGATGCCGGGCCACCGGGTCGAGATCCACGTGCCCGAGATCGGCACACTGGTCAACACTGTCTCCGTCGCCACCGAGCTTTCGGAAGGGAGCACCTGAGATGTCCGAGACCCTGACCGGGACACCCGCGAAGAACTACGTCGGGGGCGAGTGGCGCGACAGCCTCTCCGGCGAGACCTACGAGAAGCACAACCCGTGGCGGCCCGCCGAGGTCGCGGGCGTCTACCCCGCCTCGACCGCCGAGGACGCCCGCGCCGCCGTCGCCGCGGCCAAGGAGGCCTTCGCGGGCTGGTCGGCGCTGCCGGCGGCGCAGCGGGCGGCGTTCTTCCACAAGGCAGCCGACGCGATCGAGGCGCGCGCCGAGCAGATCGCGCAGGACATGACCGCGGAGATGGGCAAGCCGCTGCGCGAGTCGCGCATGGAGTCGGCGCGCGCGGCGGCGATCCTGCGGTTCTCGGCGGGTGACGCCTGGCGGCCGGTCGGCGAGGTCTACGAGGCCTCCGTCGCGAATCAGCGCCTCTACACGCTGCGGCGCCCGCTCGGCGTCGTCGGCCTGATCACGCCCTGGAACTTCCCGATCGCGATCCCGGTGTGGAAGCTGGCGCCGGCGCTGATCTACGGGAACACGGTCGTGCTCAAGCTCGGCTACGAGGCGCCGCGCACCGGCCTGCACGTCGCCGAGTGCTTCGCCGAGGCGGGGCTGCCGCCGGGCGTGCTGAACGTGCTGACGGGGGCGGGGTCGAAGGTCGGGGCGGAGCTCGTCTCGAGCCCGGACGTGCGGGCGATCTCGTTCACCGGGTCGGTGCCGGTCGGCCGGGCGGTGCGCGACGAGGCAACCGCGCGCAACTGCCGCGTCCAGCTCGAGCTGGGCGGCCACAACCCGCTGATCGTCGCCGCCGACGCCGAGCTCGAGCGTGCGGCGGAGGCCGCCTACGCCGGAGCGTTCTGGTCGGCGGGCCAGAAGTGCACGGCGACGCGGCGGCTCTACGTCCACGACGACGTCTACGACCGCTTCCGCGAGCTGTTCCTCGCGCGGGTCGAGCGCGGCGTCGTCGGCGATCCCTCCGACCCGGCCACCGAGGTCGGCCCCGTCGTCAACGAGGGGCCGCTGGAGGAGATCCTGGAGGCGATCGAGCGCGGCCGCGCCGAGGGCGGGACGGTCGTCGCCGGCGGCGAGCGGGCCGACGACGACGGCTTCCTGATCGCGCCGACCGTCTTCGAAGGGGTCGCCGACGACGCGTACCTCTCCTGCGAGGAGGTGTTCGGGCCGGTGACCTCGCTCTATCGCTTCTCGTCGCTCGACGAGGCGCTCGAGCGGGCGAACGCCGTGCCGTTCGGGCTCTCGGCCTCGATCTTCACCCGCGACCTGCACGCGGCCCATCGGTTCGCGGCCGAGCTGCAGGCGGGCATCCTGCACGTCAACTCGCAGACCGCGGGCGCGGACGTGCACGTCCCCTTCGGCGGCATCAAGGGGTCGGGCTGGGGGCCGCACGAGCAGGGCCGCGCCGCGATCGAGTTCTACACGGAGGTCGTGACCGTCTATCAGGACGCGCCGCTCGCCTAGATGAGCACGGACGTCGGCGTCGCCGCATACCCGGGAGCCGTCGAGCTGGCCGCTCACGCGGACCAGCTCGCCCGCAACCTGCCGCCCGAGCTCGAGCCGCTCGGCCGGGTCGCCTACGACTACCGCTGGTCGTGGGAGCCCGGCGGCGCCGCGGTGTTCCGCGACCTCGACCCGCTCGGCTGGGAGCTCTCCGGCGGCAACCCGGTGCGCCAGCTGGCCGACCTGGCCCCGGACCGGGCGGCGGCGGCCGCCGCCGACGGGTCGTTCCGCCAACGGGTCGACCGCCTCGCCGCGACGCTGACGCAGGACCGCGAGCGGCCGATCCGGCCGATCGACGGCGTCGACGGGACGGTCGCGTTCTTCTGCGCGGAGTTCGGCGTGCACCCCTCGCTGCCGATCTACTCGGGCGGGCTCGGCGTACTCGCCGGCGACATCCTCAAGCAGGCGAGCGACCTCGCGCTGCCGTTCGTCGGGATCGGCCTGCTGTACCGGCGCGGCTACTTCCAGCAGCGCCTCGACCGGAGCGGGCTGCAGCACGAGTACTGGGTGCAGCTCTTCCCCGAGCGAACGCCCGCGGTCGCGGTGGTGGCTCCGGACGGGAGCCCGCTCGAGCTGACCGTCACCGTCTTCGGCCAGGAGCTCGCCTACCGCGTCTGGCGCGTCGACGTCGGCCGCGTGCCCCTGTACCTGCTCGACGCGGAGGTGGAGCGCAACGACCCGATCCAGCGCTGGGTCACGTCGAGGCTGTACGAGGGCAACTCGGCGACGAGGCTCGGCCAGTACGCGCTGCTCGGGATCGGCGGCCGGCGGGCGCTGCGGGCGCTCGGGATCGAGCCGGCCGTGATGCACTTCAACGAGGGTCATCCCGCGCTGGCCGCGCTCGAGCTCGCCGCCGAGACGGTCGCGGCCGGAGGCGGCCTCGACGAGGGCCTCGAGCTCGCTCGCGCGCGAACGGTCGTGACGACCCACACCCCGGTCCCGGCCGGCAACGAGTCGTACCCGCCCGGGCAGTTCCTCGACGCTTACCGCGACCTGCCGGCCCGCCTCGGCATCGACGACGGGCGCCTGCTCGACCTCTGCCGGTCGCTGCCGGGCACCGACGAGTGGCCCGGCATGACGCCGCTCGCGCTTCGCGTCAGCCGCAATGCGAACGGGGTCAGCCGGCGCCACGGAGAGGTCGCCCGCGAGATGTGGCGCCCGCTCTTCCACGCCCAGCGCGCCGACGACGTGCCGATCGGCCACGTCACGAACGGCGTGCACCTGGCGACGTTCCTCTCCGGGCCGATGCGCAGCCTGCTCGATCGCCATCTCGGCGACGGCTGGCTCGGGCGTGCGGCGGACCCGGCCATCTGGGCGCCGGTCGATGCGATCCCGGACGAGGAGCTGTGGGCCGCACGCTGCGAGGCGCGCGCGCAGCTCGTCGAGTACGTGAGCACCAAGAGCGTGCAGGACCGCCTGCTCCGCGGCGAGGAGCCCGACTACGTGCGGGCCGCGGCGCAGACGTTCGACGCGGAGACGCTGACGCTGGGGTTCGCCCGGCGGATCGCGACGTACAAGCGGCTCTTCCTGCTGACCCACGACCCCGAGCGCGTCCGGACGATCTTCTCGGGCTCGCCGCCGGTGCAGATGGTGATCGCCGGCAAGGCGCATCCGCTCGACGACAACGCGAAGGAGATGCTCAGAACGGCGTTCGCGCTCCGGCGGCAGAACCACCTCGGG
>DATBMD010000201.1:0-2215 GCA_036555085.1 Gaiellaceae bacterium
CCCGATCGACGTCAACGTGGCCGCCGGACGCTTCTACGGCGGGCACCCGCCCCTCCCCTTCGTCGCCGGCTCGGAGGCGGTCGGCCGGGTGCTGGAAGGCGAAACGCTGGCAACGGGAACGCTCGTCTGGGCGCACGGCGCCGGCATGGGCGTGCGCGCGAACGGCGGCCTCGCCGAGCGGATCGCCGTGCCGGAGGACATCCTCGTGCCGCTCCCCGACGACGTCGATCCGGCTCTCGCGGGCGCGCTCGGGGTCGCCGGCATGGCGGGGTGGCTCCCGGTGGCCGTCCGGGCGCCCGTGCGCGAGGGCGAGACCGTCCTCGTCCTCGGCTGCACGGGCACGGTCGGCATCGTGGCGATGCAGGGCGCGCGCGTCCTCGGGGCCGGGCGCGTGGTGGCGGCGGGGAGGCGGCCGCAGGGGCTCGAGCGCGCCGCGCGCCTCGGCGCCGACGCGACCGTGGCGCTCGAGGGCGACGTCGAGGCGATGGCGGCTGCGTTTCGGAACGCGTGCGGCGGCGAGGGCCCGACGCTCGTCGTCGACCCGCTCTGGGGCCTGCCGGTCGTCGCCGCGGCGCGGGCTGCGGCACGGCATGGGCGAATCGTGCACATCGGCCAGTCGGCGGGGCCGGAGGCGCCGCTCCTCTCGGCGGACGTCCGCGGCAAGGAGCTCGAGATCCTCGGCTACTCGAACCTGGCGCTGCCGCGTGACGTCATGGCCCGCGAGTATCAGCGCCTGGTCGGGCTCGCCCGCGACGGCAGGATTGCGGTGGAGGTCGAGACCGTACCCTTCGAGCGCTTCCAGGACGCCTGGCGCCGCCAGGCCGAAGGCGCCGGCGTGAAGCTCGTCGTCACGCTCTAGAGCCCGACGATCTCGTCGGGGCGCACGGGCACGCGGACGAGGTCGCGGCCGGTCGCGTCGCGGAGAGCGGCGACGATCGCGGCCGTCGAGACGACCGTCGGCGGCTCCCCCACGCCCTTGACGCCGTAGGGCGCGTCGGGCTCGGCGTCCTCGACGAGCTCGGCGGCGACGGGCGGCATGTCGAGGGCGGTGGGGATGAGGTAGTCGGTGAAGCTCGCGTTCGTGATCAGGCCGTCGCGCGTCTGGATCTCCTCCATGAGGGCGAGGCCGAGGCCCTGCGCGATGCCGCCCTCGATCTGGCCCTCGACGGCCTGCGGGTTGAGCGCCCTCCCGACGTCCTGCGCCGTCCCGACCCAGACGACCCGGGTGAGGCCGAGCTCGACGTCGACCTCGACGACGACGCGCATCGCCGCGCACGCGAAGGCGACGTGGGCGCGCTCGTCCTCGGCGACCTGTCCCGTGTCGGGGTCGAGGGGATGGGTGCGCGCGTGGCGGTAGACGCGCTCGACGTCGATCTCCTCCCCCGGCTTCAGGGCGCCGCCGCGGCGGGCGAGCTCGGACTTGACGTCGCCGCAGGCGAGCTGCACGGCGCCCGCGGTCATCCAGGTCTGGCGGGAGGCCGAGGTCGACCCGGCGGAGCCGACCGCGGCCGTCGAGTGCGGCGCGACGACGACGTTCTCGACCTCGAGCTCGGTGCGCGCGACCTGGGCCATGACCGTGACGACGCCCTGCCCCACCTCGGCGGCCGCGGAGTGCACCTCCGCGACGAGCTCGCCCTCGGCGTCGGCGAAGAGCCGCACTCGGGCGGCGCAATGGTCGTCGAAGCCCTCCGAGTAGCAGATGTTCTTGAACCCGACCGCGAAGCCGACGCCGCGGCGAACGCCTTCGCCCCGGGTCGTGTTGCCGGCGCCCCCAGGCAAGCGGATCGGGTCGCGCGGCAGCTCCTCCGGCTCGGGCAGGGGGATCTCGGCGCAGCGGCGGATCACCTCGGCCACGGGCAGGGCGCCCGTGATGCGCTGGCCCGTCGGGAGGACATCCTCCGGGGCGAGCGCGTTTCGCAGGCGGAGCTCGACGGGCCGCATGCCGAGGGCGGCGGCGAGCCTGTCCATCTGCCCCTCGTGGGCGAAGCACGACTGCACCGAGCCGAAGCCGCGCATGGCGCCGCAGGGCGGGTTGTTCGTGTAGACGCAGGTGCCCTCGACGAGGGCGTTGGGGACGGCGTACGGCCCGCAGGCGAACGAGGCGGCGTTCGAGAGGACCGCCGTCGAGCTCGAGGCATACGCGCCGCCGTCGAGGAGGATGCGCGCGCGGACGCAGACGAGCTTCCCGTCGCTCGTGGCCCGGTGCTCCATCCAG
>DATBMD010000203.1:0-3580 GCA_036555085.1 Gaiellaceae bacterium
GACCCCGAGGCGCCGGTAGCGCTCGACGAGGCCGTCGAGGAGCTCCGGGCTGACGGGCCTCCCACCGCGGATGTCGGCGTAGTAGGCCGGGACGTCCGCGAGCCGGTCGGGCGAGCCGTAGGCCATCAGGATCACCGCGGCCTGGCTCATGCGGCAACTCTGCTCTCGGTGCGCTCGCGCACCAATGCGGCCAGCCGCGTCAGCGCGTCGGGCTCGGTGGTCGGCAGCACCCCGTGGCCGAGGTTGAAGATGTGGCCCGGGTGCCCACCGGCCCGGTCGAGCACCGCGAGCGTCTCGCGCTCGACCACCGCCCACGGCGCGAGCAGCGCTGCCGGGTCGAGGTTCCCCTGCACGGCCCGGCCCCCCAACGCCTCCCGTCCTACGTCCAGCGGCACCCGCCAGTCGAGCCCGATCACGTCGCCGCCGGCGGCCGCCATCGACGGCAGGAGGGCCGCCGTGCCGGTGCCGAAGTGAATCGTCGGCACGGACGGGGCCCTCAGCACCGCGGACGACCACGGCGCCACGTGCTCGGCGTAGTGCGCCGGCCCGAGCGTGCCCGCCCACGAGTCGAAGAGCTGGATCACGTCCGCGCCCGCCTCGACCTCGGCCGCGACATAGCCGGCGAACGTCTCTGCGAGCTTCTCCAGCAGCGCCCTCCACACGGCCGGCTCGGAGAGCATCAGCGTCTTCGTCAGATTGAGATCGCGGCTCGGCCGGCCCTCGACGAGGTAGCCGGCGACCGTGAACGGGCCGCCGCAGAACCCGACGAGCGCCTTCTCGGCGGGCAGCTCGGCCCGGACGAGCCGGAGGGCCTCGAGGACGTGGCCGAACGACTCGTGCGGGTCGGGAACCCGCAGGCGCCTGACGTCGGCGGCCGTCCGCACCGGGCGGTCGACGACGGGGCCGACGCCCTCGACGAGCTCGACGCCGATCCCCATCCCGAGGACGGGGGTCATGATGTCCGCGAAGAGCACGGCCGCGTCGACGTCGTGCCGGCGGACCGGCTGCAGCGTCACCTCGGCGCACAGCTCCGGTGTGTTGGCGAGGTCGAAGAACGAGCGGCGATC
Source organism: Gaiellaceae bacterium (assembly GCA_036555085.1). GTDB lineage: Bacteria > Actinomycetota > Thermoleophilia > Gaiellales > Gaiellaceae > Gaiella. The sequence continues at coordinate 1,068 of DATBMD010000203.1, forward strand.
GCGGAGAGCGCGGTACTCCGGCAGCGAGCGCCCGGCCTGGCGCATGAACCACACCGGGGTGCGCTCGACCGGCTCGCACCGGGCCGCGCGCACGAGAAGGGGCGTCGTCACGTGCTGAGCGTAGCGAGCGTCAGTTCGCGACGGCCCTCGCCTAGACTCGCCCGCGATGGAGCGCGCCGGCGAGCATCGCGTCATGCCCGGACCGCTCGCGCCGCGGTGGCTGGCCCACGACGTCGGCCGGCCGCGCGCCGGCGTCCCCGGCAGCGCGCGCTTGCGGCTCGAGAACGCCGGCACCGCGACCTGGCGCTCGCGCGGCCGCGAGGGGGTCCAGCTCGCGTACCACTGGCTCGACACGCTCGGCAACCCGATCGTGTGGGACGGGCTGCGGACGGCGCTTCCACGCCCCGTCGCGCCCGGCGAGACGCTCGAGCTGGAGGCGACCGTCGTCGCGCCCCGGCCGCCCGGCCGCTACCGCCTGGCGTTCGACCTGGTCGAGGAGCACCGGTTCTGGTTCGCCGAGGTCGGCTGCGCGACGCTCGAGGTCCCGGTCGAGGTGTCGCCGAGGATCGCCGAGCGGCGGCTCAGCGTGGTCGTCCACGGAGCGACCGACGCCGAGACGGATGCCGCGCTGCGCGCGCAGGCCGAGCCGCTGGTCGCCGACGGCCCCGTGGCCGTCGCCCACCTCGTTCCGGGCGCGCTGCCGCCGCCCGACTGGTCGGCTCGGCTGCTCGACGCGCACGCCGAGGGCTTCGCCGCGGTCGGCGGGGCGATCGCGGCCGAGGAGCGCGGGCTGCGCCGGCAGCTGGCCGCCTGGGCGCCGGGCGGCGGACGGAGCCCGGCGTTCGCGGAGCCGTTGCTGCTCCCGTCGCTGGTCGTCCCGCTCGAGCCGTCCCGCCACGCGGGCCTGCCGGCGTTCGCGGGCGACGACGGCCTCTTCGACGGCCGGATCGTCGTCAGGCTTCGGCCGCGATCCGGTCGTCCACGCGGCTGAACACGAGCGCGCCGAGCGCGAGGGCCACGAGCGTCTCCACGGCCAGGTAGACGGTCACGCCCAGCGTCGGCGCCTCGCCGTAGAACAGCGGTGTCCGCAGCGCCTCGACGGGCGGCGTCATCGGATTGCCCCACTGGATCAGGTCCGCGAGCCACGGGTGGGACTCGGCGCCCGGCAGGTCCTCGACGCGGTAGAGGATCGGCGTCAGGAAGAACCACGGCAGCAGCAGCGCCGAGACGACGTGCTCGACGTCGCGGAAGACGGCGTTCGCCGACGCCACCATCAGCGCGACGCCGGCGACGAAGACGACGATCGCGGCGCCGACCGGCATCGCCAGCCAGACGGTGTCGCGGGCCTCGGGCAGGAACGCCAGGGACAGGGCGATCACGATCGCCAGCATCACGACGAAGGCGACGACCTGGGTCGCCACCACCGAGAGCGGCACGAGCTGGCGCGGAAAGCGGACCTTGCGGATCAGGTTCGCGTTCTCCAGCAGGCTGCGCGAGGCCGACTGCAGCGACGTGGCGAAGAACACCCACGCCGGCAGCCCGCACAGCAGGAACAGCCAGTAGTGGTCGAAGTCGGTGGCGGTCGCCTTCCAGAGCACCGAGAAGACGACGAGGTAGACCGCCATCAGCACGAGCGGGTGCGCCAGCGACCAGGCGAGGCCCAGCACCGAGCCCTTGTACTTCGCGCGCAGATCGCGGCGGAACAGGCTGCCGAAGAGCTCCCGGTAGCGGAAGACGTCCACGTAGATGCCCATGTGCGAAGCATGTAAGCACCAGCACCAGGCGGCCGGATCAGGATCTACGCTTTCCCGCGTGGATGCGGCCGTGACGATCGCCGCGCTGCCCGTCGCAGCGCTGGTGCTCTGGGCGCTCCTGTCGAGCGGCGCCGCCGCCCGGCTCGTGGCCGTCCCGAGCGGCGAGCGCTGGCACGAGCGGCCCACCCCGACCTTCGGCGGCGTGGGGATCTTCGCCGGGCTGCTCGCCGGGCTCGGGCTCGCCGTCGCGACCGGCGCGGTCGAGGCGTCCTCCGAGCTGCTGGGGATCGCTGCCGGCGCCGCTCTCCTCTTCCTGGCGGGCCTCGTCGACGACGTGCGCCACCTGAGCCCGGCGGTGAAGCTCGGCGCGCAGATCTGCGCGGCGGCGATCGCGATCGTCGCCGGGCTGAACGTCGAGCTGGTCGGCAACGACGTCCTCGCCACCGCGATCGCGCTCGTCTGGCTCGTCGGCATCACGAACGCGTTCAACCTGCTCGACAACATGGACGGGCTGGCGGCGACGCTCGCGACCGTCGCCTGCGCCTACTTCGCGATCGACGCCGCGACCGTGCACGACAACGACCTCGTGCTCGTGCTCTCGCTGTCCCTCGCGTTCGCCTGCCTCGGCTTCCTGCCGTTCAACCTGCGCCCCGGCAACCGGGCCCGCGTCTTCATGGGCGACTCGGGGAGCCAGCTGCTCGGGTTCCTGCTCGCCGTGCTCGGGCTCGCGGCGAGCTGGACGACGGCCGGTACGACGGT
>DATBMD010000157.1:0-19511 GCA_036555085.1 Gaiellaceae bacterium
CCGACCGCGCAGGAGCTCGAGCTGACCTTCGTCGGCCGGGCGGCGCACGCGGGGATGTACCCCGAGGAGGGCCGCTCGGCGATCGTCGCAGCCGCGCGCGCGATTGCCGACATGCCGCTCGGGAGAATCGACGACCGCACGACCGCGAACGTCGGCCTCGTGCGCGGAGGGACGGCCCGCAACGTCGTCGCCGAGCGGTGCACGCTGGAGGCGGAGGTGCGCTCGCACGACGAAGGCCGCGTCACCGAGGTCGTCCAGCAGATCCTGGATGCCGCCGCGTTCGCCGCGAGCCTCTCGGACTGCACGCTCGAGACCCGCGTCGAGCCGAAGTACCGCGGCTACCGGTTCCGCAACGACGACCCGGCAGTCCGCCTCGCAGTCGAGGCGCTCGGCCGTGCCGGGTTCGAGGCGCGCCTCGCACTCTCCGGCGGTGCGGCCGACGCGAACGTCTTCAACGCCCGCGGCCTCCAGTGCGTCAACCTCGCGAACGGGATGGCGGAGATCCACACCTCCGACGAGCACATCGCGGTCGCCGACCTCGACGCGATGGTCGAGGTCACGCTCGCGCTCGTCGACGCCGCACGCGCCGCCTGATGCCGCTCACGTTGCGCTGGGGGTCGGTCACGGCCGTCACGGAGCGTCTCGACGGGCTGATCCGGCTGGAGGTGGACGGCGCGCCGTGCATCGCCTACCCGCGGCTGACGGGGCCGGTGGAGGAGGGCGACACGGTCATCGTCAACACCCAGGCGCGCGAGCTCGGCCTCGGCTCGGGCGGCTTCGACGTCGTCCACGCGAACCTGACCCGGGGTCTCGGGCTGCCTGCCGCCGAGGACGCGCACGTGATGACGCTGCCGTACACGCCCGGTCAGCTCGCGTTCCCCTTCGCCGAGGAGACCGATGCGCTCGCCCAGGGCCTCGACAGCCTGCCGGTCGTCTGCTGCTCGCTGCACAGCCAGCTGGCACCGGTCTGCGCCGGCCTCGCCGGGGCGCGGGTCGCCTACGTGCAGCTCGGCGGCGGCGCGCTGCCGGTCTCGCTCTCGGACGCGGTGCGCACGCTGAAGGAGCGCGGCCTGCTCGGGGTCGCGATCGCGGCGTCCCCGTGCCTGGACGGGGACGTCCAGTGCGCGACGCCGGCCGCGGCGCTCGCGTGGGCGGCGGCCAGCGGCGCCGAGACGATCGTCTGCGCGGTCGGCCCGGGCATCGTCGGCACCGGCAGCGAGCTCGGCCACGGAGGCCTCGCCATCGCCGACGCGGCGAACGCGGCCGCGGCGCTCGGCGCCAGGCCGATCGTCGCCCCGCGCGTCTCCCTCGGCGATCCGCGCGAGCGGCACCAGGGCCTCTCGCACCACACGCTCGCCGCGCTCGACTTCTGCCTCGGGCCCGTCGTCCTCGCCTGGCCGCTCGGGCTGCCGCCGCCGGACGGGCTCGGCCTGCACGTGGTCGTGGTCGACGTCGAGGGTTGGGAGGATGCCTGCGCCGGCCTGCCGCTGGAGCACATGGGCCGCGGCCCCGCCGACGACCCGTGGTTCTTCATGGCGGCGTACGCGGCCGGGCTGCTCGCGCGGTGGGAGCTGGGGAGGTCGTAGACGGCGGGAGCTGGTGCAGCGCCCAGCCGGCGATCGCGGGCGAGAAGCCGCAGAGCACCTCGAGCTCGTCCGGCAGCGTCTCCGGCCGGAGCATGCGCGCGCTCAACCGCCCGTGGCCCTCCAGGATGACGAGCACCTCTCGCGGGGAGGTCGCGACGAGGATCGGCGGCGGCGGCGACAGCCCCGCGGCGATCGCGGCGGCGAGCTCGTGGAAGCCGGCGTTCGAGACGCCGAACGGCTCGACGCCGTCCGCGATCCCCCGCGCGACGTCCCCGAGGCGCCGCGTCCCGCGCGACAGCTGCTCCCAGTAGTCGTAGGCGATGACGCGCACGTCCCCGACCTCGTCCCGCCCCAGCGCTCCCCGGTGCCAGCGAACGTCGCCGGGAAAGCCGCCGAAGAGGCCTTCGCGGGAGAGGTAGCCGCGCGTTCGCTCGAGCAGCAGGCGCCGGTAGCCGTTCTCCGCCTCGTCGCCGAGGTCCGGCTCGCGGAGGACCCGGGCGTCGATACCGTCTGCCGCCAGCTGGTGGCGGATCGCCCGGCCGAAGCGCGGGGAGTCCAGCTCCGCGAGGAGGAAGAGCGCCACCATCTCGGCCTCCGAGCTGCCTCGGACGAGCCGCATGCCGACGAGGCTACTCCGCGCTCGGGTCATGATGCGCCCGTGGAAGAGCGAAGGCTTGGCCCGGTGGTCGGGCTGGGGACCTGGAGCACGTTCGACCGGGACGTCCGCCGCGCGACCGAGGTCGTGGGCGCGGCGCTCGCGGCCGGCTCGACCGCGTTCGACTCGTCGCCGATGTACGGCGGCGCCGAGCGCTCGCTGGGGGAGGCCCTCCGCGACCGGCGGGACGGCACGACCGTGGCGACGAAGATCTGGACGCCGTCGGTCGAGGAGGGCCGCCGCCAGTACGAGGCACAGCGGGCGTTCTTCGGCCGGGTCGAGGTGGAGCAGGTGCACAACCTCGTCGCCTGGCGCGAGCACCTCGCGTGGCTGGAGGTCGAGCGCTCGGAAGGGCGGGTCGACCGGCTCGGCGTCACGCACTACTCGGCCGGCGCCTTCGGGGAGCTGGAGGTCGCGCTGAGGACGGGCCGCTTCGACACGGTCCAGGTGCCGCTGAACCCGCTCGAGCGCGAGTGCGAGGAGCGGATCCTGCCGCTCGCCGAGGAGCTCGGCGTCGCGGTGATCGTGATGCGCCCGCTCGGCGGCGCCGGCCGCCAGCGGCGCGGGCCGCTGCTCGGCCGCCGGCTACCGACGCGCGCGCTCGACCCGCTGAGGCCGTCGGGAGTCGAGACGTGGCCGCACGCGCTGCTCGCCTGGGCGCTCTCCGACCCGCGCGTCGACCTCGTCATCCCGGCGACGTCGCGCCCGGAGCGGACGGTCGAGAACGCCCGAGCCGGCTCGCTGGCGCCGCTCGGGCCCGACGAGCGCGCCTACGTCGCCGGCCTCGCTACCGGCCGCCTCGAGCACTAGCGAACGGGGCCGGCGGCGGCGAACGCCGGCCGCGCGGTCACGGTGCTGCGGATCAGCGCCAGCCGCGGCAGGCGGCTCCACTCGAGCGGGAGCTCTGCGTGCTCGCTGCGGAAGAGCGTCGGCGCGGCGCAGACGTCGGCGATGGTGAACGAGCCGGTCATCGTGCCGCCGTCGTCGACGAGCGCCTCCAGGGCGGCGAGCGCGTCCTGCGCGCCGTCGAGCGCCGCCGCCGCGGCGGCGACGTCCCGGCTGCCGAAGACGCCGCAGGCCAGCTCGAGGGGGAAGATCGCGGGCCGGACGAACGTGCTCCAGGCGTCCAGGAGGCGGTCGACCCGCGCACGCTCGCGGAGGTCCGGCGGGTACAGGTCGGCGCGTCCCTCGCGCGCCGCGAGGTAGCGCAGGATCGCGTTCGACTCCGAGAGCACGAGGCCGCCGTCGTCGATCGTCGGCACGCCCGCCTGCGGGTTCACGCTCACGTACCAGTCGGGTCGCGGCCGCTCGAGCGGCACCTCGACGCGGTGGTACGGGAGGTCGAGCTCCGCCAGCAGGAAGCGCACCTTGAGCGCGTTCGACGACAGGGCGTTGTCGTAGACCGTCAGCGCCACCGCTCGATCCTATGTCCCCGATCGCCGATTCTGTATCGTCCGGCCGCCCATGAGGATCGGGGTCGCGAAGGAGATCAAGCCGCAGGAGTATCGGGTCGCGCTCACGCCGGCGGGCGCGCTGGAGCTCGTCCAGCGAGGGCACCGCGTGCTCGTCGAGGAGGGTGCAGGGCTGGGGTCGGCCTTCACGGACGACGCCTACGGACGGGCGGGCGCGGACGTCGTCCCGGTCGAACGGGTCTGGGCCGAGGCGGACCTCCTGCTCAAGGTGAAGGAGCCGATCGCGGCCGAGTACGGCCGGCTCCGTGCGGGGCTCGTCCTGTTCACGTACCTCCACATCGCCGCCGACGCGCCGTTGACGCGCGCGCTCGTCGACTCGGGAGTCGCCGCCGTCGCCTACGAGACGGTCGAGACGCCCGACCGCCGGCTGCCGCTGCTGGCGCCCATGAGCGAGGTGGCGGGGCGCCTCGCGCCGCAGATGGGCGCGTGGGCGCTCGAGAAGGCGCACGGGGGACGCGGCATCCTGCTCGGGGGCGTGCCCGGCGTGCCGCCGGCCAAGGTCGTGGTGATCGGCGGCGGCGTGGTCGGGATCAACGCGGCGATCGTCGCGCTCGGGATGCAGGCCGACGTCTGGGTGCTGGACCGCTCGGTTGACCGTATGCGCGAGCTGGAGATCGCGCTCGACGGTCGCGTCACGCTCGCGATGTCGAACCGCTTGCAGATCGAGGAGGCGATCGCCGACGCCGACATGGTGATCGGTGCCGTGCTCGTGCCCGGCGCGCTGGCGCCGAAGCTCGTGACCCGCGACATGCTGGGGCTGATGAAGCCGCACTCGGTGCTGGTCGACGTCGCGATCGACCAGGGCGGCTGCTTCGAGACGTCCCATCCGACCACCCACGACGCACCGGTCTTCACCGTCGAGGAGATCGTCCATTACTGCGTCGCGAACATGCCCGGGGCCGTGCCGATCACGTCGACGAAGGCGCTCACGAACGTGACGTTGCCGTACGTGGAGTCGATCGCCGACCGCGGGCTCGCCGGTGCGATCGCCGGCGACCCGGCGCTCGCGAAGGGCGTCAACGTGGTCGGCGGGAAGGTGACGTACGCAGCGGTCGCCGAGGCGCACGGCCTTCCGTACACGCCGCTCGAGGACGCGCTCGCGTCCGCGGCAGCCTAGATGGCCGCCGCGCGCCGCTAGGACGTGGTGCTCTTCTGCTCCTTCGCGCTCTGCGAAGGCGAGATCTTGATCACGGCGAAGGTAACCGCGGCCGAGAGCGCGAGAATCCCGGCGACGTACACCGCCAGCTCCAGAAGCCCCAGGATCGTGTCCATCGGCGTCGTAGAATAGCCGCGTGCCGCGTGCGTGCGTGATCGTGCTCGACGCCGTCGGCGCGGGGGAGTTGCCGGACGCTGCGGAGTACGGGGACGAGGGCTCCGACACCCTTGGCAATGTCGCCCGCGCGGTGGGCGGGCTCGACCTGCCCAATCTGGAGGCGCTGGGCCTCGGCAACGTCTCGCCCCTCGAGGGCTGCCCGCCGCAGCCCGGCGCTCCGGCCGTCGCGGGCCGGCTGCGCGAGCGCTCGAAGGGCAAGGACACCACGAGCGGTCACTGGGAGCTGATGGGCGTCGTCACCGAGGTGGCGTTCCCGACGTATCCGCACGGGTTCCCGTACGACGTGATCGACCCGTTCATGAACCGCACCGGGCGCGGCGTCCTCGGCAACAAGCCCGCGTCGGGCACCGAGATCATCCAGGAGCTCGGCGAGGAGCACCAGCGGACCGGCAAGTGGATCGTCTACACCTCCGCGGACTCCGTCTTCCAGATCGCCGCGCACGAGGAGACGATCCCGCTCGAGGAGCTCTACGAGGGGTCCCGGATCGCACGCGAGATCCTCGCCGGCAAGCATGCGGTCGGCCGCGTGATCGCCCGGCCGTTCGTCGGGAGCCCCGGTCACTACGAACGGACGCCGAACCGGCACGACTTCTCGCTGGAGCCGAAGCGGCCCAACTACCTGACGACCGTGCGCGAGGCGGGCAACACGGTGTACGGGGTCGGCAAGATCTCCGACATCTTCGCCGGCTGCGACATCGACGAGTCGTTCCCGACCAAGTCCAACGTCGACGGCATCAACCGGACGATCGACCTGCTCCAGAACGCCGACGAGGGCCTCGTCTTCGTGAACCTCGTCGAGACCGACATGCTCTGGGGCCACCGCAACGACCCGGAGAACTTCCACCGCTGCCTGCAGGACTTCGACCGGCGCCTGCCCGACATCCTCGAGGCGCTGGCCGAGGGCGACCTGCTCGTGCTCACCTCCGACCACGGCTGCGACCCGACGACGCCGTCCACCGACCACTCCCGCGAGCACGCGCTGCTCCTCGCCTACGCGGCGGGCAGGAACGCCGCCGGCCGCGTCCACGACGAGGGGGAGTTCGCCGACGTCGGCGCCACCGTCAACGCCTGGCTCGGCGGCAAGACCCCCGGTCGGGGCGTGCCCGGGTCGCCGATCATCGAGCCGTGAGTCTCGCCGACCCCGCCTACATGCGGGATCCGGGCCACGTCCGGACGCAGTACGCCTCCGAGGAAAACCTCGCGGACCGCGCGGCCCTCTATGCGACGACGACGGGCCCCTTCGCAGGCGACGTCGCGTTCGTCGCCGTCGCCGAGCGACCGACGCGGCGGTTGCTCGACGTCGGGTGCGGAACGGGATGGTTCGGGTCACGCGTACGCCGCGAGCTCGGGGCGGACGTCGTCGCCGTCGACCAGTCCGAGCGCATGGTCGAGCTTGCACGCGCCGGCGGTGTCGACGCCCGCGTCGCGGACGTCCAGTCCTTGCCGTTCGACAACGGCGAGTTCGACTGCGCTGCCGCGCACTGGATGCTCTACCACGTCGCGGATCTCGACCTCGCGCTCGGCGAGATCGCCCGCGTGCTCTCGCCTCGCGGGCGGCTGGTCGCGATCACGAACGGGCGGGATCACCTGCTCGAGCTGTGGGAAGCGGTCGGCGGCGGCGAGCTGCGGGCCGGCCGAGACGTGTCGTTCGCCGCGGAGAACGGCGCTGCTGCACTGGGTCGGCATTTCGCGCACGTCGAGCTTCGCGACGCGTGCGGAACGGTCACCATCGAAGACCGCGACGCGGTCGTCCGCTACGTCGGCTCCACGGCCGCCTGGAACAACATCGTCGTGCCCGACCGGCTGGAACTGCCGATCGTGGCGCGTCGGTCGAATGTCGTCTTCGTCGCCGAGAAGGCGCCACCCGGGTGATCCGCGCCGCAGAGCTGATCGAGCGGAAGCGGAACGGCGGCGAGCTTTCCGGGGAGGAGATCGGAGAGCTCGTGCTCGCCTACGCGCGCGACGACATCCCGGACTACCAGATGGCCGCCTGGTGCATGGCCGTGTACTTCCGCGGCCTGACCGGCGCCGAGACCTTCGCGCTGACGGACGCGATGATCTCCAGCGGCGAGAGGCTCGACCTCGCGGCCGCGCTCGGGCGCCGGGTTGTCGACAAGCACTCGACCGGCGGCGTCGGCGACAAGACCTCGATTGCCGTCGGCCCGATCGTCGCCGCCTGCGGCGTGCCGTTCGGGAAGATGAGCGGCCGCGGCCTCGGCCACACGGGGGGCACGCTCGACAAGCTCGAGTCGATCCCGGGCTTCCGCGTCGAGCTGACGACGGAGGAGTTCGTCGAGCAGGTGCGCGAGGTGGGCCTGGCGATCGTCGGCCAGAGCGCGGGCCTGGTTCCCGCCGACAAGAAGCTGTACGCGCTCCGGGACGTCACCGCGACGGTCGACATCGTGCCGCTGATCGCCTCGTCGATCATGTCGAAGAAGCTCGCCGCCGGCGCGGACGCGATCGTCCTCGACGTCAAGGTGGGAGACGGTGCCTTCATGAAGACGCTCGACGACGCCCGCTCGCTTGCCGAGCAGATGGCGGACCTCGGCCGGCGGGCCGGCAAGGAGGTGGTCTGCCTCCTCACGGACATGGACCAGCCGCTCGGCCGAGCCGTCGGGAACGCGCTCGAGGTCCGCGAGGCGCTCGCGACGATCAGAGGCGAGGGCCCGGGCGACTTCACCGAGCTCGTCGTCGACTCCTGCGCCCGTCTGCTGGCGCTGTCCGACCTCGGCGTCGACCTCGACGAGGGGCGGCGGCGGGTGGAACGAGCGATCGCCGACGGATCGGCCGGCGCCGCCTACGAGCGCTGGGTCCGCGCCCAGGGCGGAAGCCCCGACCCGGAGGCGCTGCCGACCGCGCCCGTGCGGGTCGCCGTTCCGGCGCCGCGAGACGGCCTCGTGAGACGGGTCGGCGCCCTCGCGGTCGGAAACGCCGCGCTCGAGCTCGGCGCCGGCCGACGCACGAAGGCCGATCGCGTCGATCACGCCGTGGGCGTCCTCTGCTTCGCCAAGCGCGGCGACACCGTCCTCGCCGGCGACGACCTGGCCGAGGTGCACGCCGCCGACGCCGACGCGGCAGCGGCGGCGGTCGACGAGGTTCTCGCCGCGTACGAGATCGGCGACGACGCGCCCGAGGAGCGGGGCATCCTGCTCGACGTCATCGCCTGACTCGGCGACGCCGCGTCGCCGGGGTCGCGCCTCGGAGGGCGTCCTCCTCGCGGTGCGCGCCACCGTGCCGGCGCTGCTGATGCCCGACCGGGGCGCGCCGCTACCCTGCGCAGCGTGCCCGAGCTGCCGGAGGTCGAGACGGTGCGCGCCGGCCTCGCGCCCGTGCTCGAGGGTCGGCGAATCGAGGCGGCGGAGATCCTCGATCCGCGGCTCGTGCGGCCGTTCGATCCCGAGATCGTCGCCCGGGAGCTCGTGGGCGAGCGTGTCGTAGCCGTTCAGCGCCGTGGCAAGTATCTAATTGTTCGGTTCGACAGCGAGCGTGTTCTCCTGATCCACCTCCGCATGACCGGGGGCCTCTATCAGCGGCCGACCGGCGTCCCTTCGGACGATCCGTATCGGCGTGCTGTTCTCAGGTTAGACAATGGATCGGACGTCGTCTATCGAGACGTCCGCCGGTTCGGGACCTGGGAGCTGCTCGAGCCACAGAACCTCGAGCCCTACCTCGCGAGCAGGCTCGGCCCCGAGCCCCTCGGCGTCCTGTCGGCCCGTCGCCTCGGCGAGCGCCTCGCCGGTCGGCGCGCGCCGCTCAAGTCGGCTCTCCTCGATCAGCGGACGCTGGCGGGCGTCGGGAACATCTACGCGGACGAGGCGCTCTGGCGCGCACGCCTGCACCCTCTGCGACCGGCCGGCAGCCTCGACGACGACGAGCTCCGGCGGCTGCACCGTTCGATCCGACGAGCGCTCCGCCTGGGCATCGCCCGCAACGGCTCCACGCTCAGCACGTACCGCACCCTCGACGGCGAGCGCGGCTCGATGCAGGACGAGTTCCGCGTCTACGGGCGGGCGGAGTCTCCCTGCGACCGCTGCGGCACCACGATCGAGAAGATCCGCGTCGGCGGCCGGGGCACCTGGCTGTGCCCGCTGTGCCAGCAGGCTGGCGCGGTACGCCCGTGAGCCGATTCACGGGCTTCCGGTTGCGCAGCTCCGGGCAGCGACCGCGACCCGTCACCGGCAGCCGGCCGCCGTACACTGGCGTCGATGGCGCGGTCGACGAGGACGGAGGCGGTGGTCCTGCGCTCGTTCCGGCTGGGCGAGGCCGACCGGGTGCTCCACCTGTACACGAGCACGGACGGCCGGGTCGGCGCCGTGGCGAAGGGAATCCGGAAGACGAAGTCGCGGTTCGGCGGGCGGCTCGAGCCGTTCTCGCACGCCGAGGTGATGCTCCACCGCGGCTCCGGAGAGCTCCAGACCGTCACCGGAGTGTCGCTGCTCGCCTCGCACCGCGAGATCCGCGAGGAGCCGTATCGATTGCGAGTCGGCCTGATCGGGCTGGAGGCGATGCTGCGCCTCTTCCCCGAGCAGGAGGCAAACGACAGGGCGTTCACGGCGCTGACACGCTTTCTCGACGTCCTCGGGGACGTTCCGCCACGCCCCGGGGGACGACCGGCGCTCGACCCTGTCGTCCTGTCGTTCCAGCTGAAGCTGCTCTGGCTTTCCGGCTACCTACCGCATCTCGGCAGCTGCGTCGAATGCGGCGCCGAAGATCAGCTCGTCGCGTACCTCCCGACGAGCGGCGGCGCAGTGTGCAGCGCATGCGACACGGGCGGGATCGGCCTCTCCCCGGCGGGTCTCACGAGCATCCGGGCGATGCTCGGCTCGCCGATCGCCGGCGCCCGGCACGCGTGCCCGTCCGAGCGGACGGCCCGCGACGCCCTCGCCGTCATCGCGGCGTCGTACGAGCACCACGGCGGCTTCCGGCTTCGCAGCGTCTCCGCCTGAGCCGCGACCAGGGCGGCGGCCCGGACATGTCACACATCCGGCACGATGGCGTCACCCACACGTGCGCAGATCGCCGATAGGCTGGACCTGTGGGGAGGAGGCCGGTGGCCCGAGACGATGGCCGCCGCAGCCATGTCCTCGGCGGACGAGTCCGCGGCCGGCAGTGGTCGCGGCTCGAGGCTCAGAACCGCTCGAGCACCCCGTCGAGCGCACCGGCCGCGAGCAGTTGCGGCGTCAGCTCGCGCCGCCCGGGCTGAACCTCGCGCCGGATGACGCCGTCGTCGTCGACGCGGTACTGGCCGACCCAGTCGAGGCGCGGCGAGTACACGTGGATCGTCACGGCCGGCTCACCGGCCTCGTGCCGCACGCGGTGGACGTAGCCGGGCCCGCCCCGGCGCGAGTCCCCCGCCTCGAGGTGCCACTCGACCGGAAGCCCTCCGTAACGCAGCCAGTCTTCCTGGACGCGGCCCTGCGTGACGGCGATGCCGACTCCCGAGATGTAGTGGTCGTGGAAGCCGGTTGCCTGACCCGGCATCCAGGAGAGCACCCAGGCATCCATGCGCTCGTCCTCGAACAACAGCTCGTACCGGCGCTGCTCCCGGTCGACGCGGACGAGCGGCTCCCACAGGCCCGGTGCTGCCGCGATCGCGCGCGCGACGTCCTCCAGCTCGGCCGGCGAGAGGATCCCCGGATGCGGCACGATCGCGTCCAGCGAGTCAACGGCAGGGGCGAACGGCGCGGCGCTGGACACGTCTCTGATTCTATGGAACGGCCCGGCGGCTGTAGAGCTTCTGTCCGCGGCGCCAGGCCGCCGGCCGCGCGACCCGCACGCGGACGGAGGACCGGAGATGAAGCAGAAGCTGGCCGACGGCTACGAGCTCGACGACGACCCCGGCCGCGTCGACCGCGTGGCCGTCCACGACTACCTGAGCCGGGAGTCGTACTGGGCCGCGGGCCGGCCGCGCGCGGTCATGGACGAGCTGATCGTGACGGCCGCGCGCGTCGTCGGCCTCTACCACGCCGGACGGCAGGTGGGCTTCGCGCGCGTGGTCTCGGACGGGCACACGCAGTCGTACCTCGCCGACGTCTTCGTGCTCCCCGTGCACCGAGGGCGGGGCCACGGCGAGGCGCTCGTCCGCTTCGCCGTCGACGAGGGCCCGCTCGCCCACACGAAGTGGCTGCTGCACACGGCCGACGCTCACGACCTCTACCGCAAGCTCGGGTTCCACGGGCCGGGCGACCGGGTGATGGAGCGCGACGGGCGCGGCGAGGCGTGACCCACCCGGCGCCGACCCGTCCCGGCGTCGTCGACCGTCCGTGAGGCTCGCCGACCGCTGAGTAGGATGGCGGCCCGTGGCCCCGACCTTCCAGGAGATGATCGCGCGCCTGCAGGCGTACTGGGCCGAGCGGGGCTGCGTCGTGCTGCAGCCCTACCACACCGAGGTGGGAGCCGGCACGTTCAACCCGGCGACCGTGCTCCGCTGCCTCGGTCCGCAACCGTGGCGCGCGTTCTACGTCGAGCCGTCGCTCCGGCCGACCGACGGCCGGTACGGCGAGAACCCCTACCGGCTCCAGCACTACTACCAGGGCCAGGTGATCCTGAAGCCGGCCCCGGCCGACGTGCTCGACCAGTACTTCGGTTCGCTGGCGGCGATCGGGATCGACCTCGCGAAGCACGACGTCCGGCTCGTCGAGGACAACTGGGAAGGCCCGACGCTCGGCGCCTGGGGGCTCGGCTGGGAGGCGTGGTGCGACGGGATGGAGATCACGCAGTTCACGTACTTCCAGCAGCTGGGCGGGCTCGAGCTCGAGCTGATCCCGGCCGAGATCACGTACGGCCTCGAACGGCTGGCGATGTTCATCCAGGGAGCACGGAGCGTCTTCGACCTCGTCTGGGCGCCCGGCGTCACCTACGGCGACGTCTACCGCGAGAACGAGCGCCAGTGGTCGACCTACAACTTCGAGCAGGCGCCGGTCGACATCCTGATGGGGCGGTTCGCCGAGCACGAGGCGGAGTGCACGCTGCTCGTCGAGGCCGGGCTCCCGATCCCGGCCTACGACCAGGTCCTCAAGGCCTCGCACACGTTCAACCTGCTCGACGCCCGCGGGGCGATCTCCGTCACCGAGCGCGCCGCCTACATCGGGCGCGTGCGGAGCCTCGCTCGACGCGTCTGCCAGGCGTATCTCGACCGGCAACGCGAGCAGCAGGCCGCCTGATGCCGACGCTGCTCCTCGAGATCGGCTGCGAGGAGCTACCCTCGACGGCGGTCTACGAGGCGTGCGAGCAGCTGCCCACGCTCGTGCTCGAGCAGCTCGGGGCCGAGCCGGCTGAGCTCTTCGTCGGGCCGCGCCGCCTCGCGGTGCTCGTGCGCGACCTGCCGGCGCGGCGGCCCGCCGAATGGGTGGCGGGCCCGCCGGTGAGGGTCGGCGAGAAGGCGGCCGACGGCTTCGCGCGCAAGCACGGCGTCGCCCGCGACGCGCTCGAGGAGCGGGACGGCGTGCTCGGCTGGACGAGGCCGCCCGAGCCGCTCGCCGCGATCGTGCCGGAGCGCTGCGACGCGATCGTGCGCGGGCTCTCCTTCGGCAAGTCGATGATCTGGGAGGCCGGTGGCCTCCGCTTCGCGCGCCCCGTCCGCTGGACGCTGGCCAAGCTCGACCGCAGGACGGTCGTCGGCACGGCCTCCTACGGGCACCGGTTCGGCTCCGGCGCGGTGCGGATCGCGCACGCCGAGGCGTACGCCGACACGCTGCGCGGCCACGGCGTCGAGCCGAGCCTCGAGGAGCGTCGCCGCCAGATCGTCGCCGGGCTCGACGCGCTCGGCGAGTGGCGCGACCCGATGGGCAAGCTGGACGAGGTCGTCAACCTCGTCGAGTCCGTGCACGTGCTGGAGGGCTCGTTCGACGAGCGGTTCCTGGAGCTGCCCGTGCGCGTCGTCGAGACGGCCATGCAGTCGCACCAGCGGTACTTCCCGCTCGGCGGCACGCGGTTTGCGTTCGTGGCCAACGGCGGCGACCCGGACGTGGTCCGCGCCGGCAACGAGCGCGTCCTCGAGGGACGCCTCGACGACGCCAAGTTCACGTTCGACCGCGACGTGGCGGTCGGAATCGAGGCACTCAGGGAGCGTCTCAGCTCGATCACGTTCTTCCACGGCGCGGGGACGTACGCGAACAAGACGCAACGGGTGCTCGAGCTCGTCCGGGTGCTCGGCGGCGACGAGTTCTCGGTCGAGGCAGCGCGTCTCGCCAAGGCCGACCAGGCGTCCGAGCTCGTGCGCGAGTTTCCCGACCTCGAGGGGCACATCGGGGCCGAGTACGCGCGCCTGGCGGGGAAGCCGAAACCGGTCTGCGCGGCGATCGACGAGCAGTACCTCCCCGATGCCGCCGGCGGGCCACTCCCGGCGACGCCGGCCGGTCGCGTGCTCGCCGCCGCCGACAAGCTCGACACGCTCACGGTCGCGTTCTCGCTCGGCCATCGCCCGACCGGCTCGCGTGACCCGTACGCGCTCCGCCGAGCGGCGATCGGCCTTTGCCGGCTCGCCGTCGAGGGCGGCGTGGAGCTGCGGCTGGACGACGAGGAGGTGCGGGAGTTCGTCGAGGAGCGGCTCGAGGGGTACCTCGACATCCCGGTCGAGTTCGTGCGCGCCGCCCGGGGGGCCGGGCTGGGCGAGCTCGGCGGGACGGCCCGGCTCGCGCGAACGCTCGCCGCGCTGCCGGACGCCACGCTCGGCGCGGTTCACGAGGTCTACACGCGCGCGGCGCGGCTCGCCGCCGGGCAGGCGGACACGGCGCTGCTGAACAAGCTGCTGCTGCGCGAGGAGGCCGAGCAGAAGCTCTCCGAGGCGCTCGACGACCTCGTGCTGACCGGCGACGCCGAGCGGGATCTCGGGGCGGCCGCGAGACTCGCTCCCACGGTCGCGCGGTTCTTCGACGACGTGCTGGTGATGGACCCGAACGAGGAGCTGCGGGCAAACCGGCTGCGGCTGCTGCGCGACCTGCGTGCGAAGGTCGGCCGGCTGGGCGACTTCACGCAGATCCCGCGGTAGCGGGGATGGCGCTCGGGCCCGGCGCCGCGGACGGGACGCTCGAGCGAGCGGCCGCAGCGAACCAGAGAGACTGGCTCGCGCGCCAGGCCGCCGCAGCGGGCGGCAAGGCGGTGCGCGAGCGCGGGGTCACGTGGACGGTCGCTCCGGACGCTGCGGCGATCCTGTTCCCCGCCCTCTCCGGGGCAGCGGCCGACCGCGTCATCGACGGCGCCGTTCGCGCGGCGCGCAGGAGCGGCGCGCGAGAGGTCTCCTGCTGGTCGGCGCTGCCGACGCGGCCGGCCGATCTGGGCGAACGGCTCGCCGTGCGCGGCTTCGGGCTCGGCTGGCAGGCCCATTGGATGGCACGGGAGCTCGATCGGCTGCCGCCCGCTCCGAGGCCCGGCGGCGTCGTCGTCGACGTCGTCGACCCGGCCGAGCCGTGGGTCGCCGAGAGCCTGCCGTACGACGATCCCGGAGCCGCGGAGCGCCGGCGCGCACTCGCGGCGCGGCGGCCGCGTCACGTCTGGCATGTTGCTGCGCGGCGCGACGGCACGCCGGTCGGGCACGCGACCCTGAGCGCCGGGACAGGCACGTTCGGCGTCGCCGGCATCTACGACGTCGGCGTGCGGCCGGACGAGCGCCGGCGGGGCATCGGCCGGGCGCTGACGGCGGCCGTGTGCGCTCTCGCCCGCGAGCGCGGCTACGTGTACGCGACGCTCAACGCGACGTACGAGGGCGAGCTGCTGTACCGGGCGCTCGGCTTTCGCAGCGTAGGCCTCGCCCAGACGTGGTGGCTCCACCTGCCGCGCGGAGCGCCCTGATGGCGGGCAAGCGGACGCCGGCCGTCGCCGTCGTCGAGCAGGCCGGCGTTCCCTACCGGCTCCACGAGTACGCGCTCGATCCCACCGCGCCGTCGTTCGGGCTGGAGGCGGCGTCGAAGCTCGACCTCGACCCGGCGCGGGTGTTCAAGACGCTGGTCGTCGCGACCGGCGAGGGCAACCTGCTGGCGCTGGTGCCCGCCGACGCGAGGCTCGACACGAAGGCGCTCGGCAAGCGGGCGCGACTCGCGGAGCCCGCGGAGGCGGAACGGGTGACCGGCTACGTCAAGGGCGGCACCTCTGCCCTGGGCGGCCGTAAGCGGCTCCCGGTCGTCCTCGACGAGTCCGCGCTGGCGTGGGAGACGATCGTCGTCAACGCGGGCCGGCGCGGGCTGCAGCTGGAGCTCGCGCCGTCGGACCTGCTCGCGCTCACCGGCGGACGCGTCGCGCGCCTCGTTGCGGGATCGCCGGACCAGGGGCCTTTCCGGACAGGCCTCTAGCGTCGCGCTCCCACGGTCAGGAGGTACTCGCGGTCGTGCACCAGCTCGTGACCTTCGCGCCGTCCCTGCTCGGAGAACTCGATCCAGGCACGATAGAGCTCGTCGCGCCGATCGACGCCGAGGGACTCGACGAGCGTCTTCGTCGGCCCGAACGACGTCGAGAAGAGCTCCCAGTGAGCCTCCCCCGATCGCACGCGCAGCGGGGAGACGAGTCGCTCGAACGAGAGCTCGAACGCATCGCCGAGCAGCGCGCGAACGTGCTCGTCGCTACCCCAGTCGAACGGGCTACCCGCGCCGGGAACGGGCGGCGGCGCGAACGGCGCCATCATGCGGAACATCTCGGCGGCGTGCCCGTCCGGCGTCCAGCACGCAAGGCCGACGCGGCCGCCGCGCCGCGTGACGCGGGCGAGCTCCTGCGCGACCGCGACGTGGTCGGGCGCGAACATCACGCCGCAGGTCGACGAGACGGCATCGAAGCTCCCGTCCTCGTACGGCAGGTCTTCGGCGTCGCCGACGTCGAAACGGACATCGAGCCCGCGCCCGGCCGCGAGCGTGCGCGCGGTCGCGACCAGCGCCGGCGCGAGATCCTGCCCGGTCACCGTCGCGCCTCGCTCCGCGGCGAGAAAGGCGGTCGCCCCGGTCCCGCAGGCGACGTCGAGCCACTCGACGCCCGGTGCGGGCTCGAGCCGGTCGACCACCGTTTCCTGAAGGTCGCGGATGGTCGCGGTGATCCGCTCGTAGGGGCCGTTCCCCCAGATCTCGCTCTGCTTCCGTTTCAGCTCTGCGAAAGCCATGGCTGCTCCCTTCCGTTGCTCGACTCGATGATCGGTCGCGGCCGAACGCCTGGGCAAGGGGAGGAAATTCGCCGGTAGCCTGCCGCCGTGACGCGGGAGCCGGTCGAGCTGCACATCGTCTCCGACTCGACGGGGGAGACCGCGGCGCGGCTCGTCCTCGCGCTCGAGGCGCAGTTCCCGGAGCAGCCGTTCGAGCTCGTCCGCCACCCGAGGGTCGAGAGCGCCGAGGATCTCCACCTCGCCGTCTCGCGGGCGCGCGGCCGGCCGGCGGTGATGGTCTACACCCTCGTCGAGCCGGGGCTGCGCGACGAGATGCGCCGCCAGTGCCGGCGGATGCGCCTCCACTACTGCGATCTGCTCGGACATCCCATCGACTCGATCTCACGGGTCGCGGGCATGGCGGCCCGGGGTGAGCCTGGGGCCCGAGCGCCGCTCGACGAGACGTACTTCCGGCGGGTTGAGGCGATCGAGTTCGCGGTCAAGTACGACGACGGCCTCGGCTCCGGGCTGGACGAGGCCGAGATCGTGCTCGTCGGCGTCTCCCGGACGTCGAAGACGCCGCTCTCGATGTACCTCGGCTACCTCGGGCACAAGACCGCGAACGTCCCCATCGTCAAGGGCATCGAGCCGCCACCGCACCTGTTCGAGATCGACCCGGCGAAGATCGTCGGGCTGACGATCGACGCCGAGCGGCTCGGGGAGATCCGGAAGGCGCGGATCCGGACGATGCGGGCCCCGAACCGCCGCTATGCCGAGCTGCTCGACATCTACGACGAGCTCGAGCTCGCCGCGGCGGTGCACCGGCGGCTGGGCTGCCCGGTGATCGACGTCTCGGAGCTGTCGGTCGAGGAGACTGCGATGCGCATCATCCGCATCGTCGACCAGCGCCGGCGGGAAGCCGCCCGGACGTGACGCCGTCGCCGAACGAGCGCTGGGGACTGCTGGCGCGAGGCGTCGAACGGGACATGTCCGAGAAGGGCTGGGCGCCGGCCCGCTACTGGGCGATCTGGTTTACGTGCATGGGCGCGGCGATCGTGCTCTTCTACGTGATCCTCACGCCGATCTGGCTGGGCCTGCGCGCCGCCGCCTGGGCCGCGGAGCTGCGCTCGCGGCTGCGCACGCCGTCACGAGGGTCGGAGCCGTAGCCGTGCCGGGCGGCGCGCGCGACGTCGAGCTGAGCAGCGCCGACCGGGTGCTCTTCCCCGACTCCGGCGTGACGAAGGGTGACCTGTTCGCGTACTACGGCGCGGTCGCGCCGGCACTCCTTCCGCACCTGAAAGGCAGGCCCTTCACGATGAAGCGCTGGCGCGAGGGCCTGCGCGGGGGCGCGTTCTTCCAGAAGCAGGCGCCGAAGGGGATGCCGGCCTGGATCCCGACGCGCACCTTCAGGACGTTCCCCCGCGACGGCGAGCCGCGGATGGTCGACTTCCCGCTCGTGGAGACGCGCGAGGCGCTGCTCTGGATGGTGCAGATGCACTGCATCGACATGAACGCGTGGTACTCGCGCGTCGACCGGCCGGAGCGGCCGGACTACGTCGTCTTCGACCTCGACCCGCCCGAGGGCGCGTTCGCGGAGTGCATCGCCGTCGCCCAGCTCCTGCGCGAGCTGCTCGACTCGCTGGAGCTCGAGTCGTATGTGAAGACGAGCGGCGCGGACGGCATCCACGTGCTCGTTCCGATCTCCCGGCGCTACGGCTTCGACGAGACGTACGCGTTCGCCGAGGCGGTCGCGCGGCGCCTCGAGGCGGAGCACCCCGGTCTCGTTACGACGGAATGGCTCAGGCGCAAGCGCGAGGGCGTCCTGCTCGACCACCGCCAGAACGGTCACGGGAAGACGCTCGCCTCGGTCTACTCGGTGCGCCCGAAGCCGGCCGCGCCGGTGTCGACGCCGCTCCGCTGGGATGAGCTGTCGGAGGACGTCTTGCCCGCCGATTTCACGATGGCGGTCGCGCTCGAGCGCATCGAGCGGCACGGCGATCTCTTCGCGCCGACGCTCGCGGGCGGCCAGTCACTGGGCGCGGCGCGGAAGGCGCTTCGCTAGGCCGTCAGGCGCGCCGCGCGGCCCGGAGCACCGCCCAGCGCGTGTCACGCGGACTGCAGCCAGCGCTTCACCTCGTCGGGCGTGCGGAGCCTGACCACGTCGTAGGGCGCGAGCGTGCGAGGGTACGAGCGCCGTCGCCGGACGTGGGAGCGAAACGCCCACACGAACAGCGACTCGCGGCCCCAGACGGCGCCGCGCAGCGTCTCGCGGTTGCCGTTCCAGAGCTCCTCGCGAAGAGAGATCCGGCGGGCCGTGCGCCGCACGAGGCGCGGGAGCCAGACGCGGATCGGCAGATCGAGCCAGACGACCATGTCGGCCGCGTCGAGCACCATCGACCCGAGCTTGCGGCTGTAGCTGCCGTCGACCACCCAGCCCGGCTCGGCGAGGAGGGGCTCGACGAGCCGGCGGAGCTCGTCGTCCGGCGTCTCCGTCCAGCCGGGCCCGTGGACGAGCGAGTCCAGCTCGACGAAGGGGAGGCCGAGCCGCTCCGCGAGCGCGCGGCCGGTCGTCGTCTTCCCGCAGCCGCTGGCCGACGCGAGGATCACGTACCGGCTCGCCGCTCGGGTGGGCTCCGGGCGTCGTGCCGGGGCCGCCGTGGAGTCGGGCGCAGCCATCGCGACCGCCGAGCGTAGCGCCGGCGCCGCGTGACGCGCACGTCGGCGGCTGGGGACGAATCGTCACGGAGCCGGCACGATCACGTTTCCCACCCGTCCGCACTTCGCGGATAGGCTGAAGCCGTGGGGAGGAGGCCGGCGGCCCGAGCAGGTCGTCCGGTGCGGACAGGTCCTGCGTGGACGATCACGGCCAAACCCGCAGCCGCCCGCAGGGACGCCGCTCGGGCGACCGCGTGTGCCCCCGTGCACGCGCCTCGCTCAGCCCGTCAGGAGGCGTGCCGGCAGCTGCTCGCCGCCGTCCGGGCCGACACGGTAGGCGCCGGCGCCCTCGCGGACGGCCACGACCTCCTCCAGCGCCGTCCCCCGGAAGACCGCCGCGGCGTGGTCGTCGCACGCGATCCCCGGCGGAAAGCCCTCCTCGCGCACGAGGCGCTCGTAGACGGGCCGCCGCAGCTCCTCCCCGTCGTAGTGGGGGCAGAAGCTGCCCGCCAGGAGGCCGAGCCCGTCCCGCATGCCCGCCAGCCCCGCGCCGAACGAGTCGGTCACCGACGCCTCGAACCAGCAGTTGGCGCCCGCGCTGGGCCCGCCCAGGACGGCGCCGCGCTCCCACGCCTGCCGCAACGCCCGATCGACGCCGTGCAGCCGCCACAGGGCGAGCGCGTTGGCCGTGTTGCCGCCCGAGACGAGCACGACGTCGGCTTCCGCGACCCGCTCCGCCGGCCGTTCCGGC
>DATBMD010000211.1:0-1997 GCA_036555085.1 Gaiellaceae bacterium
CGACAGCCCGCTCGCGGCCGGCAACGAGACGCAGATCTCGGCCGACCGTCATTCGGCCATCGTCGAGTTCGAGATTCGCGGTGACGACGAGAAGGCCGTCGACAAGATCGACCCGGTCATCGAGGCCGTCGACGCGGCCGCTGCCGCCCACCCGCAGCTCTCGATCGACGAGTTCGGCGTCAGCGCCGACAAGCAGGTCGACGAGAAGTTCGCGCAGGACCTCGAGAAGGCCGGCCTGCTCTCGCTGCCGGTCACGATCATCATCCTCGTGGTCGCCTTCGGCGCCCTCGTGGCGGCGGGCATCCCGCTGCTGCTGGCGCTCTCGGCTGTGATGGCGACGATGGGCCTGCTCTCGCTCCCCAGCCAGGTCTGGCCGGTCGACGAGAACATCAGCGCCCTGATCCTGCTGATCGGCCTCGCCGTCGGCGTCGACTACACGATGTTCTACTTGAAGCGCGAGCGCGAGGAACGCGCCGCGGGCAAGAGCGAGAGCGCCGCTCTCGAGGCTGCCGCGGCCACCTCGGGCCGCGCCGTCCTGATCTCCGGCTTCACGGTGATGACCGCGATGGCCGGCATGTTCCTGACCGGCGACAAGACGTTCGGCTCGTTCGCGATGGGCACGATCATGGTCGTCGCGATCGCCGTCCTCGGCTCGCTGACCGTGCTCCCGGCCCTGCTGTCGTGGCTCGGCGACCGCGTCAACAAGGCGCGCGTCCCGTTCCTCCACCGCCGGCAGCGGCCCGAGGGCGGGCGCTTCTGGAGCTGGATCCTCGACCGCGTCCTGCGCCGGCCGCTGCTCTCCGCCGTGCTCGCGACGGGCGTCCTGATCGCGCTCGCGCTCCCCGCGCTGGGCATGAAGACGGTTGTCCCGGGCGCCGAGGCGCTCCCGCAGGACCTGCCGGCCGTGCAGACCTACAACAAGCTGCAGCAGGCCTTCCCCGGCGAGTCCGACCCCGCGGTCGTCGTCGTCAAGGCGCCGTCGGTCGAGGCCCCCGAGGTGCGCAACGCGATCGCCGACCTGCGCGAGCAGGCGGTCGCGAGCGGGCGCATCCACGAGCCCGTCACGATCGACGTCAACAAGGCCGGCACGGTGGCCGAGATCGAGCTCCCGATGGACGGCACCGGCACCGACGAGGCGTCGAACGCGGCGCTCGCGACGCTCCGTGACGACGTCATCCCGGCGACGGTCGGCGCGCTCGACGGCGTCGAGGCCGGCGTCACCGGAACGACGGCGATCTCGAAGGACTTCGACAGCTCGATGCGCAGCACGGCCCCGTTCGTGTTCGCCTTCGTGCTCGCCTTCGCGTTCGTGCTGATGCTCGTCTCGTTCCGCTCGATCGTGATCGCAATCAAGACGATCGTCCTCAACCTGCTGTCGGTCGCCGCCGCGTACGGCGTCCTGGTGCTCGTCTTCCAGCACGGCTGGGCGAAGGGGCTCCTCGGCTTCGACTACACGGGCGGCGTGATGGCGTTCCTGCCCGTGTTCCTGTTCGTGATCCTGTTCGGCCTCTCGATGGACTACCACGTGTTCATCCTGAGCCGGATCAAGGAGGCGTACGACCGGGGCATGAAGACGGACGACGCGGTCGCGTTCGGGATCAAGACGACGGCCGGCGTGGTCACGAGCGCCGCCATCGTGATGGTCTTCGTGTTCTCGATCTTCGCGACGCTGTCGGTCGTGATGCTGAAGCAGTTCGGCGTCGGCCTGGCCACCGCCGTCCTGATCGACGCGACCATCGTCCGGGCCGTCCTCCTCCCGGCGGCGATGAAGCTGCTGGGCGACTGGAACTGGTACCTGCCGAAGTGGCTCGACTGGCTCCCCCGCCTCGAGCACGAGCGCTCGGCCGAGGTCCCCGCCCAGGTCGAGGCGGAGCCGCAGCGGCTCGCCGCCTAGCTCACCCGCTCCCACACGCTGCTGCCATCGCGGCGCCCCGGCTCCGGCCGGGGCGCCGCATTCGTCTTACGGGCGGCGCGCGACGAACACGTACTCGCGGCTC
>DATBMD010000220.1:0-8725 GCA_036555085.1 Gaiellaceae bacterium
GACACGAGCTTCACCGACACGTCGGCGCTCGGGTTCACCTGGCGAAGGTCGTAGATCAGCTGCGCGAGGTCCTCGATCGAGTAGATGTCGTGATGCGGCGGCGGCGAGATCAGCGACACGCCGGCCTGCGTGTTCCGGAGCCGGGCGATCTCCTCGGTGACCTTGTGCGCGGGGATCTGCCCGCCCTCGCCCGGCTTCGACCCCTGGGCGATCTTGATCTGCAGCTCGTCCGCGAAGACGGCGTACTCGGCGGTGACGCCGAAGCGGCCGGATGCCACCTGCTTGATCCGCGAGTTCCGCTCGGTGCGGTAACGGCCGGGATCCTCGCCGCCCTCGCCGCAGTTCGAGCGCGCACCGAGACGGTTGAGCGCGATCGCAAGCGTCTCGTGTGCCTCGGCCGACAGCGCGCCGTGGGACATGCCGCCGCCCGAGAAGCGCCTGACGATCTCCGTGGCCGGCTCGACCTCGTCGAGGGGCACGGGCGGCCCGGCCGGCTCGAGCGCGAGCAGGTCCCGCGGCTCGATCGGCGCCCGGCCGTTGACGAGCGCGGCGAAGCGGTCGTAGAGGTCGGAGCGGCCCGTCTTCGACGCGGAGCGCAGAGCATGTGCCGCGGCGAGGGTCTCGTGGAGCGACTCGACGACCTCGGGGCTGATCGCGTGCGGCTCGCCGCCCTTGCGGTGCTTGTAGAAGCCGGGATTCTCGAGCTGAGGCGAGCCGTTCCGGGCCGCGGCGAGGCGGGCGAGCGCCTCCTGCTCGAGCCGGCCGATCCCGACGCCGCCGATCGCAGACGGGGTGCCGGAGAGGAAGCGGTCGCACAGATCGCGATCGAGGCCGACCGCGTCGAACAGCCGCGCGCCCTTGTAGCTCGCCACGTCGGAGATGCCCAGCTTGGACATGACCTTCAGGACGCCGTCCTCGAGCGCCCGTAGCAGCCGCAGCTGCGCCTCCTCGGGGCTGGGCCGGTCACCCCCGACCTTGTCGTTCTCCGCGAGCTGCGCGACCGTCTCGAGCGCGAGGCGCGGGCAGATCGCGTCGGCGCCGTAGCCGAGCAGGCTCGCGATCATGTGCGTGTCGCGCGCCTCGTCGCTCAGCACGAGCAGCGAGCAGGCGGTGCGCAGGCCACGCTCGACGAGCCGCGAGTGTGCCGCTGCGACGGCGAGGACGGACGGGATCGGCGCCCGCTCGTCACCGGTTTCCCCGTCGGAGAGGCAGACGAGCTCGGCTCCTCCGCGAACCGCGCTCTCGACCTCGTCGACGACGCCGGCGAGTGCCGCCTCGAGCCCGTCGTCGGAGGCGAACGTCGCATCGACGACCACGGGCTCGAGCGCGGCAACGGCGGAGGGGAAGAGCAGGAAGCCGGGGAGGACGAGCAGGCGGGGCACCGGGCCCTCGGCGTCGAGCGGGGCCCGGCGCCCGAGCAGCGTCGCGACCGACATGACGGTGCGCTCGCGGTAGTGGTCGATGGCGGGATTCGTCACCTGCGCGAAGCGCTGGCGGAGGAAGGAGGCAAACGGCCGGCTTCGGCCGGCCAGCGGGGGGATCGGCGCGTCGTCGCCCATCGAGTAGACCGGGTCCTGGCCGCTCTGTGCGATCGGCCGCAGCATCACGCTCAGCTCCTCGCGCGTGTACCCGTGGAGGACGTGCCGCGACGTCAGCCCGACCGTCGGCGCCGGGAGCGGCTCGCCGACGTCGCGCCGCTCGATGCTCGCCTGCACCCAGGTGCCGTAGGGTCGGCGGCGGGCGAGGTCGCGCTTCAGCTCGCCGTCCAGCAGCAGGCCGCGCTCCGGGTCGACCGTCAGCGCCTGCCCGGGGCCGAGCCGTCCCCGGCGGACAGCGACGCCCTCGGGTAGAGGCACGGCTCCGGCCTCGGAGGCGACGGTCACCAGGCCGTCGGCCGTCACGGCCACGCGGAGCGGGCGCAGCCCGTTTCGATCGAGGGCGGCGCCGCTCGTCGTGCCGTCCGTGAACACGAGCCCCGCGGGGCCGTCCCAGGGCTCGACGAGCATCGCCCCGTAGCGGTGGAAGTCGCGCACCTCGGGGTCGAGGCGCGGGTCGTTCTGCCACGCTGGCGGCACGAGCATCGACACCGCCGCGGGGATCTCGCGGCCCGCCCGCACGAGCCACTCGAGCGCGTTGTCGAGCAGCGCGGAGTCCGAGCCGTCCAGGTCGAGCACCGGCGCCAGGTCGGGCTCGAGACCCGCCGAACGCTCGCGCGCCTCCATCCAGGCGACGTTGCCCTCGATCGTGTTGATCTCGCCGTTGTGACAGAGCAGTCGGAACGGCTGCGCGCGCTCCCAGCTGGGCTCGGTGTTGGTCGAGAAGCGCTGGTGGAAGATCGCGAACGGGACCGCGTAGCCGGGCTCACGCAGATCGGGGTAGAAGTGGTCGAGCTGGGTGGCGGCGCAGAGCGCCTTGTAGGTCACCGTCCGGAAGGAGAGCGAGGCGACGTAGAGCAGCCCCGAGCGCTCCGCGCGGCGGCGGGCGCGATAGGCGCGCCGCTCGGCGTCGGGAGCGTCGCAGGGGGCGAGGAGCAGCTGCGCGACCGCGGGCATGGTCGCCCGGCCATGTGCGCCGAGCGCGTCTGGCTCGACCGGCACGTCCCGCCAGCCGGCCGGCTCGAGCCCCTCGGCCCGGCAGGCGGCCTCGAGCGCCTCGCGGGCGCCCTCGCCGCGCAGGAACGCCATCGCCAGCCCGGCTCCCGGCGTCCCCGTCAGCGACTCGGCGAGCGGGAGCAGCACGCCGGCGCCGTCACCGGTGACGCCGTCCGCAGCCCACGCGCCGCGGTGCGACACGGCGGCGAGCCCGGCCAGCGCCCGGTCGAGCAGCTCACGCGAGGCACGCCCGCGCACGTCGGCGACCAACCCGATGCCGCAGGCATCGCGTTCGCGCCGTGGGTCGTGAATCGTGCGCTGCCGTCTCGCGCTCACAGCTCTCCTCTCACCTCCGGAACGGTGAAGACAGGGGATGTCGACTCTCCCGCCGGTGTTTCTTTGAGCTAGTCCGGCGGGGGCGGGAGGAGAAGAGCGCCGGCTAGCCGCTACGCGGCGTCGCGAAGATCGCGAACGGGAATCCCGCCGGGGACACTTTTCCGCTCACGGCTACGCGCGACATCGCTTCAAGACTAAAAGCGATATTGCCGAAATACAAGGACCGATCGAAAATCGATCATCCGATGACCCCGTTCTTGACAAGCATCCATCGGTCCGGCACCCTGTCCGCTCCGATGCCGACCCGGGCCGTATCCCTGTCCGACAACGCCTGCGTGGCCGTATCGCGCCGCGCCATCGGCATCGAGCTCCTGATTCTCCCCCTCTAGGGGGAGACGTCGCACACGCGCCCCAGGCGCACACGCCGACCGAATCGCACCACCGGTACGCCTTCCGGCGGACGGAGCGAGAACAGGAGCAAAGGAGCGAGCAGCCGTGACACCGCAAGCACAATCGATCGCCGACGCCGCCTTCGCAGGAGCCGTCAGCCACCGCACCCACGCGCGCCGCTACGTCGTCGCGTGCCTGGCCGGCAACGGCATCGGCCCCGAGGTGATGGCCGAGGCGAGCCGTGCGCTCGCGCAGGTGTCGCGCCTGCACGGCTTCGCCGTCGAGGAGGTCCATCCGCCGTTCGGGGGCGAGGCCGTCACCCGATCCGGTCACCCGTTGCCGACCGCGACGCGCCTCGCGACGGTCGGCGCTGACGCCGTTCTCGTGGCCGGGGCGTCCGAGCCGGCGCTCGAGGGGATCAAGGCCGCGCTCGATCTCGCGGCCCGCGTCTCCCGCGTCCTCGTCGCCGGCGGCGCCGACCTGACGCTCTTCACCCCGCTCGACGAGTCCACCGCCGACTGGACGATCGAGCAGGCCTTCGCGTCGGCCCGCGCAGCCCACGGGCGCCTCGTCTCGGTGGGCGTCAACGGCGCCTGGCGCAGCCGCGTCGACCTGGCGGCGAATCGCCACGACGGCGTCGAGGTGCTGCACCTCCCGCTCGCCCAGGCGCTCCAGGCACTGACCACCGCACCTTCCGCTCTCGGGGTCGTCGTGACCGAGAGCGTGCTGGCGGACGCGCTCGCCGAGGCCCCCTCCCTCGGCGCCGGCGCGCGTCGCCTGTCGGCCTCGGGCCTTCTCTCCCCTTCTGGCCCGGGGCTCTACGGGCCGGCCCACGGGTCGGCCCGTGACATCGCAGGGCAGGGCGTCGCCAACCCCAGCGAGATGCTGCTCGCGGCGGCGCTCCTGCTCGGCGAGGGGCTCGGCCGGCGGGCCGCGGCGCAGACGCTCGAGGCAAGCCTCGCCGCCGCGCTCCGCCGCCCCCTGCGGACGCCCGACATGCCCGGCGCGCGCATGGGGGCGACCACGCGCGAGTTCGTCGACGTCGTCATCCAGCTGCTGCCCTCCAGCCGCTCCGATACCGAGTTCGCGCTCGGAGGCGCCGCGTGACGCGGATGACCGGCGCGGACGCGATCCTCCGCTCGCTGGAAGCGGAGGGCGTGCCGGTGATGTTCGGCATCCCGGGCGGGGCGATCCTGCCGACCTACGACGCGATCGCGCGCGGGACGACCGTCCGGCACGTGCTCGCGCGCCACGAGCAGGGCGCGGGCCACATGGCCCAGGGCTACGCCCGCGCGTCGGGGCGCACCGGCGTCGCCCTCGCGACGTCCGGGCCCGGCGCGACCAACCTCGTGACGCCGATCGCCGACGCGTGGATGGACTCGACCCCGCTGGTCTGCGTGACCGGCCAGGTACGCACCCACCTGATCGGGACCGACGCCTTCCAGGAGTGCGACATCACGGGGATCACGATGCCGATCGTCAAGCATTCCTGGCTCGTCCAGGATGCAACCGAGATCCCGGCCCTGATGAAGGCCGCCTTCCACGTCGCCCGGACGGGGCGCTGCGGGCCCGTGCTCGTCGACGTCCCGCGTGACATCCAGGAGGCCGAGCTCGACTTCCGGTACCCCGACGCCATCGATCTGCCCGGCTGGCGGCCGCCCGTGAAGGTGCACCCGCTCCAGGTGCGCGAGGCGGCGAGGCGGATCGCCGAGGCGGAGAAGCCGGTCCTCTACGTCGGCGGCGGCGTGCTCAACGGCGACGCCTGCTCGGAGCTGAAGACGCTGTCCGAGGTCGGCCGGCTGCCGGTGATCACGACGCTGATGGGCAAGAGCTCCTTCCCCGAGACGCACCCGTTCCACTTCGGCTGGCCGGGCATGCACGGCCCCAAGTGGTCGAACCTGGCGATGAACACGTGCGATCTCCTCGTCGCGGTCGGCGCGCGCTTCGACGACCGCGTCACGGGCAAGCTCTCGGCCTTCGCCCCGGGCGCCACCGTCATCCACCTGGACATCGACCCGGCGGAGATCGGCAAGCTCCGCGAGGCCGACGTCCCGGTCGTCGGGCCCCTGAAGCGGATCCTCCACGACCTCGCCGTCCAGGTCGGGCAGCACCGGGCCGAGGGCGCGCCGCCGCCCGAGCCCTGGCTGCGCCGGATCGCCGACTGGCGGGACGAGTTCCCGCTCCGCTACGGCAAGGGCGGCGACACGCTGAAGCCGCAGGCGGTCGTCGAGCGGCTCCAGTCGCTGATCGCCGGCGACGACGTGATCGTCACGACGGGCGTCGGCCAGCACCAGATGTGGGCGATGCAGTACGTGCTCAGCGAGCGTCCGCGCTCGTTCATCACCTCGGGCGGGCTCGGCACGATGGGCTACGGCATCCCCGCGGCCATCGGGGCCAAGGCCGCCCGCCCGGAGGCGACGGTCGTCTGCGTCGACGGGGACGGCTGCTTCCAGATGACGCAGCAGGAGCTGGCCACAGCCGTGCTCGAGAATCTCCCCATCGTCGTCGTCCTCGTCAACAACGCCTACCTCGGCATGGTGCAGCAGTGGCAGGACATGTTCTTCGACGAGCGGCGGTCGCACGTGCACCTGACCCACCAGGTGCCGGACTACGCCAAGCTCGCCGAGGCGTACGGCGCGCTCGGGCTCACCGTCTCGAGCGAGGACGAGCTCGAGCAGGCGCTCGAGGAGGCGCTCTCGAGCGGCCGGACGACCGTCGTCGACTGCCGGGTCGACACCGCCGAGCAGTGCTTCCCGATGATCCCCGCCGGCGCGGCCGCGCTCGACATGATCGAGTACGAGGAGACCGATCCCGTGGAGGCCGCGTGAAGCTCCTTCACCCGCCCGGGTCGTCGCTCGCGGCAGGAGGCCGGAGGGGACAGTATGGAAATACGGCCCCGAAAGGCATCGTGCCGCGAGCGACGGCAGCCTGCCGGCGGAGGCCGGCTCTGCCGGCCGCAGACGGAAGGCGGCCGGGCGCGTGAAGCACACGCTGTCGGTGATGGTGGAGGACAAGCCCGGTGCGCTGGCGCGGATCTCGACGATGTTCGCGCGCCGCGGGTTCAACATCGACTCGCTCGCGGTCGGCCCGACCGAGCGGCCCGGCGTCTCCTGCATCACGCTGCGCGTCGACTGCTCCCAGCACTCGCTCGAGCAGATCGAGAAGCAGATCCACAAGCTCGTGAACGTGCTGCGCGTGACCGAGCTCGTCCCCGGCGAGGCGGTCGAGCGGGAGCTGCTGATGCTCAAGGTCAGCGCCTCGCCCGAGCGCCGGGCCGAGCTGATCACGACCGCCGAGGCGTTCCGCGGCAGGGTCGCCGACCTCGGGCCCGACGCCGTCGTCTTCGAGCTCGTCGGCACGCCCGAGGAGCTCGACTCGTTCCAGGAGCTCGCGCAGCCACACGGGATCCAGGAGCTCGTGCGGACAGGTCGGGTCGGCATGTCCCGCGCGTCGGCCAAGCGTCAGGCGCGCCGGCTTTCTGCAATCAATTAGGGCCACTCCCCCGCCCGACGACGAGAAAGGACCCGACTCGAATGGCGACGATCCTGCGCGACGGCGATCTCTCCCTGCTCGACGGCAAGGTGGCGGTGATCGGCTACGGCAGCCAGGGGCACGCCCACGCCCTGAACCTGCGCGACTCGGGCATCGAGGTCGAGGTCGGCCTCCGCGAGGGCAGCTCGTCGCGCGGCGAGGCCGAGGCCGCGGGCCTCACCGTCCGGGCCGTTTCGGAGGCCGTCGCCGGGGCGCAGCTCGTGGCGATGCTGCTGCCCGACCAGGTGCAGCCCCACGTGTGGGACGAGAGCGTCGCCCCGTCGATCGATTCCGGCGCGGCCGTCCTCTTCGCGCACGGCTTCAACGTGCTCTACGAGCGGGTGGCGCCGCCCGCGACGCACGACGTGATCATGGTCGCACCGAAAGGCCCGGGCCACATCGTGCGGCGGCTCTTCGCCGAGGGCTACGGGACGCCGGCCCTGATCGCGGTCGAGCAGGATGCGAGCGGGCGGGCGCGCGAGCTCGCGCTCGCGTACGCCGTCGGGATCGGCGCCGGGCGCGCCGGCATCCTCGAGACGACGTTCAAGGAGGAGACCGAGACCGACCTGTTCGGCGAGCAGGCCGTTCTCTGCGGCGGCACCTCGGAGCTGATCCGGGCGGGGTTCGAGACGCTGGTCGACGCCGGCTACCAGCCGGAGATCGCCTACTACGAATGCCTGCACGAGCTGAAGCTGATCGTCGACCTGATCTACGAGGGCGGCCTCCAGCACATGCGCTGGTCGATCTCGGACACCGCGGAGTTCGGCGACTACACGCGCGGCGAGCGCGTGATCGACGGCCACGTGCGCGCGGAGATGGGCCGGATCCTGGCCGACATCCAGGACGGGTCCTTCGCGCGCGAGTGGATCGCGGACATGGACGCCGGCGAGGCGCGGCTGCGCAGCCTGCGCGAGGAAGCCGCCGGCGGCCGCATCGAGGCCGTGGGCCGCGAGCTGAGGGGCCTGATGCACCGCGCCGGCGCGGATGCGACAGTGGAGGCGTGATCGTCCGCGCTGGGGCAGCGGTGCGCCGTGCAGTCGGTTGACGTCCCGGTAGCCCTGCTGGGCTACGGGACCGTCGGCGCGGCCGTCCACCGGCTGCTCGAGGAATCGGGCGACGAGATCGAGCGGGCGACGGGCCACCGGCTGCGCGTGACCCGGGCGCTCGTGCGCGACCCGGCGAAGGAACGCGGGTTCACGCCGGCACGGAAGGTCCTGACGACCGACTTCGCGGCGATTCGCGACGACCCGGGCATCGCCGTCGTCGCCGAGGTGATGGGCGGCCTCGAGCCGGCCGGGCCGCACGTGTTGGAGCTGCTGCGGCGCGGCATGCCCGTCGTCACCGCGAACAAGCAGCTGGTCGCCCGGCGCGGGCCCGAGCTCTACGCGGCCGCCGCCACGGGCGGCGTCCAGCTCCGCTTCGAGGCGGCGGTTGCCGCGGCGATCCCGGTGATCAAGGTGCTGCGCGAGTCACTCGTCGTCACGAACGTCCACCGCGTGCTCGGAATCGTCAACGGCACGACCAACTTCATCCTCTCCGAGATGGAGACGGGACGCTCCTACGCGGAGTCGCTGGCGGAGGCGCAACGGCTCGGCTACGCGGAGGCGGACCCGACCGAGGACGTGGCCGGCCTCGACGCGGCCGCCAAGATGGCGATCCTCGCCACCGTCGCCTTCGGCTCCCGTGTACCGCTCGAGTGGGTCGACGTCGACGGGATCGAGGCCGTCACGCAGGAGCACGTCGCCGCCGCCCGCGCGCTCGACCTGCACGTGAAGCTCGTCGGCCGCGCCACGCTCGTCGAAGACCGGCTCGACGTCCGCGTCGGCCCGACGCTCGTCGACGCGCACCACCCGCTCGCCGCGGTCGAGGGCGCGTTC
>DATBMD010000223.1:0-10931 GCA_036555085.1 Gaiellaceae bacterium
GCCGAGGATCAGCAGCAGGCTGTCGACCGGGATCCCGAACAGCTCGCGCATCAGGCGAGGCTCAGGCTCGGCATGTCGGCGACGACGACCATGTACTGCTCACGGCCGGGCGGTGCGGTGAACATCGTCAGGTTCCGCTCGAGCGCCGCGGTCGCGAAGCCGGAGGCGTCGCGCGCACCCTCCTCGGTCTCCCAGAGCGTGAGGATCAGTCCCTTCCCCTCCGGCGTCGCCAGCACGAGGGCGCCCTGATAGCCGTCTTCCTCCCGTAGCCCGGGCAGGACCTCCTCCCGGAAGAGCGCGGTCGCGTCCTCGACGCCGATGCGCATCGTGTCGATCTCAAGCAGCGTGACTCGCGAGAACATGTGGCACCTCCAGTCGTTGTTCCTCGACGACCCGGCCGTCGAGCATTCGCACGATGCGGTCGGTGCGGCGTCCGACCGAGATGTCGTGCGTGACGATCAGAAACGTCAGCCCGCGCTCGAGGTTCAGCCGCCGCATCAGAGCGACGATCTCGGCGGCGTTCTCCGAGTCGAGATCGCCGGTGGGCTCGTCCGCCCAGACGATGGCGGGGTCGTTGACGAGCGAGCGGGCGATCGTGACGCGCTGCCGCTCGCCGCCCGAGAGCGCGTCGGGGACATGGCCGGCGCGGCCGGCGAGGCCGACGAGGTCGAGGGCCGCGAGCGCGCGCCGCCTCGCCTCGCCGCTGCTCACGCGGGCGACGAGCAGCGGCAGCTCGACGTTCTCCACCGACGTCAGGACGGGGATCAGGTTGTAGAACTGGAAGACGAACCCCATCCGCCGGGCCCGGTAGTCGGTGCGCCGCCGGTCGGACAGCGCCGACAGCGGCGTGCCCTCGATCAGGATCTCGCCCTCGTCGATCGCGTCGAGGCCGGAGAGGCAGTTCAGCAGCGTCGTCTTGCCGCAGCCGCTCGGGCCCATGATCGCGACCATCTCGCCGCGGTCGAGCACGAGGTCGACCCCGCGCAGCGCATCCACCCGCACCGCGCCCGTGTCGTAGGCCTTCTGCACGCCCCGCGCCTCGACGATCGGAGCGGACATGACCAGGTCCTGGCTGCTCATCGGGCCTCCTTTCGTGACAGCCCGAGAATCGTGCGAGCCCGGTCGCGGCGCATCGGCGAACGCCACCGCGGGCGTTCGGGAAAGTACGCAACCGCGGGGACGGCCGGCCTGCGTGCGTAGTTGCCACCGAGGCGGGCGGTCGGCCGAGGCCGTACGGTTCCACTGTGGGCACCGCCGTCGACGTGATCCTCCGGGACGGCGCCACGCTCCGGCTCCGCCCGCCCGGCCCCGCCGACGAGGCGGCGCTGGTCGACTTCTTCGCCGCGCTCTCCCAGCGCAGCCTCTACCTTCGCTTCCACGGCCTGCCCGCCGTCGGGCCTGAGCTCGTCGAGCAGCTCCTGCAGCCGGACTGGGCCGAGCGCGGAGCGCTGGTCGGGACCGTCGCCGGTGGCGACGGGCGCGAGCGGGTCGTGGCGGTCGCCAACTACGTGCGGTTGCGCGATCCGGCCGTGGCGGAGGCGGCGTTCGCGGTGGCGGACGCGTACCAGCGGCGCGGGATCGGCACGCGGCTCGTGGAGCAGCTCGCCCGCAGGGCCGCGGCGGTGGGAATCGAGCGGTTCGTCGCGGAGGTGCTGGCGGACAATCGGGACATGCTGCGCGTCTTCGAGGGCATCGGCTTCGAGCTCTCGCGCGAGCTGACGGGAGGCGAGATCGAGCTCCGCTTCCCGATCGCGCCGACCGAGCAGTACGCGGAGCGGGTCGCCGAGCGCGACCACGTGGCCGTCACCGCCTCGCTGCGGCCGTTCTTCGAGCCTCGGAGCGTCGTCGTCGTGGGCGCCTCGCGCCGGCGCGGGTCGATCGGCGGCGAGCTGTTCCGGAACATCGTCGAGGGCGACTTCGCCGGCGCCGCCTACCCCGTCAACCGCGACGGCAGCGCGGTGTCGGGCGTCCGGGGCTACCGCTCGCTCGGCGAGGTGCCCGACGACGTCGACCTGGCGGTCGTCTGCGTCCCTGCCGGAGCGGTGCTCGAGTCGGTCGAGGAGGCTCTGCGGAAGGGGATCCGGGCGATCGTAGTCATCTCGGCGGGGTTCGCCGAGACCGGGGCGGAGGGCGCGGAGCGGCAGGAGCGCCTGCTCGCGCTCGTGCGGGCGCACGGCGCTCGCCTGATCGGCCCCAACTGCCTGGGCATCGCGGTCGCCGCGCCGAGCCTGAACGCGACGTTCGCGTCGCGCTCCGCGCCGCCCGGCAACATCGGCTTCTCGTCGCAGAGCGGCGCGCTGGGGCTCGCGCTGCTCGAGGCCGCTGTCAGCCGCGGGCTCGGCCTCTCCGCGTTCGTCTCGATCGGGAACAAGGCGGACGTCTCGACGAACGATTTGCTGGAGTGGTGGGAGGACGATCCGGCGACGGGCGCGATCCTGCTCTACGTCGAGTCGTTCGGCAATCCGCGCCGTTTCGGCCAGATCGCGCGCCGGGTCGCGCGCCGCAAGCCGATCCTGGCCCTGAAGAGCGGCACGTCGGCGTCGGGGATGCGGGCTGCGAGCTCCCACACCGCGGCGCTCGCCGGCTCCGAGGCGGGCGTGAACGCGCTCTTCCGGCAGGCGGGCGTGATCCGGGCCGACTCGCTCGAGGAGCTGATCGACGTCGCTGCCCTGCTCTCGAGCCAGCCGCGGCTCGCCGGCCGGTCGGTGGGGATCCTGACCAACGCGGGCGGGCTCGGAATCCTCTGCGCGGACGCGTGCGAGGCGGCCCAGCTCGAGCTCGCCGCTTTCGCAGAGCCGACGCTCGCCGCGCTGCGGGCGGAGCTGCCCGCCGAGGCGAGCGTCGCCAACCCGGTCGACATGCTCGGGTCCGCGACTGCGGAGACGTACGCAGCGACACTGCCGCACCTCCTCGCCGACCCTCACGTCGCGGCCGTGATCGCGCTGTTCGTGCCCGCCGTCAGCGCCACCGCCGACGAGGTCGCGGCGGCGATCGAGCGGGCGGCGGCGCGCGGGGACGAGGACAAGCCCGTTCTGGCGGTCGTCATGTCCTCCGAGGGCGTCCCGGCGGCGCTCGCCGGCTCCCGCCGGGTCGCGGCGTTCGCCTACCCGGAGTCTGCCGCGAGGGCGCTGGGGCGCGTGGCGGAGCGCGCAGCCTGGCTCCGGCGGCCCCATGGCACCGTCCCGAGCCTCGACCGCATCGACCGGCGGGCGGCCCGGGAGCTCGTCGCCCGGGCGCTCGCGGAGGCGGACGACGTCTGGCTCGACCCGGCCGCGGCCCGCGCCCTGCTGCTCGCGTACGGGGTGCCGCTCGTCCCCGAGCGCGTTGCCGGCTCGGCTGCGGACGCCGTCGCCTCGGCGCGCGAGCTCGGCTTCCCGGCCGTCGTCAAGACCGCCGCCCCGGGCGCCCACAAGACCGAGACCGGCGGGGTCGCGCTCGACCTTCCCGACGAGGAGGCGGTCCGGGCGGCGGTCGAGCGCGTCGGGCTCCCGGTGATCGTGCAGCCGCTGCGCAGGGGCGGCCCGGAGCTGCACGCCGGCGTCCTCCAGGACCCGGTCTTCGGCCCGCTCGTCGCGTTCGGGCCGGGCGGCGTGCTCGCCGAGCTGATCGGCGAGGCGGGCTTCCGGCTCGCGCCGCTGACCGACCTCGACGCGCGCGAGCTCGTCACGGGCGGAAAGGCCGGACGACTCGTCGCCGGCTTTCGCGGCGCGCCGCCCGCCGACGCCGCCGCCCTCGAGGACCTCGTGCTCCGGCTGGGCCGGCTCGGCGACGACCTCCCGGCGGTCGCCGAGGTCGACCTGAACCCGGTGCTCGGGCTGACCGAGGGCTGCGTCGCTCTCGACGCCCGGGTGCGCGTCCGCGAGCCCCAGGCGGCCGCGCGGGCGAAGTCCTGGTAGCCGCGTGCGCGTCCTCGTCGTCAACGCCGGCTCGACGAGCCTCAAGCTGTCGATCGTCGGCGACGCGGAAGCGCGCGAGGAGGTCGCGTCGCTCGAGGGGCTGCCGCCGGACGTCGCCGCGGCGGGGCATCGGGTCGTCCACGGCGGCTCGCGTTTCCGGGCGCCCGTGCTGGTCGACGACGAGGTCCGGGCGGCGATCGACGAGCTGTCGGACCTCGCGCCGCTGCACAACGCCCCGGCGCTGCTGGCGCTCGACGAGGCGCGCGCGGCGCTCCCCGGCGTCCCGCACGTCGCCGTCTTCGACACGGCGTTCCACGCGACGATGCCCGACCGCGCGACCACGTACGCCGTTCCCGTGCGCTGGCGGGAGGAGTGGGGCCTGCGGCGGTACGGCTTCCACGGCCTCTCCGTCGCCTGGGCGGCCGAGCAGGTGCCGGTGCGGCGCCTGGTGGTCTGCCACCTCGGCGGCGGCTGCTCCGTCACGGCCGTCCTCGAAGGGCGCTCGATCGACACGACCATGGGCTTCAGCCCGCTCGAAGGCGTCCCGATGGCGACCCGCTCCGGCTCCGTCGACCCGGGAGCGCTCCTCTACCTGCTCCGCCGGCGCGGCCTCGCCCTGGAGGAGCTCGACCACGCGCTCGAGCACGAGTCGGGCCTCGCCGCGCTCGGCGGCCTGGACGATCCGCTGGGCTTCGACGTGTATGCCTACCGGGTCGCGCAGGCCGTCGCGGCGATGGCCGCCGCCCTCGCGGGCATCGACGCGGTCGCGTTCACGGGCGGCGTCGGCGAGAACCGGGCCGACGTCCGGGCGGCCGTCGTGGAGCGGCTCGGCTTCCTCGGCGGGCTCCGGGTCGAGGTGGTCGCGGCCCGCGAGGACGTGATCGTCGCGAGGGCGGTGCGCCGGCTGCTGGCTCCGTAGTAGGCCGCAGGCGGAATCGGGTGCCGCTCGGACGCCGCGGGGCGCGTGTCGCCCGCACCATGAAGGCATGGCCGTGCGACCGAAGCGAGTGCTCCTCTGCTTCGACGGGAGCGAGCTGTCCAGGCGGGCGCTCGAAGCCGCCGCCGCCCTGGTGGGCTACGGCTCGACCCTGGCGGTGGCGAACGTCGCCCGCGAGGAGACGCACGAGGCGGACCTGATCCTGCGGGAGGCCCGCGAGGATCTCCTCCACCGCGGCCTGACCGCGACGTATCTGCCGCTGTTCGGCGACCCGGCCGACAGGCTCGTGCAGGCGGCGCTCGAGCTCGGCGCCGACCTCGTCGTCGTCGGTCGCCGGGGCCGCGAAGGTACGCCCGACGGCGCGCTCGGGCGCGTGAGCGCAGGCGTCGTCAACCGGGCGCCGTGCGACGTGCTCGTCGTCACGTAGGCGGCCCGGGCTCGATCAGCCCGTGCTCGAGCGCGTAGCGGACGAGCTCGGACCGTCCCGAGAGCCCGAGCTTCTGCATGATGTGCGCGCGGTGCGTCTCGGCCGTGCGCACCGAGATGTAGAGCATCTTTGCGATCTCCTGGTTGGTGTGGCCGAGCGCGAGCAGTCGGAGCACCTCCCGTTCCCGTTCGGACAGCGGATCTGCCTCGGCGCGCTTCCGCTCCTCGACCTCGGCGGCGACCAGGCGTGCACCCAGGGTCGGGTGCACGTAGCGCTCGCCGGCGGCCACCACCCGGACGGCGCCGACCACCTCGGTGTCGGCGGCCTCCTTCAGGACGTAGCCGCTGGCGCCGGCCTCGAACGCCGCCCGCACGTAGCGCGGGTCGTCCTGCATCGAGAGGACGAGGATCTTCAGCTCGGGCACGAGCTCGAGCAGCTGCGGTGTCACGTCGATCCCGGACTTGCCGGGCATGACGACGTCGAGGACGGCGACGTCGGGCTTCGCCGAGATCGTCTCGAAGACGGCCCGTTCCGCCGACTCCGCCTCCGCCACGACCTCGATGTCGTCCTCGGCCTCGAGCACGCGGCGCAGCCCCGCTCGGAGGATGGCGTGGTCGTCGACCAGGAGGACGCGGATGCTCACGCTGCCGGAACCTCCACGATGAGCGTCGTTCCGCCCCCCGGCGTGGACTCGATCGAGAGCCTGCCGCCGATCAGGACTGCCCGCTCCCGCATGCCGACCAGGCCGAGCGCGTCGCGGCGGCTCGCGCCGGCGTCGAAGCCGCGGCCGTCGTCCGCGACGACCGCCCTGATCGTTCCGCGCTGGCGCACGAGCGCGATCGTCACACGCTGCGCGTCGGCGTGCTTCAGCACGTTCGTGAGCGCCTCCTGGACGATCCGGTAGAGCGTCGTCTCCAGCTCGGCGTCGAGCCGCTCGTCGCCGAGGCGGTTGTCGAGCTTGACGGCGACGCTCGCCTTCTCGGCGAACGTGTCGACGAGCCGCTCCAGCGCCGGGCCGAGGCCGAAGTCGTCGAGTGCGGCCGGGCGCAACTCGACCGCCAGCCGGCGCACGTCCTGGAGCGTCGAGACGACGAGCTCGCGCAGCGCGGCGGCGCTCGCCCGGCCGTGCTCGGTCGTGACGTCCTCCTCGAGCGTCTTGAGGCCGAGCAGGATCGACGTGAGCGCCTGGCCGGTCTCGTCGTGGAGCTCCCGCGCGAGCAGGGCGCGCTCCTGCTCCTGCGCCTCGACGACCCGCCGGACGACGTCACGGCTGACGCGCTCGGCGAGGTCGACCGCCATCGCCGCACGGGAGGCGAGCAGCTCCGCGAGCCGGACGTCCTCGTCGCCGAAGCGCGGGTCGGCCCCGAGCTTGTCGTGCGCGACGACCACGCCGATCGCCCGTCCCTGCACGACGAGCGGCGCGTACAGCCCGGTCGTCACTCCGAGCCGGCGCGCGAGCCGCTGGTCGATCTCCGGATCCTCGACCACTTCGTCGACGCGCTCGCTGCGGCTCCGTTCGAGGACGCGCCCCGCCTTGGAGCCGGTCAGCGCGAGCCGCAGGCCCGGGGCGTCCGTCGCACCCTCCCCGTCCGCGGCCGCGATCCGGATGGCGCCGTCGTCCGCGTCGGGCAGCGCGATCAGGACCATCCGCGCATGCAGGAGCTCGCGCAGGTTGCGCGCGACGATCCCTAGCAGCGGCTGCAGCTCGAGCTCCGAGCTGAGGGCGTTCCCCACCTCGTTCAGCGACTCGAGCTGTCGCAGCCACCGCGTCGAGGACTCATACAGGCGGGCGTTCTCGATCGCGACCGCCGCCTGCGCCGCGAGCAGCTGCGTCAGCTCCTCGTCCTCCTGCGTGAACGGCCCCCCGTGCTTCTCGGTCAGGTAGAGGTTTCCGTAGGCGACGCCGCGCTGGACGATCGGCACCCCGAGGAAGGTCGTCATCGTCGGATGGTTCGGCGGGAAGCCCACCGAGCGCGGGTCACGCGAGAGGTCGTCGAGCCGCAGCGGCTTCGCCTCGCGGATCAGCACGCCGAGCACGCCGCGCCCCTTCGGCAGCTCGCCGATCGCCGCCCGCGTCTGCTGGTCGATGCCGGTCGTCAGGAAGCGCTCCAGCCCGTGACCGGAGCGGTCGATCACGCCGAGCGCTGCGTAGCGGGCGCCCGTCAGCTCCGCGGCGGTCTCGACGATCCGCTGCAGGAGCGCGTCGAGCGAGAGCTCCGAGCTCAGCGCGATCCCTGCATCCACGAGGATGCGCAGCCGGTCGAGTGAAGCGGGCTGGCTCATGCGATCGTTGGGCGGCAGCCTAGCCTCGCTCGCGTTGACAGAAGGCCCCGGACGGAGTAGACACGACGGCGCGGGCCGAATGTCAGACATTCGTGCGGCCGCGCGTCGACGACGTCTCCAGGCGGCCGCCAACAAAGGAGGCACGATGCCCACGGTGCTCGTGATCGTCCCCTTCGCGTTCGGGGAAGGCGGCATGGCCAACCGCGAGGCGCAGATGCGGGAGGTGCAGCTCGGCCCCGAGATCGAGTTCGAGTTCCGCGGCGTCAAGGCCGGCCCGGCGCTGTTCGACAGCCACCACGACTGGGTGATCGCCGACCTGGCGCTGTTCGAGGCGGGCAAGACGGCGCAGGAGGAGGGCTACGACGCCGTCTGCATCGACACGATGAGCGACTCCGGCGTGAACGCGCTGCGGTCGATCCTCGACATTCCCGTGATCGGGCCGGGTCGGGCGTCGTACCTGACCGCGCTCATGCTCGGCAGCACCTTCTCCGTGCTGACGCAGTGGGACCCGTGGATCGGTCTCTACAAGAAGGGGCTCGCCGAGTACGGGCTGGCGGACAAGTGCGCGTCGATCCGCTCGATCGACAAGCCTCCCGACGTCGAGAACCTGCTCGGCGGCAAGGAGAGCGAGATCTTCCCCCTGCTCGAGGCGGCGGGCCTCGCCTGCGTCGAGGACGGCGCCGAGGTGATCTGCATGGGCTCGACCACCATGCACCAGGCGGTGCCGTACCTCCAGGAGCACCTGCCGGTACCGGTGATCAACCCCGGGCCGCTCACCTACAAGCTCGCGGAGCTGATGCTCGGGCTCGGGCTGAGCCAGAGCCGCAAGGCGTACCCGCGACCGGCGGTGCCGAAGCCCGAGATGCTGCAGGCGATGATGGAGGCCGCGGCGGCGCACGAGCACGCGCCCGCGTGAGGCGGGTCGGCGTCTAGGACCGGAGGCGTTCGTTGCCGGGGTCGTAGAGGGGCTGCTCGGCGACCACTGCCGGCCGCCGCGAGCCAAGGATCCCGACCTCGAGCTCGGTGCCGACCGCCGCGTGCGCGACGGGCAGGTAGGCGAGCGCGATCGACGTGCCGAGCGTGTGACCGTAACCGCCCGAGGACACGTAGGCGACCGGCCCGCTGCCCTCGGCGTAGACGGGCTCGTACCCGTGCGCGTCGGCGCCGTCCGCGTCGATCACGAGACAGCTGAGCCGGTGGGAAGTTCCCCGCTCGCGCTCGCGCAGGAGCGCCTCCCGCCCGACGAAGTCGCCCTTGTCGAAGGCGACGAAGCGCTCGAGGCCGGCCTGCAATGGTGACCAGTCGGCCGACAGGTCGGCGCCCCAGAGGCGGTAGCACTTCTCGAAGCGCATCGACTCGAGCGCGCGGTAGCCGAAGTCGACGAGGCCGAGGTCGGCGCCCGCCTCGTGCAGCAGGTCGTACAGGGCGCGCTGCTGCTCGAGCGGGTGGTGGAGCTCCCAGCCGAGCTCGCCGACGTAGGAGACGCGCAGGGCGAGCACCCGGTGCCCGCCGACGTCGATGTGGCGAGCCCGGAAGAACGGAAAACCCGCGTTCGAGAGGTCGTCGCCGCTCACCCGCTGCAGCAGCTCGCGCGAGCGCGGCCCGGCGAGCGTGAGCACGCCGTAGCGGTCGGTGACGTTCTCGATCTCCACCGACCCGTCGCCGGGAGCGTGCCGCCCGATCCACGCCAGGTCGTGCGTCTCGGTGGCCGCTGCGGAGACGACGTAGTAGCGGCCGGGCTCCGTCAGCGTGACGGTCACGTCGGTCTCGATGCCGCCGCGCGGCGTGAGCATCTGGGTCAGCGCGAGCCGTCCTGCCTCCGCCGGCAGCCGGTTGGCGCAGAGCCGGTCGAGGAACGCTGCCGCACCCTCGCCCGAGACGACGAACTTGGCGAAGCTCGTCTGGTCGAGCACGCCGACGCCGCCGCGCACGGCTCGGCACTCCTCGCCGACCGCCTCGAACCAGTTGCCGCGCCGGAAGGAGTACTCGTCGCGCGCGGCGCCGTTGCGCGCGAACCAGAGCGGTCGCTCCCAGCCGGAGCGGGCACCCATCACGGCGTGCTTCGCGAGCAGCGGCTCGTACAACGGGTCGGTCTTCAGCGGCCTGCCGGCGGGCCGTTCCTCCTCGGGGTAGTGGATCTTGTACTCGTCCTCGAAGACCTCCGAGGCACGGGCGACGACGTACGAGGTCGCGTTCGCGTAGGCACCGAAGCGGCGGACGTCGAGCTCCCACATGTTGTCGCCGGGCTGGCCGTCGACGATCCACTCCGCCGCGTAAGCCCCGGCGCCGCCGCCGAACACGATCCCGAAGATCGAGAAGCCGGCGAGGACGTGCAGCCCGGGCCGGGCTGGGACCGGCCCCAGGAGGCACTTGCCGTCCGGCGTGTAGGCGTCGGGCCCGTTGACGACGGTTCGCAGGCCGGCGTCGCCGAAGAGCGGGATGCGGCCTGCGGCGGCCACGAGGCAGTCCTCGATCTGCTCGAGGTCGGGCGGGAGCAGCTTGCCGTGGAAGCCCTCGGGGATGCCGTCGAGCGCCCACGTCTTCGGGCTCCGCTCGAAGGGGCCGACGAGGAGCCCGCCGCCCTCCTGGCGGGCGTAGAACGAGTTGTCCGGGTCGCGGAAGACGGGCAGCTCCGTCGTGCGCTCGGCCACCTCCGGGAGCGGGTCGGTGACCACGTAGTGGTGCTGGAGCGGCACGAGCGGCAGCTCGACGCCCGCCAGGCGAGCGACCTCGCGCGACCACTGGCCGGCCGCGATCACGACGTGGTCGGCGCGGACCTCGCCGGCCGTGGTCGTCACCGTCCAGGAGCCGCCCGCCCGCTCGAGCGCCGTCACGCGGGTGTGGCGCAGGATCGCGGCCCCGCGCTCCGTGGCGCCGCGCGCGAGGGCGTTCGTCAGGCTCGTCGGGTCGACGTGGCCGTCCGTGGGGAGGTGCGCCGCCGCGAGCACGTCGTCGTATGTGGCCGGCGGGAACAGCTCGGCGGCGCGCTCGGGCGACACGATCTCCATCGGCACGCGCAGCGACTCGGCGATGCCCAGCACCTGCTCGAACTGGTGCAGCCGGTCGTCGGTCGTCGCGATGCGGACGCTGCCGCAGCGGTGGAGGTCGACCGGCTGGCCCGTCTCGGCCTCCAGGGTCTCGTAGAGATCGAGCGACCGCTTGAGCAGCCCCATCAGGTTGTAGCTCTGGTTGAACTGCGTGCAGAGCCCGGCCGCATGCCAGGTCGAGCCGCTCGTCAGCTCGTTCGCCTCGATGAGCGCGACGTCGTGCCAGCCGAGCCTCGTCAGGTGGTAGAGAACGGAGACGCCGCCGATCCCGCCGCCCACGACGACCACGCGGGCGCGGTCGATCACGCCGCCTCGCCTTCGTCGTCGCGCGCTGCGACGAC
>DATBMD010000317.1:0-18924 GCA_036555085.1 Gaiellaceae bacterium
GAGAAGGAGGCTCTCCGCCTTCGCCTGTTCCTGTCGGAGCGCGGCCAGCGCATCGCTGCGCTGCTTCGCGAACACCGCGAGCAACGTGAAGACGATGGTCCCGCCGACCGCGATGTTCAGGGCCAGCATCGTCGTCGTGAACCACTCGGGAGGCGGCGGCCAGATCGGGCCGATGATCGCTCCCGCGAGCCCGGATCCGAGGAACACGACGAGGAACGCGACGAACCAGCGCGCCGCCGACCTGACGTCGCTGAACACGAGCGCCCCGAGAGGGGCGAGGATCCCCCACAGGCCGACGCCCCCGGCGTCGAGGAAGCCGCCGAGCGGGATCATCGACAGTGTCGGCGCGAGCAGGATCGCGACCTGACTGACACGCAGGAATCGGTTCAGATCCCGCGTCCGCGAGAACATGACGAGGGCACCGAGCAGCACGCCGAAATACACGAGCGGCACCACGCCGACCGGCGACCCGAAACCGAGGTACAGCACGCCCCAGAGCGCCGCGACAGGCAGGATCAGCACCGAGATCAGGACCAGGAGCGCCTTGCGAGCGCGCAGGTCCGCGTCGTCGTCGGGATCCGCGCCGACGAGCCTCAGGCGTTCGATCGCGACGCCCAGGCGAGAGCGCACGGTCGAGCGCCGCGCTCCGGTGACGGCGTCGCGCACAGGCCTACCTTGCCCTCTGCGGGCAGATGTGTAACACTGAACTTGATGGTTCAGTATCAGACGACCGTCGACCGCGCGTTCTCGGCCCTCGCCGATCCGACCCGCCGCGCCGTCCTCGAACGGCTCGGTGCGGGCACGGCGACGGTCAGCGAGCTGGCAGAGCCCTTCGGCATGTCGCTGACCGGGATGAAGAAGCACATCCGGCTGCTCGAGGAGGCGAACCTCGTCGCCACGGAGAAGGTCGGCCGTGCCCGCAGGTGCGCGCTCGTGCCCTACGCCT
This sequence comes from Gaiellaceae bacterium, assembly GCA_036555085.1. GTDB lineage: Bacteria > Actinomycetota > Thermoleophilia > Gaiellales > Gaiellaceae > Gaiella. The sequence continues at coordinate 947 of DATBMD010000317.1, forward strand.
TCGAGGGCATCAGCACGTGGCTGCAGCGGCTCGACCGCTTCGCGCAGGTCGTCGAACGCACGAAAGGAGCACGATGAGCACCACCGTCACCACCCCCAACGAGCTCGAGATCCGCGTCGAGCGGATCTTCGACGCACCCCGCGCACACGTCTACTCCGTCTGGACGGATCCGGACCTGATCCCGGAATGGTGGGGCGACGGCACCGTCGTCGAGGAGCTCGACGTCCGCCCCGGCGGCAGCTACCGCTTCCGAACCGCGTTCGGCCTCGTCGAGGGCGAGTTCCACGAGGTCGAGCCGCCCGCGCGCCTCGTGCAGACGTTCCAGAACCATCTGCAGACGCTCGAGTTCGAGGATCTGGGCGAGCAGACGAAGCTGACGCAGACGATGCGCTTCGAGACGACGGAGCTGCGAGACACGACCATGCAGTACGGCGTCGAGGAGGGAGCGAAGCAGGGCTTCGCGCGCGTCGACGCGCTGCTGGAGAAGATCGCGGCGTAAAGACCGGTCGCCGTCGACCGCTGGGCGAGCGGGACGAGTGGGGACCGCCCTACCTCGTTCCGCTCTCCCGATGATCGGACGGCGCGGCGCTCGGGCCGGCGTTGCGGTTAGCGTGATCGCCGTGGAGTCGCTCCTGCTGGCCTGGTTCGGCCGTCGCGGGCGGGATCTCCCGTGGCGCCGCACGAGGGATCCCTACGCGATCCTCGTCTCCGAGGTGATGCTCCAGCAGACGCAAGTCGAGCGGGTGCTCCCGCGCTACTCGGCCTGGCTCGAGCGCTGGCCCACGCCGGCGGCGCTCGCGGCCGCCCCGACCGCCGAGGTGATTCGCGAGTGGCAGGGGCTGGGCTACAACCGCCGCGCCGTCAACCTGCACGGCGCCGCGCGGCAGATCGCGGCAGGCGGCTGGCCGGACGACCTGACGGAGCTGCCGGGAGTCGGGCCGTACACCGCGGCCGCCGTCCGCAACTTCGCCTTCGGCGAGCCAGTGCTGCCGGTCGACGTGAACGTCGCCCGCGTTCTCGAGCGGACGCGGCACCGGTTCACGCCGGCCGCCGCCCAGGCGCTGATGGATCTCGGAGCCTCGATCTGCCTCGCCCGCATTCCACGCTGCGGCGGCTGCCCACTGGCCGCGTCATGCCCCTCGAGAGGAAGCCGCTACGAGCCCGCACGGAAGCAGGGACGCTTCGAGGGCTCCTTCCGGCAGCGGCGCGGGGCGACGCTCCGCCTGGTCGCCGACCGTGACCGCCCGCTGAGCGAGCTCGACGGCGACGCCGTCGCCGCGCTGGCACGAGACGGCCTCGTCGTCGTCGAGGGCACGCACGTGGCGCTGCCGCGCTGAGCGCTCAGGAAGACCGGCTCAGAAGCGCCACCGCGTGGGCCGCGAGACCCTCTCCGCGCCCGGTGTAACCCAGCCGATCGGTCGTCGTGGCCCGCACGTTGACCCGCTCGGCGTCGACGCCGAGAGCGCCCGCGAGACGCCGCCGCATCTCCTCCCGGTGCGGCGCCACCCGCGGTTCTTCGCCGACGAGCACGCAGTCGGCGTTCACGAGCTCGAAGCCTGCCGTCCGCACCTGGGCGTAGGCCTCCGCCAGCATCCCGAGCGAGTCGGCGTCTCGGTGCCGGTCGTCGTCGGACGGGAAGAGCGAGCCGATGTCGCCGAGCCCGGCGGCGCCGAGGAGCGCGTCTGTGAGGGCGTGCGCGATCACGTCTCCGTCGGAGTGCCCGACCAGCCCGCGCGGATGGTCGAGCCTGACGCCGCCGAGCACGAGCGGCACCCCGTCAGCCAGCGCGTGCGCGTCGACGCCGAGCCCGACGCGGAGCTCGCTCACGCGGCTGCGGGCCCCCTCACTCGGTGGAGCCTGTGGAACGATTGACACGAAGTTGGCACGAAGGACATGTCCGTTCGAGCGACTGAAGACATGTCTCCGAGGGCCGTGTCCGGGGTCAGACCCCGGACACGGCCGACCGAGACGTGGCCCGGAAGGACAGTGCTCACCCGAGCGACCCTAGCGCCTCCGGCAGCTCCGCCAGCGTCTCCAGCGTGACCCGCGCCGAGTCGGAGGGCGCCTGCAGGCGGCCCCACGGCCCGCGCCGGAGGTGGACGGCGACGAGCCCGGCGGCGGCGGCAGGCTCGACGTCGTTGTCGACCCGGTCGCCGACGTAGGCCACCTGGCCCGGATCGTGCCCGACGGCGCCGACCATGCGTTCGAAGAACGCGGGCTCCGGCTTGCGCGCTCCCCAGCCCGCCGAGGAACCGATCACGTCGATCGGCAGCTGCTGGGCGCGGAGCCACGCCTCGAGCTCGTGCGACTGGTTGCCGGCCGCGCCGACGACGTACCCGGCTGCGCGCAGTGCCTCCAGGCACGGGAGCGCATCCGGATAGAAGTCGCCTCGCTCGTAGACGACGGAGTCGATCCGGGCAGGCCGTTCGACGCCGAGGTGGCGAAACAGGTCCCGGTGATCCTCGCCCCGGTGGATCGCCACGCCCAGCGCTGCCCAGAGCGCGTGCTCCTCCACGCCCGCCAGCGTCGCGACCTGCGCCCAGTAGCGGCGCTCGTCGACCAGCGTCTCGCCGACGTCGAGGAAGACAGCGCGCACCGCCATCGGCGCTACGCCACGCGCTCGCCGCAGAGGTAGAGCTCGCCGGCACGCGACTCGGCCTCGGCGAACGGGCGATGCGGAAGCGCGTTGCCAGGGCCGATCAGATGGACGATCTCGTGACCGCGCACGACGAGGAGATCGGCGATCAGGCGCCGGTGGCAGCGCCACGGCAGCGTCTCGGCGCACATCAGGCAGGGGCGCGGCAGCGCCAGCGTCGACGCCAGAGCCCGCTGCCAGGCCGGCGACGACATCCACGCCGCGTAACTCGCGAACGCAGCGACGCGAAGGCAGCCGAACCGTTCCTCACCCTCCACACCGGATCTGCGGCCGCCCAGGTCGGCGGCGTGCACGTACGAGATGCCCACGTCCGCGAGCATCGCTGCCAGGGCGGGCCGGTTGAACTGAGGGTTTCGACGGGAGCCCGGGAACCGCCGGACGTCGACGAGCGTCTCGACGTGCGCCGCGCGCAGCGTCTCGATCAGCTCCGCAACGGGCCTGGTGCCGTGCCCGATCGTCCAGACCCGCACGCTACGCCCCGGCGAGCAACTGCTCGACCACGGCCAGGTCAGACGCGGTCGTCACCTTGAGCAGCCGGACGTCGCCCTCGACCGCGCGGATGCGACCGCCGCGTCGCTCGACGAGGGCGGAGCAGTCGGTCGCGCCCTCGAGATCGCCGTCGAGAGCCGCCCGCAGCGCCGGAGCGGCGAACGCCTGCGGCGTCTGGGCGACCGCCAGACCGGTCCGATCGACCGTCCCGAGCACAATCGCAGCCTCGATCCGCTTGACCGTGTCGGCCAGGTGCAGGGTCGGCACGACCCCGTCGAACCCTTCTGCGAGGGGGGTCAGCACGCGCTCGATGACGGCGTCGTCGACCAGCGGCCGGGCGCCGTCGTGGACGAGCACGGCGACCGCTTCGTCCGGCACCTCCGCCAGACCGGCGCGCACGGACTCCGCCCTCGTGGCGCCGCCCGTGACCACCGACGCGACCTTTGCGGCGATCAGCTCCTCGGCGAGCAGGATCGCAGGCTCCTCCCACCCGGGCGGGGCGGCGACGACGATCGCGTCCACCCACTCCGACCGCTCGAGCCGTGCGAGGCTCTCGGCGAGCAGCGGACGACCTGCGAGGCCGACGAACGCCTTCGGCCGATCGAAGCCCAGCCGCGCTCCCGCCCCGGCCGCGACGAGGATCGCCCACGTCGTGCCGCCGTGGGAGGTGGCTATGAACGTTCTCCCGCCACCCGCGCCGCGCGGCTACGGGCCGGGGGGCCTAGCTCTGCATCGGCGCGAAAGCCGTCAGACGTTCGCGGCAACGACCTTCGGCTTGGCCTTCGACGTCTTGCGCGCCGGCTTGGCGAGCACCTCGTCGAGCCAGGCGGCGGCCTCGTCCTCGTTCATGTCCTTCGCGTACATGAGCTCCGAGGCGAGGATCTTCTTGGCCTTGACGAACATCTGCTTCTCGCCGGTCGAGAGGCCCTTCTCGTGGTCCCGGAGCGACAGGTTGCGGACGACCTCGGCGAGCTCCAGGATGTCGCCGGTCTTCATCTTGTCGCGGTTGTGCTTGAAGCGACGATTCCAGTTCTTCGGCATCTCGGTGGACCCGCCCGAGAGCGCCTTGACGACGACCTCCACCATCTCCTGGTCGATCACCCAGCGAAGACCGACGCGCTCGGCGTTCTCGCTCGGCACGTTCACGGTCATGTCGTTGTGGAGGATCTTGATCGTCAGGTACTCGCGCTCCTGCCCCAGCACGATCCGCGTCTCCTTGCTGATGACCGTGCCAGCCCCGTGGTGGGGATACACCACCTTGTCGCCGATGTCGAACAATCCCATCCTCCCCTGAATCGAGCGCCTCACGAAAAAGACGCCGGCAAGAGGGACTTTCTGCCGGCGAACACAGCAATTCTAGCGGAGATCGTCCCGCCACTCCGCGAGAACCGACGCCGCGGCCGGTGGCGTTCGCGGGCCGCTCAGAGGTTCAGGTAGCGCTCGACGAGGTTGTGCTCCTGGAGGCGTCGGAGCCCCTCCTGGATCTCGCGGGCCCGCACCGAGCCGACGCCGTCGACGGACTCGAGGTCGCGGAGAGACGCCTGGGCGATCGCGTCGAGCCCGCCGAGCGCCGCCACGACGCGGCGGATCACCGTCGGCGGCAGTCTCGGCACGTGGCTGAGCGCGCGATACCCGCGCGGGCTCATCGCGGTGTCGAGCGGGTTCACGCCCCGCGGGAACCCGAGCACCTCGACGAGGAGCTCCGGCTCGAGCACGCTCTCGTACGACAGCGAGGCGAGCCTGCTCAGCGACGCCTGCGCGTCGCGCGGGTCGTCGCTCGCGTGGTAGTCGGCGATCACGGTGGCCTCCTCCTCGGGCACCTGGCCGGCGAGCTCCTCGAGCTGTGCGCGGAGGATGCGGCCCTCGGAGCCGAGCTCGATGCAGTCGTGCTCGACCTCCCTGACCATGCGCGAGGTCATCTCCGCCCGCTGCAGGACGACGAGGACGTCGTCGAGCACGACGGCGTTCTGGAACTCCAGCGCCGTCAGCCGGGTGAGCACCTGCTCGAGCCGCTTCCGGTACGTCTCGAGCGCCGCCAGCGCCTGGTTCGCCTTCGCGAGCACGGTCGCGATCGGATCGAGCTGGTAGCGCCCCTGGCCGATGAACAGCGTCACGGTCTCGCGCTGCTGGGAGATCGAGACGACCAGCGCGCCCGTCTGCTTCGCGACGCGCTCGGCGGTGCGGTGACGGGTCCCGGTCTCCGCCGACGGAATCGTCGGGTCGGGCATCAGCTGCACGTTCGCGTAGGCGACTCGCGTCAGCGAGCCATCGACGACGATCGCCCCGTCCATCTTGGCCAGCTCGAAGAGCAGCTGCGGCGAGAACGGCTGATCGAGCCGGATCCCGCCCGAGTAGAGGAACGCCAGCTCCTCCGGGCTCCCGATGACGATCAACGCTCCCTCGTGCGAGCGGATGATGTCGTCGATCCCCTGCCGGAGGTCGGTGCCCGGAGCGACGCGGGCGATGGCGTCGAGCACCCTTCCATCGAGTCTGGGATCAGCGATCACGATGTCAGGCTAGCGTGCCTCCCCTCCTTTCCCCCTCCACTCGCCTCGCCGAGCCCGGCCTGGATTGCCTCGCGGAGCGTCGCCGCCTCGGCGACACGGACACCGGCCCGGGCGCGCGTGCCCGGCGGCGCGACCACCAGGACGAGGCCGAGCTTCGAGCACTCCTCGAGCCGCCGGTCGGACTGTGCTGCGGGACGGAGCCTCCCCGTCAGCCCGACCTCGCCGAACGCCGCCGTGTGCTCGCGGACGGCGGCGCCGCGCGACGCGGAGGCGATCGCGAGCGCGATCGCGAGATCGGCGCCGGGCTCGTCGATGCGCAGGCCGCCGGCGACGTTGACGAAGACGTCGGCGCTCCCGAGCGGCACGCCTGCGTGGCGCGAGAGCACGGCGACGATCATCGCGAGCCGCTTCGGGTCGACGCCGGTTCCGACCCGGCGCGGCATCGCGAGATCGGTCTTCGCGACCAGCGCCTGGATCTCGAGCAGCAGCGGGCGGGTGCCCTCGAGCGTGCACGCAGCCGCGGCGCCGATCTCGCCGGCCTCCGTCCGACCGAAGAGCGCCGACGGGTCCGGGACGCCGACCAGGCCGGAGCCGGTCATCTCGAAGACACCCAGCTCGTTCGTCGAGCCGAAGCGGTTCTTCGCCGCCCGCAGGATGCGGTGCGCGTTGTACCGGTCGCCCTCGAACTGGAGAACGCAGTCGACGAGGTGCTCGAGCACGCGCGGCCCCGCCACGGCTCCGTCCTTCGTCACGTGGCCCACGAGGACCGTCGTCACACCGAACTCCTTCGCGGTGCGCAGAAGGCGCGACGCCGCCTCGCGCACCTGGGCCACAGAGCCCGGCGCCGAGCCGAGCTCGGACGAGTAGAGCGTCTGGACGGAGTCGACGACGCAGACATCGGGTCGTTCGCGCTCGAGCGTCGCGCAGACCGCCTCGAGCTGGGTCTCGGCGAGGATCTCGACGTCGTCGGCACCGCCGAGCCGGTCGGCGCGAAGCTTCACCTGGGCGACCGACTCCTCCCCCGTGACGAGCATCGCCCGCCGGCCCTCCCTGGCGATCGACGCGAGCGCCGTCAGCAGCAGGGTCGACTTGCCGACACCCGGCTCGCCGCCGACCAGCACGACAGAGGCCGGCACGAGCCCCCCGCCCAGCACCCGATCGAGCTCGGGCACTCCCGTCGACGCCCGCGCCGCCTCCTCGACCTCGACGTCGGCCAGCCGCCGGGGCGGACGGGCGGCGACGGCCGTCGGCCCGGCCTCGCCCCCCGTCAGCTCCTCGACGAGCGTGCCGAAGGCGCCGCAGCCAGGACACCGTCCGAGCCAGCGGCCCGTCGTGGTGCCGCACTCGGAACAGACATGCTGGACGATCACCTTCGCCACGACCGCGATGCTAGCGCGGCACTCGGACGGCATGGTGCCGAATCTGAAAACAGATCGACCCGAACGGCGCAGCGGCCGCTAGCCCGCGGGCGTTCGAACGGCCGATGCCTCGAGCACCGGATCGGTCCGGGCCCCGCCGGCTGCCGGATCGGCGCCGCCGGCGCCGCGCCCGCGTCCCGGCTTCGGCTTGCGCTTCGCCGGCCCGACCTCGACGATCTCGTTCTGCGGGTCGTAGCGGACGGTGTAGCGCTCGTGCTCGAGCAGCTCCCGGCCCCGGAACACCTTGCGCGTGTACTGCACGGTGAACCCGGACGCGCCGGCGCTCTGCACGACCGACGTCGTCCCCGGCGCGAGAGCTGCATTGGCGACCGTGATCGTGGCCGGGGCCCGGTACCCGTAGGGCTCGCCGGTCTCCGTCTCGACCCGCCTGCCGAGCCGCGACGAGTAGAAGCGAACGGTGATCGACGTGTCGCCCGCCCCCACGTCGATCAGGAGCGACGCCTGCCAGTCGTTCCGGAAGATCAGCTCCGGCCCTCCCCAGGAGACGGTCGCCTCGCGTCCCATCGGGTAGCGCGAAATGTAGAACTGGTGCGCCTGGTGCGCCACGAGCTTGACGCCGGCGAAGAACGCCGCGTTGTACAGCGTCGTTGCGATCTGGCTGATCCCGCCGCCCACGGCGTCCTCGAGACGCCCGTCATAGATCTGCGGCGCGGCGACGAACCCCCGCTCGACGGTACGCTCGCCGAGCGCCTCGTTCAGCGAGAACGTCTCCCCCGGGCGCACGATCGTGCCGTCGAGCAGCGCCGCGGCGCGCTGGATGTTCGTGACGCGAGGCTGGCAGCAGCTGTAGTAGGTCGTGAACTCCGAGACGCGCTCTCTGACGCCGAGCGACCTGGCTTCGTCGGTCGGTAGGGCAGGCTCGACGGCGACGAAGCGCGCCCGGTGCGCGAGCGAGCCGACGTTGCGGACGAGCGACGCCGCGACCCGCTCCAGGTCCAGGCGTCTGCCCGGCCGGGCCGGGCGGATCCGGACGAGCCGGCCCCGCGTGACGAAAGCGGCGTCGACGGCCGGTCGCTCGAGCCGCCTCACCCGGCGCCCGAGCCCGCGGGCGAGCGCCGCCGCGTCGAGGGCGACCGCCAGCCTGCCCTCGACGGGCGTGAGCCGCAGCGCGCGCCGAAGCTGCGCCGGCCGAAGCCGGACGCGCACGTCCCCGGAATGGACGAATCGCGGCGCGCCGAGCAAGCGCTCGACGAGGGCCCGCGCCCGCGCCGCCGCGGCGGTGGTCAGGTCCGGCCGCCGCTCGACGGTCGGCACGCGGATCGACCCTGGCAGTCCCGCGAGCGCGGCGGCGAGCGCCGTCCGGTCGACCGCCCGCCCCTCGCGCGCGGGCACGAGCTCGACGCCGCCCCGCCCCACGCGAACCGCCGCCGCCCGGGGCTCGCGGTCGAGCCGCCGCGCCAGCCGGGCGTAGAGCTCGTCGAACGCCGTGGGGTCGATCGCGTAGCGGACGGAGATCGAGCGATCGTCGACGAGCCCGAGGCGGGCGCCGACGCGAGTCAGGGCACCCTCGTTCTCGGCCTCGTCGAGTGCGGCATCGATGTCGGGCCGGGCGCCGAGCGCGACCCCGGACGTCGTCAGCCGGAGGCCCGGGCCGACGATCGGGATCGGTCGATCGAGCCGCCGCAATGCCCGGGCGAGGACCAGCTCGTGCGCTTCGCCGCGCGACCTCGAGCCGACGTCGACTCCGCCGATCGCGACGTTCGCGGGCAGCCGCCCGCGCTCGCCCGAGGCGAGTGCTCCGAGCGCGACGGCGGCAAGCACCACCGCGACACCGCCGATCAGCGCGCCGAGCCGTCGACCGCCCAGACGCCGCGCGGCCGGCGGGGAGGGCCGGTCCATGGGCAGCCACGCTAGCGAACGGGTCGGCTCGCACCCGCAGGGGGAGCGCCGTCAGAGGCGCCGCGTGAGCAGGACGCGGCTCTCGCCGCGCCCGTCGTAGTCCTCGACGACGCCCTCGACCTCGAAGCCGAGCGCCTGGTGGAACGCGACCGAGGCCTCGTTTCCCGGCGAGGTGACGCAGCGCACGATCGTCCGCCCGTGCCCACGGGCCGCCTCGAAGAACTCCTCGTAGAGCAGCCTCCCCAACCCGGAGCCGCGCTGCTCGGGCGCGACGCCGAGGAAGTGGACGTACGCCTCGGCCGGGTGGGTCTGCGAGAGGAACCCGACCAGGAACCCCGCCAGGTCGCCGGCCTCGGTCTCGGCGACGAGGCTCGTCCCCTCGAAATGGACGAAGAAGAGCTTCGGCAGCATCGGCGCCATCTCGCGGCCGCCCCACCACTCGTTGACGTGCTGGATCACGCGCCCGTAGTCGGACGGGTGCGCGTGGCGGATCGCGACGGCCATGGCGGGACGGTAGTCGGCGGCGCCGCGCACGTCCACGGCTCACGCGGGGACAGCGAGCGCCGGCGCGAGCGCGCGCAGCACGTCCAGGCCGAACGGATCGGGCCCCTCGCCGAGCGGCTGGATCGCGACCTGGTCGGCGCCTGCGTCCAGGTGCTCGCGCAGGCGCCCAACGACCCGCTCCTCGTCACCCCAGGCGACGAGCGCGTCGACCAGCCGCTCCGAGCCGCCGCCGGCGAAGTCCCCGTCGTCGAAGCCGAGCGAGCGCAGGTTGTCGAGGTAGTTCGGCGTGTCGAGGTACCACGCGAGCGCCCGGCGGGCCCGCGCGCGGGCGGCCCGCGGGTCGGCCTCGAGCAGGACCTTCTGCTCGGGCACCAGCACCCGGCCGGGCCCGAGCAGCTCCCGTGCCCGCCGCGTGTGCTCGACGGGGACGAGGAAGGTGTGCGCTCCCTGTGCCCGTTCCCGGGCGAGGCGGAGCATCGGCGGCCTGAGCGCGGCGAGCACGCGCGGTACCGGCGGCCGCCGGGCCGAGGTTCCGTCGGGGCTCACGAACGGGTCGTCGTCGAGGCCGTCCAGGTACGCGCGCATGCGGGCGACGGGTCTCTCGTAGACGTGTCCGCGGGGATCGACCTGGCGCGGGTGGCTGACCCCGAGGCCGAGCAGGAAGCGACCGCCGAACGCGTCGTCGAGCACGCGGGCGGCGTTGGCGGCCGCCACGGGGTCGCGCCCCCAGATGTTCGTGATCCCGCTGGTGACCCGAATCCGCTCCGTCGCCCCGAGCAGGACGGCGCCGTTCGTGAGCGACTCGCGGGTGCCGAGCCCCTCCGGATACCAGATGCACCCGTAGCCGAGCCGCTCGATCTCGGCCGCCGCCGGTCGCGCAGCGGCCGCGCCCGCGACGGCGAAGGCGCCGGTCCAGACGCCGAACTGGCCGCCGAGGTCGAGCTCAGGGCCGGCGGAAGGCATCGTCCACCGGCACGCCGTGCCCGGTCGCAAGCGCGTTCGTCTCGTTCGCCATGCCGACCACGGCGAGCAGCTCGGCCAGCTGCTCGTCGGTCGCGCCGGCCCGTCTCGCGCCGGCCGTGTGCGAGGCGATGCAGTACTCGCAGCCGTTCGTGACCGAGACGGCGACGTAGACGAGCTCCTTGACGAGCGGGTCGAGGGCGCCGGGCGCCATCACCTCCTTGACGCTCTCCCACGTGCGACGGAGCGTCGGCGGATGACCGGCCAGCGCCTTCCAGAAGTTGTTGACGTCGTCGATCTTGCGCGTCGCCTTGATGTCGTCGTAGACCGCGCGCACCTCGGGGGTGGCGTCCTCGTACCCGATCAGCATCACCGGCAGCCTCCTCGTCGAGCGGTCGAGGGAGGTTACGACCCCCGCAGGGCGGCGCGCGCCGCGTGGTAGCCGCACATCCCGTGCACGCCGCCGCCCGGGGGCGTCGACGACGAGCAGAGGTAGACGCCCTCGAGCGGGGTCCGGTACGGGACGAGCCGTGCCACCGGACGCGCGAACAGCTGGCGCAGCTCGGCGCTGCCGCCGTTGATGTCGCCGCCCACGTAGTTCGGGTTCCGTGCCTCGAGCGCCGCCGGCGAGAGCACGCTGCGCTCGAGCACCTGCTCGCGGAAGCCGGGCGCGAAGCGCTCCAGCTGGGCCTCGATCCGGTCGGTCACGTCGACGGCCGACCCGTTCGGGACGTGCGTGTAGGCCCACAGCGTGTGCGAGCCGTCGGGCGCGCGCGACGGGTCGAAGAGGCTCTGCTGGGCGGCCAGCACGAACGGGCGGAGCGGGTGGCCGCCGCTCGCCACCTCTGCCTCCGCCGCCGCGATCTCGTCGAGCCTCCCGCCGAGATGGACGGTGGCCGCCCGCGCGCACTCGGCCGAGCGCCACGGCACCGGCCCCGACAGCGCGTAGTCGACCTTCACGACCCCGGGCCCGTACCGGTAGCGCTCGAGCGCTCGGCGATACCGCCCGCCGAGCCGGTCGCCGGCGAGCGCGAGGAGCTGGCGCGGCGTCACGTCCAGCATCGTGACCCGGGCGGGCGGCAGCTCGGCGAGCGACGCGACGGGACGCCCGGTCTCGAGCTCCCCGCCGAGCGAGACGAGGTACGACGCGAGCGCGTCGGCGACCCGCTGCGAGCCGCCGCGGGGGAGCGGCCACCCGACCGCGTGGCCGAGCAGGGCGAGCACGAGCCCGAACGCCGCGGTGGCGGCGGACTCGAGCGGGAGCAGCGAGTGGGCGGCACACCCGGCGAACAGCGCGCGGGCGCGCTCCCCGTCGAAGCGGGACCGCGCCAGTCCCGACGCGGAACGCAGCGCCCGCAGCCCGAAGCGCGCCATCGGCACCGGCTGTCGCGGCACGCCGAGCGGCGCGAGCGTCCCGTCGATCAGCTCCGGCGCAGCGGGGACGAGCGGGCCGAGGAGGCGCCGCCAGGCGAGCCCGTCCGGCCCGAGCCCGGCCGCGGTCTCGTCGAGCGAGCGCTCGAGCAGCACGGCGGTGCCGTCGTCGAGCGGGTGCGCGAGCGGCGCGGGCGGGTGGATCCAGTGGACGCCGTGCGCGGCGAGCGGGACCGAGCGGAAGAACGGCGAGGCGACGCCGAGCGGGTGGATCGCGGAGCACGTGTCGTGGCGGAAGCCGGGCAGCGTCAGCGCCTCGGTCCGCAGCCCGCCCCCGATCGTCTCGCTGCCCTCCAGGACGAGCACCGAGCGGCCGGCGCCGGCGAGCGCGATCGCCGCCGCGAGGCCGTTGGGCCCCGATCCGACGACGATCGCGTCGTGCACGCCCGGAACGCTAGCCGGCGCTCTTCTTGCCCGGCTTCAGCATGTGCAGCGTCGAGCGGATCGCGACAGAGTGCCGCACGTTCTTCGCCCGCGACCACTGCCGCCTGCGGTCGACGCAGGTGACGTGGGTCGACACCTCGGCGTCCTCCTTGCCCAGATGCGCCGCCAGGTTACGGAGCGTCTGCTCCCAGAAGCGGTTCTCCATGCGGTGCCCGCCCATCGCGAGGCCCATCTCGCTGAGCGGGTCCTGCGCCCGCATCAGCACCTGCGCCTGCGCGACGGTGGCGCCGTCGGCCTCGTGCGACGAGAACGTGATCCACCCGGCGAACATGTGCCCTTCCGGGGTCATCAGAGTGAACGAGACGTCGTCGGAGTACAGGACCATGACGCCCGTCTTGAACTTCAGCCCGCCCGGGCCCGCCGCCTTGATCAGGGCGACCTCGCCGGGCTCGAGCCCGGTCAGGGGCGGATAGAAGTCGTTCCCGCGCGGCCAGAACGACGGAAAGTCGTCCCGCCAGGCCGAGATGACGGCCTCCGGGGTCGTCGCTACCCTGTCCAGGCTGACCCGGTAGGTCTTCTGCCACATCTTCCCGAACCCCTGCACGGGGCTCAGGAGGCGCTTGCCGTCGACGAGGTTGGCAGCGCCCTCCGGCACCTCCGTCACCGTCAGCGTCGAGACGGGCCTCGCCCAGCTCCCCTCGCTGCGTCGTGTGTCGCTCATCTCCATCCCTCCTCACGCCGCCGCGTCGACGGCCTCGGCCTCGGTGTCGAAGATCCCGATCGCCTCGTCCAGCCGCGTCAGCTCGAAGATCTGCCGGTAGTGCTCGGTGAGCCCGTAGGCGAGCAGCTTCTGCCGCGCCCGGTTCGCCCGGACGAGCATCGTCACCAGCAGGCCGATGCCGCCCGAGTTCATGTACTCGAGCCCGGAGAAGTTGAGGATCACGGCCTTCGTGCCGTCGGAGGCGCCTTCGGCGTACGCGTCCATCAGCGCCTCTTCGGAGAAGCTCGTGATCTCGCCGTTGATGTCCAGAACGGCCACCGAGCCGTCGACCCGGCGGACGTCCATCGAGAGCGTTCCCTGTGTCATGCCGTTCCCTCCCGGTCCTCGACGATGGTCATGAAGTCCGCGAGCCTCGTGATCTCGAAGATCTCGCGGTAGTGGTTCGACAGGCCTGCGGCGCTCAGCGACTGGCCGTTCTTGCGGGCCTGCGCGAGCACGCCGACGATCAGCGCGATCCCCGTGGAGTTGATGTACTCGACGCGCGAGAAGTCGAGCAGTACCTCGCCGGCGTCCGCGACCTGCGCGTACGCGGCGTCGAGCGCCGCCTCCGCCCGGCCGTCGATGTCCCCGATCAGCTCGATCGCGACCGAGCCGCCGTCGTCGCGCACGCGCGCCTCGAGCTCAGCCGTTGCCATCGTCTTCTCCTTCCAGGTGGAGGACGAGCTCGACCGTGTGCCGGCCGGGCTCGTCGTGAACGCGCAGCTCGTCGACCATCTGCTCGATCAAGAACAGGCCCCAGCCGCGCGACTTCTGCAACCCGTTCAGCTTCGCCTCGAGGTCGGGCACCTCCGCCTCGCCGGCGGGCTCGCCCCGGCCGAGGTCCGAGATGCGCACCGTGAGCACGCCGTCGGCGGCGACGACCTCGATCTCGATCGGAAGCTCCTCGCGTCCCAGGTTGCCGTGCTCGATCGCGTTCATCGCGGCCTCGGAGACGGCGGTCCGGAGCCGCTCGAGCTGCTCCGGGGGCAGGGAGAGAGGCGCCACCGCGTCGGCGACCCGCGCCATCGCCTCGCGCTCGTTCCCCGGCCGGCTGGGGACGCTGAAGCTCGCCTGAATCGGCGGGGCGGGGACCGGGCCGGCGGCGACGCCGGTGCGGCGCAGGGTGACGATCGTGATGTCGTCCTCCTGCTCCCAGCCCCCGCCCGTGAAGCGCTCCAGGCTCGTCAGGACGCCGTCGATCAGGTCGGCGCCCGCGCCCGTGACGTGCTCCGCCAGGCGGTCGGTGCCGAACATCTCGCGCCCATCCCCGTGCGCTTCCGTGATTCCGTCGGAGTAGAGCAGCAGCGACTCCCCGGGCGCCAGCACGGCCTCGACCTCCTCGTACTCCATGTCGGGCAGCAGCCCGAGCGGCATGCCCGTCGCGCGCAGCTCGACCGTCCCGCCCGCGGTGCGCGCGATCGGCAGGTTGTGCCCGGCGTTCGCGAAACGGATGCGGCCCGTGGCCGGGTCGACGACCGCGTACAGGCAGGTCACGAACATCCGGTCTGGGATATCCGGGACGAGGAGGTCGTTGACGCGCCGCAGGACGTCGCCCGGCGAGACGATCCTCGACCCGGAGGCCCGCAGCACGCTCCGCGCCGCCGCCATCACCATCGCCGCCGGGACGCCCTTGTCGGTCACGTCGCCGATCACGACCGCGACCTCGCCGGTGTCGAGCTCGAAGAAGTCGTAGAAGTCGCCGCCGACCTCGCGGGCGGGCTTGTAGTAGGCGTCGACCTGCCAGCCGGGCAGGTCGGGCAGCTCGCGCGGCAGGAAGTTCTGCTGGATCAGCGTCGCCACCCGGAGCTCCTGCTCGATGCGCTCGCGCGAGGCCGCCTCGGCCGCCTGCTTGCGAACGAGCTCCGCCACCTGCAGCGCGGGCGCCGCCTGCGCGGCGAGGTTGTCGAGCAGCTTCTTGTCGTCGGTCGAGTACTGCTGGTCCGAGAGCCGCGGCCCGAGGTTGAGCGTGCCGATCAGCTCGCCCTGGCTGACGAGCGGCACGACGAGCGAGACGCCCGCCGCGCGCAACGCAGTTACCGCGGGCGAGTCCAGCTCGAG
Source organism: Gaiellaceae bacterium (assembly GCA_036555085.1). Classification (GTDB taxonomy): domain Bacteria; phylum Actinomycetota; class Thermoleophilia; order Gaiellales; family Gaiellaceae; genus Gaiella. The sequence goes on from DATBMD010000317.1 coordinate 15,974, forward strand.
CCGGTCGACCTCGACGGCGCCCCCGGCGCTCTGGAGGTACGCGAGCAGCGGGTCGTTCGGAGCGATCTCGAACGTCGGCGGCTCGACCGTCGGCGTCTCGGCGCCAGCCTCCACTCCGACCTCGGCGGCCGCCGCGGACAGCTCCTTCCGTCTCACTCTCCTCCACGTCTGCGTGATCGTCGCCATCTCATCGTCCTTTCTACGGGGCCGCCGTCACGGGACCGTTACGGAGCGGGCCAGGAACAGCTGCTTGCGGCCGGGGACGCCCTTCAGCTCGACCGTCCCGCGGTCCTCGAACGCGATGGTGGAGCCGTCGACGAGGTCGCGGACCGTGGACGAGACGACGATCTCACCCGTCCCCGCCTGCGCTGCGACCCGTGCGCCGACGTGCACGTGGATGCCGCCGAGCGCCGCGCCGAGCTGCTCGCACTCGCCGGTGTGGATACCCGCCCGCAGGTCGATCCCCAGCGCCCGGACGGCGTCGCGGGCCGCCATCGCGCACTGGATCGCACGGGTGGGAGCGTCGAAGCGGGCGAGCGAGCCGTCGCCGACGATGTCGACCTCCCGCCCGCCGAACCGCTCGACCTCGCGCCGCAGCAGCGCGCGATGGTCCTCGAGCACCTCCGCCCAGCGCCGGTCCCCGAGGGAGGCCGCGAGCTCGGTCGAGCCGACGACGTCGGTGAACATCAGCGTGGTCAGGACGCGGTCGGGCTCCGGCAGGCTCCGTGAGCCCGTGACGAGCTCCTCGACCTCGGCGACGAGCGCGTCGGCATTGTCGGCGAAGGGCCAATGGTCTGCGCCCGGAAGCTCGACGAGGGTCGCGCCACGGACGCGCTCGGCGAGGTAGCGCGAGTGACCGGCGTCGACCAGGAGGTCGCCCGCGGCGTGCACGACGCGCACGGGGAGATCGAGCGCGGAGAGCGCCGCACGCGCGTCGAGCTGCGTGTTCATCTGGAGCAGCGCCATCGCCATCCCGGGGCTCGCCGCCATCCGGCTGAGGCGCCCGAACCAGCGTCGGTAGGCGGCGTCGCCGGCCAGGCTCGGCGCGAGCAGCGGCGCGCCTTCCTCCGCCGCCCAGTCCTCCTCGGAGGCCGAGAGGTAGAGCTGAATCGCGGCAGGCGCCCACCCGTGCGGGTACGTGGCGTCCTGGGTGAACTTCGGGGGCGTGGCGTGGAGAACGAGCCCCGCCACACGCTCCGGGTGTGCGGCCGCAAAGAGAAGCGCGAGCGTTCCCCCGTCGAAGCCTCCGACCAGCGTCGCTCGCTCGGACCCCACCGCGTCGAGCACCGCTCGAATGTCCTCGATCCTCTCCTCGGGCGAGGCAACACCGGCCGCGGGGTCGGAGAGGCCGGTGCCGCGCTTGTCGAGCAGGATCAGGCGCGAGAAGGACGCGAGGCGGCGCAGGAAGCGCGCGTACTGCGGCAGCTCCCAGGTCCACTCCGCATGCGACACGAAGCCGGGGACGTAGAGGAGGTCAGGCCCCTGGCCGAGCACCTGGTACGCGATCGAGACGTCGCCGGCCCGGGCGTACCTCGTCGTCGGCGTCGTCACTGCCGCCCTCCTCCGTCTCGTAACCAGAGCGCGACGTGGGACGGCCGCATCGTCTCGTCGACCGCGGCGCAGAGCTCGCCGGTCAGCGTCTCGAGCTGTACCTGCTCGCGCAGGCGCGCCCCGAACGCCTCGAGCGTCCGCTGCGCGTCGTAGCGGCGGCGGTAGAAGCGGCGGTCGACCAGACGCTGGACGCGCGAGCGCAGCGGCAGGAACAGCGCCGCGACCACGAGCGTCGAGACCGCGATCGCCAGGTCCGACCCGCCTGCGAACGAGGAGAACATGGCCTGGCCCGCCAGCACGAGCCCGGTATACGCCGCGCCCAGAATCACCGTCAGCGTGCCGTAGACGAGCGTGCGCGACACCACGCGATCGACCTCGTACAGGCGGTAGCGCAGCATCGCGACGCCGATCGCGACGGGGATCGCGAGGACGCCGACGAGAACGACCGTGTTCGCGAGCTCCTCGGCGAAGCGGGTTATCACCCAGAACGCGAAGAAGGAGGCGGTCGCGAAGACACCCGCCGCGGCGAGCAGCGTCAGCTGCTGGCGCTCGACGCCGTGCGCGCGCCGGAACCGGACGACCAGCGAGGCGGCCGCGCCCGCGAGGCTCAGGGCGAAGAGGAGGAAGCCGGGAGCGGGCAACCACGCCACCGCCGCGCCGTCGACGCCGATCGGGTTCGTGACCTGCGGGTACTCGTCGAGGCGGCCGGGCCGCAGGACAACGCCGACCGCGGCGAGCAGCAGCCCGACCGTTCCGGCCCAGAGCACGAGGCGCCAGCGCCTCGACGGCAGGCGGCCGTCCGGGAAGAGCAGCAGGATCAGGAACAGCGCCCCGAGCCAGACGAGCCACGCGTCCCCCGCGTAGACCGCCGCCCAGCGGGCCGCTCCGCCGGGTCGGCCGTCCTCGAGCTCGATCACGACATAGCCGTCGAGGCCGCCCGCGAGGCCGAGCGCGACGACGAGCGCGAGCAGGATGATCCACCCGATCGGGTTCGCCGTGAGCCGCGAGGCGACGAGCGCGCCCACGACCGCGCACACGAGGAAGATCGCGATCGCAGCGGCGTCCGTTGCGAGGAAGTGCCAGTCGAGCCCGTCGACCGAGACCGTCATCACGGTGCCGGCAAGCCCGAAGACGACGCTCACCGCGACGAGCGTCCAGGCGACGATCGCGGCGGTGCGCCGGCTCACGTGCGCACCCCGCGCAGCCAGAGGGCGACGTGCGCGGGCTGCATCGACTCGTCGACGACCGCCCGCAGCTCACCGGCCAGGCTCTCCAGGTCGACCTCCTGCCGCAGCCGCACCCCGAACGCCTCCAGCGTCCGCTGCGCGTCGTAGCGGCGCCGGTAGAAGCGGCGGTCGACGAACCGCTGCACCCGCGCCCGCAGCGGCAGGAACAGCGCC
>DATBMD010000036.1:0-2507 GCA_036555085.1 Gaiellaceae bacterium
GACGATCGCCTTGTCGAAGTTGTCGCCGCCGAGGTGGTTGTCGCCGTTCGTCGCCTTCACCTCGAAGACGCCGTCGCCGAGCTCGAGCACCGAGACGTCGAACGTGCCGCCGCCGAGGTCGAAGACGAGGATCGTCTGGTCGGTGGCCTCCTTGTCGAGGCCGTAGGCGAGCGCGGCGGCGGTGGGCTCGTTGATGATGCGCAGGACGTTGAGCCCGGCGATCCTGCCGGCATCCTTCGTCGCCTCGCGCTGGGCATTGTTGAAGTAGGCGGGGACGGTGACGACCGCGTCCGTGACGGGCTCGCCGAGGTACGACTCGGCGTCCGAGCGCAGCTTCTGCAGGATCATCGCGGAGATCTCCGGCGGCGCGTACTCGCGGCCCTCGACCTTCACGCGCGCGTCGCCGTTCTCACCCTGGACGACCTCGTAGGGGACGATCGTCATCTCCTCCGAGACCTCGTCCCACTTGCGGCCCATGAACCGCTTGATCGAGAAGATCGTGTTCTGCGGGTTCGTGACCTGCTGTCGCCGCGCGGGCGCACCGACGAGCCGCTGACCGTCCTTCGTGAACGCGACGACGGACGGCGTCGTCCGGCCGCCCTCGGCGTTCGGGATCACGGTCGGCTCGCCGCCCTCGAGCACGGCCATGCAGGAGTTGGTCGTGCCGAGGTCGATGCCGATGGTCTTCGCCATTGAGTAGTGCTCCTTCCTCGAGCGTGTGCTTTGAGTGTGGTCCTGCCGGAAATCTGAGTGCAATAATAGCAGATCTTCCCCGGCGGCAGCGCCGTACGATTGGGGACATGCCAGCCGCTGCGCTTCCGGGAGGAGAGCTGGTCGAGCAGGGTCTCGCCGACCTGCAGGCCGGGCTGGAGACGGAGGCGGCGCTGCTCGTGTCGATCGGCGCGGCCCGGCTGGCGGCCGCGGGCTGCAACGTGGCAGGCCCGCTCGCCGACCCCGAGCACCGGCTCTACGCGCTCCTCGCGAAGGACGACCCCGACTCCGCCCACGCGCGCTTCAACGCGCTCGTCCGCCGCCTGGTCAGCTACGAGCGCGCGCTCGAATGCGTCGGCCCGTAGACGCGGATCGCATCCACGCGTTCATGGTCGCGCTAGCGGCTTCTGTCACGGGCGTCCACACCGTGTACCTCGTCGGCGGCGCGACCGCCGTGCTCGAGGGCTGGCGGAGCTCGACGATCGACATCGACATCGCGCTGCCGCCGGGGGCCGACGCCGACGACCTCCTGCGGGCGCTGCCGGCGATCAAGGACGAGCTCGAGCTCAACGTGGAGCTGGCCTCACCAGCCGACTTCGTTCCCGTCCCGGCGGGCTGGGCCGAGCGCGCGCGATCCGTGGGACGCGAGGGCGACGTGACGTTCCTGCACTACGACCCGTACGCGCAGGCGCTCGCCAAGCTCGAGCGCGGCCACGATCGCGACCTCGAGGACGTCGGTGAGCTGCTGCGTCGCGGGCTCGTCGACCGCGAGCGGCTCGCCGCGTGCTTCGACGAGATCGAGCCCGAGCTCTACCGCTTCCCCGCGATCGACCCCGCGAGCTTCAGGCGCCGGGTCGAGAACGCGGTCGGCGGCTGACGCCGCACGGGCGCCGCGCGTCAGCGGAACACGGCGATCAGGACGCCGCCCGCGACGACCAGGGCGGCGCCCAGCACGAGCCGCGGCCCGATCCGCTCCGTCCGCTGCAGCAGGAGCGCCGAGAACGCGACGCCGAAGAGCGACTCCGTGGCGACGATCGGCGCCACGACCGACACCGTTCCCCGGTAGAACGCCTCGAACAGCGCGACGTACGACAGGCCGACGAAGGCTCCCGGCAGCAGCCAGCGGGCGACCACCGGCGCTGGCCACACGACCGGGTGCCGGCGGGCGACGACGAACGACGACGTCACGACGAGGCTGGCGGCGAGCATCACCGCGCCGGCCGTCATCGACGGGACCTCCGTCTCGAGCGAGCGGTCGCGCACGATGTTGTCGCGGAGCGCGAACAGGGCGGCGCCGACGAGCGCGATCGCGATTCCGATCCTGCGCACGTGCTGCGGCCGCTCGGGCTCCAGCGCGAGCGCGACGCCGCCGCCGACGATCAGTAGCGCGCCGGCCAGGACCCCCGCCCCGGGCCGCTCGTCGAAGACGAGCACTGCTATCGAGACGGCGAACAGCGGCGCCATGCCGAAGGCGACCGACGCCCGCGACGAGCCCGCTTCCCGGATGCCGACCGTGATGAAGAGGTTCGAGAGGCCGGGCGCGATCGCCCCGGCGAGCAGGAACGGCAGCAGGCCCTCGAAGGTGATGCCGCCCTGGATCGCCGCGGCGACGCAGAGCACCGCGAACGTCCCCACCTGCATCAGGAGCGCACCGACGGCCGCAGGCACCAGCGGCGGGACGAGCGCGAAGCGCACCGCCACCGGCATCGCGCCGAAGAGCGCCGCCGACACGAGCGCGAGGCCGACCGCATCCACTACGCGCGCGCCGGCACGAGACGCCTCAGCGCCGAGGCCGC
>DATBMD010000076.1:0-17462 GCA_036555085.1 Gaiellaceae bacterium
TGCCTCGCGCGGGCCGCATCGGTCACGATCGCGCTGACGGCCACGCTCGCGACCCGGACCGCCGTGGGAGCTCCGACCGCGCTCGTGCCGCTGCTGCTCGCGATCGGCCTCTTCGACACCGGCGCCAACGTCCTGGTCGCGACCGCGACGACGCACGCGTCTGCGGCGATCGTCGCCGTCCTGAGCTCGCTGTACCCGGTGGTCACGATCGCGCTCGCCCGGATCGTGCTCGAAGAGCGCCTCGACGCCGTTCGACGCGTGGGGGCCGGGGTCGCGCTCGGCGGCGCCGTGCTCGTCGCCGCCGGCTGACGCAGCCGCGCCACGCCGCCGAAGGGGTGTCCAGCCGTCACGCTTTGCGAAGGGTCAGACCCTTCACGAACTGCGGCGAACGGCCATGTCCAGCCGTCGCGCTCTGCGAAGGGTCAGACCCTTCACGAACTGCGTCAGACAGCCATGGCCGAACGGGACGAGGCGTTCCCGGCCATGGCGAGGCGTCACGTTCTCGTGACGGGTCTGACCCTTCGCGAACCGGGACAAACGGACATGTTCGACCGGGCCTCGTCCCGAGCGGGCACTTGGCCGCGCGGGCGCGAACGCCGATCATGGCTCGATGCGGGACGTCGAGGCGATCGCTGACCCAGCCGGCGTGTTGCCTACGAACGACCTGTCCGATGACAAGGCCGCGGACGCATTCGCGGGCACCTACGACTGGCTGCTGCAATCGAACGCGCAGCGCGACTCGCTCCGGGAGAGCCTCAGACGCGTCGCACGCATCGAAGACATGGCCGAGGAGCTGCAGCTCGTCCTGGTGCGACGCCTGCGGCGCGACTACGCCCTGACCTGGCGCGAGCTCGGCGAGGATCTCGGGCTCGTGCCCCAGACGGCCCACCGTCGCTTCGCCGCGAAGATCAGACGCTGAAGCGGACGCTCCGCAACTGAGTCCCAGCCCCATCCTCGTCGCCGCGGCGGCGATCGCGCCTCTGGCCCAGCCGGTGTGTCGGTCACGCCGCCGGCCGGGCGGCATCGCGACATCAGGCTCGGATCTCGTACCACAGGTCGACGATGCCGTTCCTGTACGCCGTCACGTCCTTCAGATGCAATGCCCACTCTCCGTCGATGCGATCGAAGAACGGCACGCCCTCGCCGAGCAGGACGGGAGCAATCGAGAGCCTGACATCGTCCGCCAGCTGGAGCCGGATGAAGTCCCCGGCCACCGTGCTACCGCCCACGACCCAGATGTTCCCGTAGCGCGGTTTCAGCCGGTCGTTCACGAGCCTGGTCAGATCGCCCGAGTAGAGCTCGACGCTTTCCCTCGTCACCGGCAGGTCCCTGTGGCTCAAGACGATGGTGGGCACGTCACCGTAGGGCCAGCCCAGCTCCAGCGCGGTCTCGTAGGTCCGCGAGCCGACGACGAAACAGCCGACCGTCTCGAGGAACTCCGCGGCGTCCTCGCCGTCGACCCCCGGGTCGTATCTGTCCGACGTCTCGAGCCACGAGACGCTCCCGTCGCTTCTGGCGATGAAGCCGTCGAGGCTCGAGACCATGTGGACGGTCACCCTGGGTGTCGTCGCCGCCTCGCGCACGGTCAGACGTTGAACCGGATGTTGAGGACGTCGCCGTCCGCGACGACGTAGCCCTTCCCCTCGAGCCGCTGCCGGCCTCTCTTCGCGGCCTCGGCGTGCGTCCCGGCCTCGACGAGGTCGTCCCAGCGGATCACCTCGCAACGGATGAAGCCCCGCGCGATGTCGGAGTGGACCGTCGCAGCGGCCTCGAGCGCGGTCTGCCCGCGGCGCAGCGTCCAGGCGCGCGTCTCCTTGTCACCGGCCGTGAAGAACGTGATCAGCCCGAGCGCCTCCTGCAGGCGGCGGACGACCTCGTCGAGCGCGGACGGGCCTTCGCGGAGCTCGGCAGCCTCGTCCTCCGCGAGCTCCACGAGCTCCGCCTCGAGCGAGAGGTCGATCCCGCCGGGCCCGTTCTCGATCGCCAGCAGCGGCTTGGTCGTGAGCGGCTCGAGCCCGTCGGGGAGGTCGCCGGGCCACTCCGCGAGCGTCCGACCGGCGTCGAGGTGCGCGAGCACCTCGCGCAACGCCTCGATCTCTCGGCGCAGCGCGGGGTCGCCCGACTTCGCCTGCTTCTCCACCCGCTCGATGCGGCGCTCGACGAGGTCCCGGTCGGCCACGAGCAGCTCGAGCTTCAGGGTCTCGAGGTCGTCGTCCGGCGTCGCCCCGTCCGAGAACCCGTCGACGACGGCGAGCAGCGCGTCGACCTGTCGAAGGTTGCCGAGCAGCTGCGGGCCGGTTCCGGGCACGTCGACGACGCGGACCGCAGCCGGCGTCACCTTGCGGGCGCCGACGACGGCAGCCACGCGGTCGAGCCGCTCGTCGGCGATCGCCGCCATGCCGACGTTCGGCTTCTCCGTCACGGAGGCATAGGCGGTGATCTCGGCCCCGGCGCGCGTCAGCGCGTTGAACAGCGTGGTCTTGCCGCTGTTCGGCAGCCCCACGATGCCGACCTCGAGCGCCATGTCGCGGGAGCAGGCTAGATGTCGAAGCCGACCTTCGAGTCCCGCGCGTAGCGCTTGACGTAGACGAGGCGCGGCACTGCCACGGAGAGCCGTCCGTCGTCGGTGTCGAGCTGGACGGTGCTCTGGGAGGTCGCGGCGATCGCGCGCTCCAGGGCGTCGGCCGTCTCCGTCGAGACGTTCGCGGCGATGATCTGCCCACCGTCGAAGGCGAGCTCGATCCGGATCGAGTCGGCGTCAGCCAACGGAAACCACCTCCGTGAGGACGCCGTGCACGGCGTCGGGATGGACGAAAGCGACCTCGAGCCCGAACAGCCCTCGGCGCGGCCGAGCGTCGATCAGCTGGACGCCCTCGCCCGCCAGGCCGGCCAGCGCGTCCGCGACGTCGTCGACCTCGTAGGCGACGTGGTGCATGCCCGGGCCGCGGCGGCTGAGGAACCGGCCGACCGGCGTGTCCTCAGCGGTCGGCGCAAGCAGCTCGACCCGCCCGCCGCCGACCTCGAGCGAGACGGCTTCGACCCCCTGCTCCGGGAGCACGTCGCGATGCTCGAGCCGGGCGCCGAAGAGCCGGCCGTACGTCTCCACGGCCTCGTCGAGATCGTTGACGGCCACGCCGAGGTGATGGATTCCGCGCGCCTGCATGCGGGCCGATGCTACTTCGCCGCCGCCGCCGACCGCGGCGAGAGGACGTCGTCGATCAGCCCGTACTCGATCGCCTCCGGCGGGGTCAGGAAGCGGTCGCGGTCGATGTCGAGCAGGACCTGCTCGACGTCGCGCCCCGAGTGCCCGGCGATGATCTCGGCCATCTGGCGCGTCGTCGACGCGACCTCCCGCGCGGCGATCTGCACGTCGGCCGGCGTCCCCCGGTAGCCGGCGGTCCCCTGGTGGATCATCAGCTTGGCGTTCGGCAGCGCGAACCGCTTGCCGGCGGCGCCGCCGCAGACGATCATCGCCGCCGCCGACATGCCGATGCCGTAGCAGATCGTCCGCACGGGCGGCGCCACGTGCTGGACCGCGTCGTAGATCGCCATCCCCGCGTAGAGCGATCCGCCCGGCGAGTTGACGTACAGGGCGATGTCGGCCTCTGGATCCTCGGCCTCGAGGAAGAGCAGCTGGGCGACGACGAGGTTGGCGATGTCGTCGTCCACCTCGCGCCCGAGGAAGACGATTCGCTCGCGCAGCAGCCGCGAGTAGATGTCGAAAGAGCGCTCATAGCGGCCGTCGGCCTCCACCACCGTCGGAACCAGGGGCATGCGGGACCCTCCTAACGTGGTAACGTGCAACCTTCAGGTTGCCCATTATATGCAACCAGGAGGTTGCGCGTGGAGATCGAGCGTGAGATCGTCCTGCCGTCGCCCCCGAACGAGGTATGGCCGGCGCTCACGGAGCCCGAGCGGCTCGAGGAGTGGTTCGCGAACGAGGTCGAGCTCGACGCGCGCCCGGGCGGGCACGGCGTGTTCCGCTGGGCGAACGGCGAGGAGCGCCACGCGGTCGTCGAGACGGTCGACCCGGACCGGCGCCTGGAGCTGCGCTGGGACGACGCCGGCACCGTCGAGCTGACGCTGGAAGAGGTGGCAGAGGGCACGCGGCTCGTGGTGCGCGAGACGGCGCCCGACTGGGCCGCGGCGCTCGAGCTGAACGCGCTCGCGCTGTGCCCGACCGGCTGAACGCGGTCTTCTCGGCGCTCGCGGACCCGCACCGCCGGTACGTCCTCGAGACCCTCGCGCGCCGCGGCACGGCAACGCCGACCGAGCTCGCCGGCGAGCTGCCGGTGACGCGGCAGGCGGTGGCGAAGCACCTCGGCCTGCTGCACGCGGCGGGCCTCGTCGACCGCAGGCGAAGCGGACGCGAGTCCCGCTACCGGCTCACGCCGGGGCCACTGGGCGAGGCGAGCACCTGGATCGAGCGGGTCGGCGCGGAGTGGGACGGCCGGCTGAGCGCGCTGAGGCGCCACCTGGAGGCCGACGGCCGCGACTGAGGGCCGGCGTCAGCGATCGAGGGCCGCGCGCCCGAGCACGCGGATCGTGCCGACGGTCTCCGACGAGCGCGACTCGGGCTCGACGTCTGCGAGCAGCGTGTGCAGCTCGTCGCGCTCGAGCGTCTCCTTCTCGAGCAGCCCCTCGGCCAGCCGGTCGAGCACGGTCCGATGCTTCTCCAGCAGGCGCTGTGCCTCGGCGTACGCCTCGTCCGACAGCCGGGCCTGCTCGCTGTCCCGCAGGCGCTTCGTCTCCTCCGAGAGCGCGTAGTTGTCGGCGCGCATCGTGCGGGACGGCGCCACCTCGGACATGCCGTACTCGAACACCATCCGCCGCGTCAGGTCGGTCACGCGCTCCAGGTCGTTGGAGGCGCCGTTCGTGATCCGGCCGAAGACCACCTGCTCGGCGGCGCGGCCGGCGAGGAAGATCTTCATCAGGTCGATGAACTCCTCGCGCGTGTGCAGGTAGCGGTCTTCCGTCGGCATGTTCAGCGTGTAGCCGAGCGCCTGGCCGCGGGAGACGATCGTCACCTTCTGCGCCGGGATCAGGTCGCCCATCAGGTGGGCCATCAGCGCGTGGCCGGCCTCGTGGTAGGCGAGGATCCGCTTCTCCTTCTCCGAGACCACCCGACGCTGCTGGAGCCCCGCGACGACGCGCTCCATGGCGGCGTCGAAGTCGGCATGGCGGATGTGCTGCTGGCTCCGGCGGGCGGCGAAGATCGCCGCCTCGTTCGAGATGTTGGCGAGGTCGGCGCCGGTCAGGCCGGACGTCTGACGGGCGATCAGGCCGAGGTCGACGTCCGCCGCGAGCGGCTTCGAGCGCGTGTGCACCTTCAGGATCGCCTCGCGACCGGCCAGGTCGGGCGGCGAGACGAGCACCTGGCGGTCGAACCTGCCGGGCCGGAGCAGCGCCGGGTCGAGATCCTGGAGCCGGTTGGAGGCGCCCATCACGATCACGTTCTCCCGGCCGCCGAAGCCGTCCAGCTCGACCAGCAGCTGGTTCAGGGTCTGGTCGTGCTCGCGGTTGAACGAGTTGCCGCCGCGGGCCGTTCCGACCGCGTCGAGCTCGTCGATGAAGACGATCGCCGGAGCGTTCTTCCGGGCCTCGGCGAAGAGCTTGCGGATGCGCGCCGCGCCGAGGCCGGCGAACATCTCGACGAAGGCCGAGGCGCTCGACGAGTAGAAGTTGGCACCGGACTCGGTCGCCACGGCCTTCGCCAGCAGCGTCTTGCCGGTCCCCGGCGGCCCGTACAGCAGGAGCCCCTTGGGCACCCGCGCGCCCAGCCGCTCGAAGCGCTTCCGGTCGCGGAGGAAGTCGACGACCTCCTGGAGCTCGGCCTTCGCCTCGTCGAGGCCGGCAATGTCGCCCCAGGCGACGGGGTCGGCCGTGTCGCGCTCGACCGGCGCCGGCTTCACACGCGGCATGTACTGCACGGTCCGCCAGAGCAGCCAGATGATGACGACGAAGAAGAGGATGGGCAGCCAGGTGAGCGCCCACTCCTGAACCGTGTCGAGGAAGGACGCGACGGGCAGCGGCCCCATACGTCGCATGAAAAGGAGGATCGGCAGCACGTCAACCACCTTGAGGGGTACCGCGGTGACTACCTTTAGAGACATGCACGACGAACTGCCGCTGCCGTCCCACTACGAGCCCGATCGGGTCGCCGACGTCTGGCGCGTCGACTACGAGCGCCGCTTCGCCGACGCCGTCGCCTGGGCGGCGCGGCACGGGCTCGCTCCGGCGGCGAGCGACGAGCAGGCCGTGTGCCTGCTCGTGGTCGACGGACAGAACACGTTCTGCACGCCCGGCTTCGAGCTGTTCGTGGGCGGCCGCTCGGGCGTCGGCGCGCTCGAGGACAGCCGGCGGCTGTGCGCCTTCGTCTACCGGAACCTGGGCCTGATCTCCCAGAGCGTCGCGACGCTCGACACGCACCAGGCGTTCCAGATCTTCCACGCGCCGCTCCTGGTGGGCCCGGACGGGCGACATCCCGACCCGTACACGCTCGTGTCGACGGAGGACATCGCGAGCGGACGCTGGCGCATCAACGCATCGGCTGCGATCGCGCTCGGCCGCGACCCGGAGTACATCGAGACGCATCTGAGCTCGTACGCCCGGGCGCTGAGCGAGACCGGGAAGTACGAGCTGACCGTGTGGCCGTTCCACGCGCTGCTGGGCGGCATCGGCCACGCGCTCGTGAGCGCGATCGAGGAGGCGCTCTTCTTCCACGCGATCGCGCGCACCAGCCCGACGGTGTTCGAGATGAAGGGCGACCGGCCGCTGACGGAGCACTACTCCGCGCTCGGGCCCGAGGTCCTGCGCGACTTCACGGGCTCCCCACTCGGCAGCAGGAACGGGCGCCTGATCGAACGGCTGCTGCGCCACGAGGCCGTCATCGTCGCCGGGCAGGCGAAGAGCCACTGCGTCGCCTGGACCGTGGAGGACCTCCTGAACGATCCCCTCGTCCGGGAGCACGGCCTCGGCGACCGCCTCTACCTGCTCGAGGACTGCACCTCCCCGGTGGTCGTCCCCGGCGTGATCGACTACACCGAGGCGGCCGACGAGGCGTTCGCGCGCTTCGCCGCCAGGGGGGCCCACGTCGTGCGCTCGACCGACCCGGTGGCGACCTGGCCGGGACCGATCTCCCGCGCCGCCGCGACCCGCGCCTGACGGCGCGGCTCAGGTCACGAGCTCGAGGCGCTCGCTCGGTCGAAACCGGCGTCCCACCTTCGACGCCGGGCGGCCGTCGCAGAGCACGATGTCGCCGGTGAAGTCGTTCTCGCCGCGGATCAGCGACGACCCGATGCCGTACGCGTCGACGGGAATCCCCCGCCGCTCGAAGTCGCCGATCTTCTCGACGGTGAAGCCGCCGGAGGCGACGATGCGGACGCGCTCGAAGCCGTCGGCGTCGAGGGCGTCGCGCACCTTGAGAACGAGCTGCGCGTTGACGCCGCGCGGATCGAACTCGCCCAGCTCGTCCCAGAGCGACCGGTCGACCAGCTGGGCGGAGGTGTCGAGCCGCACGCCCCAGAGGCGCGGGCCGAGCGCTCGCGCGACCTCGAGGGCCGTGCGGACCGAGTCGTTCTCGAAGTCGACCAGCACGGTGATCCGGAAGTCGTCCGGCGCCCACTCCGCGAACTTCGTCGCCGCCAGGACCGTATTGCCGCCGTAGGCCGCGATCAGCGCGTGCGGCACGGTGCCGACGCCCCGTCCTCCCCACCACGATGCCTGCGCGTCCGAGGTGACGCCGATCTCGGCGCCCAGCATCGCGCCGGCGACGTACGCCGCGTAGCCGTCCCCCGTCTGCACGCGATGGTGGTCGTGGCGGGCGGGCATGAAGATGATCGGCTTCCCGTTCGCGGCCTCGACGACGCGCGCGACGTTCGTCGCGATCAGCGTCCGCCGGGCGAGCGTGCCGAGGTAGACCGTCTCGAGGTGAGCGAACAGCGTGTAGTCGCCCTCGATCGTCATCACCGTCTCCCAGGGGTTGAGCCGCGCGCCGTCGCGCAGCGCATGCACGGTGAGCTCGTCCCAGCCGTGGGAGCAGAGCTTCAGGATCGCGATCGCCTCGTCCATGCCGCCGAGCATCGCCTGGTGCTTCTGGAAGACCTGCATCAGCACCCGCGGCCGGCGGCCGTCGGCGAGCAGCGCCGCGCGCGTGTGGTTGAAGTACGCGTCGGTGTAGTAGCCGGCCCGCATCTTCTCGACAGGGAGATCGAAGATCTCGGGCGACAGCCGCGCGCCGCCCACCTGGACGGCCGCGTTCATGCCTCGAGCTCGAGGCAGGCGGCCAGCGCGGCGTTCGCGACCTCGAGCTGGGCGGGCGACGGCTCCTGCGTCGAGAGCCGGCTCTGCAGGAGGTGCCCCGGGCGGGAGAGCAGACGTGCGAGCGGGTTCTCCGGATGCCGCGTCATCCAGCCGAAGACCTCCACCGACGCTCCGACCGCGCCGAGCGCCCCTGCGACGCGCGCGACCGGGCGGCCCGCTCGCGGCGCCCGCCCGGCGACGACGCCGGCCGCGACCGAGGTCAGCAGCAGCGGGCCTACGAGATGAGAGCCGCACCGCTCGTGCTCCTTCGCCGCGCGCCGGCCGTCCTGCTCGTAGGTGCCGATCGAGACGTGCTCCGCCCCGTGGTACGAGGCGAGCTCGCCCCCGCGCAACGCGAGTGCGGCCGGGACGAGCGACGCCAGGGCGGCGACGGCTTCCTTCGTTCCCGCCGAGAGCCCCGAACGCCGGGCGACGGCGCCGAGCGTGGACCCGGCCACGATCGCCGCGAGCACCCGGGGCCGCTCGAACGGGAGCCGCGCCTCGGGCAACGCCCGCCGCACGTCCGGGATCAGCGCGAACGCCTCGGCGAGCCGAACGGGCCCCCGGACGAGGGGCGCGTTGACCGACCGGCCGAAGCGGCGCTTCGTGCCCGACGCGACCTTGATCGAGCCGTCCCGGGCCCGGACCGCACACGCCCACGCCGAGGGCCCGTGCACGAGCACGCCGTTGGCCAGAGCCATCCCCCCGAGCCGGACCTTGTCCATGGGCGAGAGGGTAGCGTGACCGCATGGACGCGCGGCCCGTGCTGGAGCGGATCGCCGGGCTGGCTCCGCGGCGCGGCTTCACGCTCGTGGGCGTCGGCGGCAGGGGCGGGTCGGGCAAGTCGACCCTCGCCCGCAGCCTCCCCGGCGCGCAGGTCGTCGGCACCGACGAGTTCTGGGACGGCGCCGCGTTCGACCTCGGACGGCTGCGCGCAGAGGTGTTCGTCCCTCTGCTCGCGGGCGCCGCGCCCCGCTACCAATCGTACGACTGGGAGGCCCGACGCCGGCGCCCGACTGCGCGCGTCGTCGACCCCTCCGGCCTGATCGTGATCGAGGGTGTGTGCGCGCTGCACCGGCTGTTCCGGGACGACTACGACCTGCGCGTGTGGGTGGAGGCCGCGCGGGAGATCCGGCTCGAGCGGGGGATCGCGCGTGACGGGGAGGCCGCCCGCGCCACCTGGGTCGAGGTGTGGATGCCGATGGAGGACCGGTACGTCGAGCGCGACGACCCGGTCTCAGCTGCGGACGTGATCGTCGACGGGAGCGGCGACCCGCCGTAGGGCTGCCTGCAGCTCGGCCGCCGCCGGGCCGCGCGCGAAGCGGGTGTCGCCGACCGCCACCACCGGCATCACCTCCCGCACCGACGACGAGGTGAACACCTCCCCGGCCGCGAGCAGGTCGGCGAGCCCGTACGTGCCCTCCTCGCTCTCGTAGCCGAGCGACGCTGCGAGGCCGAGGAGCGCGGCCCGGGTCTCCCCGGCGAGGATCCCCAGCTCGAGCGTCGGCGTGAAGAGCGTGCGCCCCCGCCGCCACCAGACGTTCGTGACCGTCCCCTCGAGCACGATTCCCTCCTCGTCGACGAACACCGCGTCGTCGCCTCCGCGCCGCTTCGCCTCCAGCTCGGCGGCGATGTTCACCGCGTAGCTGACCGACTTCGTGCCCGGAAGCAGCCACGGAGCCGCGCGGCGCGGAACCGGCAGGGGGACGAGCCGCTGCCCCGTCGCCCGGGCGGTCTCGATCCACGCCGGCACCCGACCGACGAGCGCGAGCCCGATCGGCTCCTCCCCGTCCGCGCCGGGAGTCCAGTAGAGGCGCAGGACGGCGTCCGGGGTGGCCGCTGCCGCGAGCGCGAGCCCTGCGAGCTCCTCGAGCTCGGCGAGATCGGGGGATCCCAGCCCGATCGTCTCCGCCGAGCGGGCGAGCCGCGCGAGATGCTCTCGCAGCCTGAACGGGCGGCCCCCGTACACGCGCAGCGTCTCGAAGGCCGCGCGGCCCCGGACGAAGCCCTCGTCGTCCGCGCGGAGCACCGGCGTGGCCGGATGGACGATGCCCTTGCCCGAGACGGCGAGCGCGAGGAGGCTCACGGCGTCAGGGCCTTCGAGCTGGTCCTGGACGTGCCGCGCACCGGCCGGCCGATCGCGTCGAGCAGCGGGCCGGCCTTCGTCCAGGACTCGGCGATCTCCGCGTCCGGGTCGGAGTCCAGGACGATGCCGCCGCAGACCCAGAGGTGGATGCGCCCGTCGGCGATCGCGAAGGTCCGGATCGTCAGCGCGAGGTCGACATCGCCGTTGCCGCGCACCGTGCCGAGCGCGCCCATCGAGGCTCCCCGACCGACCGGCTCGAGCTGTGCGATCAGATCGATCGCCGCGATCTTGGGCGCGCCCGTGACCGACCCGCCCGGGAAGGTCGCGCCGAGCAGCTCCGCGAGACCCACGTTCTCGCGCAGCGTCCCTTCGACGGTCGAGACCATGTGCGCGACACCGGCCAGCCGCTTCGTCGCCATCAACTCGGGCCAGCGAACGCTGCCCGGCTCGCACACGCGCGCGAGATCGTTGCGTTCGAGGTCGACGATCATCACGTGCTCGGCGCCGTCCTTCGCCGAGCGCGCCAGGTCGTCCGCCTCACCGAGCGGCCTCGTCCCCTTGATGGGCATCGTCCACACCCGCCGGCCCCGACGGGCGAGGAAGAGCTCGGGAGAGGCCGAGACGACCGCCCATCCCGGTCCGATCAGCGGCGTTGGATTGTGTGGTCGCAAGGGCCGCAGCCGGGCGGCGACCGTGCCAGCGCAGCCGGAGAACGGCGCGACGAGATGCTGGACGAGGTTGACCTGGTAGACGTCCCCCCGGGCGATCGCCTCGCGCACGCACTCGACGGCAGCCGCGTACTCCCCCGCCTCCCACGACGGCTCCCAGGTCCCCACCAGCGGCCTCTTCCCGTTTTCATGTTCGGCAACATAGCGCGCGGGTCGGACGGCGCAGGCCAGCAGCGGCAGCGCGCATGGCTCGGGCGGCGGCGGCCCGTGCCGGCGCCGCAGCTCCTGCGAGAGCCCGTAGCCGAGGTACACGTCTGCGACGAGCTTCTCTCCACCGGTCTGGAAGAACCCCCGCTCCAGCAGGAACGTCTCGAGGCGCTCGAACGCCCCCTCGGGCTCGCTCAGCTCCAGGATCGTCACGCCGCGAGGCTCGAGGCGACGTAGCGGAACGCCTCGACGCCGAGCTCGAGGTCGTCCACGGCGATCCGCTCGTTCGCGGAATGCACGAGCCGCGCCGCGAGCTCGACGTCCATGACCCGCAAGGGGAAGAAGCCGTACGCGGTCGTGCCGAACTCCTCGCGCAGCCAGTGGCTGTCGGTGAACCCGGCGCTGCAGATCGGCGCGAGCTGCGCACCGGGCTCGAGCTGCCGGACGAACGCGGAGAGCGCGTCCCAGAGGGCGGTGTCGAGCGACGACCGGGTGCCGCCCCAGCGCTCGATCCACTCCAGCTCGTAGTCCCCGTCGCCGAGCGCGGCCCGAAGCAATGGGTCGACGTCCTCGGGCGTCGAGCCCGGCAGCAGCCGGCAGTCGACGGTGACCTCGCAGACCGCGGGGATCACGTTCCGCTGGCGCGAGGCCTCGATCATCGTCGGCGCGAGCGTCAGCGACAGCAGCGGCTCGACCAGCTCGGCGGCGAGCGGGTGCAGCTCGCGGGCCCGCTCGAGCGCCTGGTCGAGCGGCGGTACCTCGCCGAGCACGAGCTCGAGGAAGCGGCGCACCTCGGGGATCAGCGTCGCGTCGGGAACGTACCGCGCGAGCGCCTCGACGTAACGAGCCGCCTTGACGAGCGCGTTGTCCGCAATCCCGGGTACCGACGCATGGCCGCTGCGACCGTGGACGCGCACGATGAACGGCGCGCTCATCTTCTCGGCGACCGAGCAGAGGTAGAACGCGCGACCGCCCAGGACGATCCGCTCGCCGCCGCCCTCGTTGAGGGCGAACTCGGCGCGCACCAGCTCGGGGTGAGCGCGCGAGAGCCACTGCAACCCGGGACCGACCTGGCCGGCCGGCACCCCGACTTCCTCGTCGGCCGTCGAGACGAACAGCAGATCGCCCGAGGGGCGGAAGCCCTCCCGGTACAGCGAGGCGAACGCGACGGCGGACGCCGCAACCTGCCCCTTCATGTCGAGCGCCCCCCGGCCCCACACCTCGTCGTCGACCAGGTCCCCGGACCAGGGATCCCGCTCCCACTCGTCCGGGTCGGCGATCACCGTGTCCGTGTGGCTCAGGAGCACCAGCGCCGGCCCGCCGTCGCCCGCGAGCCGCGCGACGACGCTGGGTCGATCCGCGTCGCGGGCGGGGAGCTCGCACGGGATCCCGCTGGCGGCGAAGTAGTCGCGCAGCAGCGCCGCAGCGCGGATCTCGTTGCCGGGCGGATTGACCGTGTCCAGCCGGACCAGCGCCCGGAGGAGGTCCGTCACCTCCTGACGCAGGCTCATGGGGTCGACTTCGACAGCGCGGTCAGCTCGTCGCGGACGGCCCAGAGCTCGGGGAAGAGCACCTTGTGGATCAGCCGGCCGAGCACCTCGACCGGCGTCCCCTGGGTTCCGATCACGCTCTCGCCGATGATCCGGGCGACCACCCGGTAGTGGCGCACGCGCCAGGCCTGCACCCATTCGTCGATCTCGACGAGCGCCTCGGCGAGCTGGTAGAGCTGCTCGTGCTCGCGCCCGCGAACGTAGACGTCGACGAGCGACAGGCCCGCTTCCTCTCGCGCCGTGTGGAAGGCTTCGCCCAGCCTCGGCAGGACGCGCCGCAGCTCGCGGAACCCCGGTGAGTCGAACCCCGAGCCGTGGCCGAGGACCTTGCGGATCTCCTGGTACTCCCACGGCGACATCTGCTCGAGCATGTCGAGCTGGTCGGTGACGAAGCGAAGGCAGAGGATCGGTCGTCTGAGCAGCCTCAACGCCGCGCTCAGGTCGCCGTCCCCGATCGCCGTCACGGCGGCGTCGCTGTCCGACCACGCGAGCTTGAGCCAGAGCTCGGACGACTGGTGAACGGTCTGGAAGAGGAGCTCATCGCGATGCACCCATTCTCCGGGCGCCTTCTGCAGCGACAGCAGCTCCTCGGTGCGCAGATATCGCTCGTAGTCGGACGGCGCCGACCCGGGCAGCACGGGCTTCGACAGGTCGTCGCCGGTCGGCCCGGACATGCGGTGAGCATACTGCCACCGTGAGCGACCTCTTCGCCGACGCGGCACGCGAACGGCAGCAGGACGCCGCCCCGCTGGCCCAGCGCGTCCGGCCACGCACGCTCGACGAGCTGATCGGGCAGAGGCACGTGCTGGGCGAGGGATCGGCGCTGCGGCTGGCGATCGAGCGCGACCGGGCGCCGTCGATGATCCTCTACGGGCCGCCCGGCGTCGGCAAGACGACGCTGGCCAGGATCGTCGCGGAGGGGACAGGTGCCGCGTTCGAGGAGCTCTCGGCGGTGGCGGCGCGAGTCGACGACGTGCGCGGCGTCATCCAGCGTGCACGCGACCGGCTCGGAGGAAACGGCCGGCGAACGATCCTGTTCCTCGACGAGATCCACCGGTTCAACAAGGCGCAGCAGGACACGCTGCTGCCGGCGGTCGAGGACGGGCTGGTGACCCTGATCGGCGCGACGACCGAGAACCCGTACTTCGAGGTCAACTCGGCGCTGCTCTCGCGGTGCACCGTGATCGAGCTCGAGGCGCTCTCCGACGCCGAGCTGCTGGCGGTCGTCGCCCGCGGTGCGGCGGCGCTCGGAGCGGACGTGCCCGACGACGTCGCGGCCGAGATCGCGCAACGCGCCGGCGGCGACGCGCGGAACGCGCTCTCGACCCTCGAGCTCGCCTGGGAGACGGCGCAGGCGGAAGACGCGGGACTGGCGATCCGGCACGTCGCCGACGCCGCGCGCAAGCGGCCGCTTCGCTATGACCGCGCGGCCGACCAGCACTACGACTTCACGTCCGCGTTCATCAAGTCGATGCGAGGCGGCGACGCCGATGCGGCGGTCTACTACCTCGCGGCGATGCTCGAGGGAGGCGAGGACCCGCGCTTCATCGCCCGGCGGATGGTGATCCTGGCGTCCGAGGACGTCGGCAACGCAGATCCTCGCGCGCTCCTCGTCGCCGTGGCGGCCGCGCAGGCGGTGGAGCACGTCGGCCTGCCCGAGGCCCAGCTGAACCTCTCGCAGGCCGCGATCTACCTCGCTCGCGCCCCCAAGTCGAACGCGTCCGCGCTCGCGATCTGGGAAGCTCGCCGGGACGTGCGCGAGCACGGCAACGCCCCGCCGCCGGCCATGCTCCGCGACGCCCACTACCGCAGCGCCAAGGCCCGCGGGCACGGCGAGGGCTACATCTACCCGCACGACGATCCGGCCGGCTTCGAGCTGGAGTACCTCCCGGAAACCCTGCGAGGGCGACGGTACTATCGCCCTTCGGAGAACGGCGAGGAGCACGAACGTGGCAATCGGGACGGGTGACACGGCACCGGAGTTCGACCTCGAGGAGACGCCCCGGAAGCGGGTGCGGCTGGCCGACTTCCGCGGCCGGCGCAACGTCCTGCTCGTGTTTCATCCGTTCGCGTTCACGCCGGTCTGCGAGGAGGAGGCACTCGACCTGCAGGAGAACATCGACTCCTTCAGGAACGCGGAGACCGAGATCGTGTTCGTGTCGTGCGACCCCTCGGCGGCCCGCCAGGCCTGGAGGCGCGAGCTCGGCGCCGAGTACGTCTTCGCGTCCGATTTCTGGGCCCACGGTGCGACCGCAAAGGCATACGGCGTCTTCAACCCCGAGAACGGCGCGCCCGTCCGCGGCACCTTCCTGATCGACAAGTCGGGAACGGTGATCTGGTCGCTCGTGAAGCGGGAGGGCGGCGCGCGGAAGGAGCTCGTCCCGGACTCGCTGAAGACGCTCGACGAGCGCGAGTGACGCCACGCCGCCAGCCGCCTGTGGATGGATCGGCACGATCTCTGCACGCTTCCGTGACGGACCCGCGCGCCCATCCTTTCTATCGTTTCGGTAGGGGGGCTGCGTCCCCCTTGGGGGGGCGCGCGCCGCGAGGCCCGCGCCCGCCACGTAGCCCGCGCGCCCGCCGGGGCGCGCCGTGACGGAAGGGCGGCGGCTCGCCGTCCACGTCTGGGGCGAGCCCGGCGCCCCGCGGGCCCTCTGCCTGCACGGGGTGACCGGCTGGGGCGGGCACTTCGGGCAGCTCGCCGAGCGGAGCCTCGCCGCCAGCCACCACGTGCTCGCTCCCGACCTGCTCGGCCACGGCGCCTCGCCGGCGGAGCCACCCTGGGATGCGGACGCGCAGCTCGCGGCGATCCTCGAGACCGTCGGGCGAGCGCCTGCGCTCCTCGTCGGGCACTCGTATGGCGCCCGCCTCGCGCTCGAGCTGGCCGCCCGCGAGCCGTCGCTCGTCGAGCGCCTGGTGCTCCTGGACCCGGCGATCAAGCTCGAGCCCGCCGTGGCGCTGTTCGCGGCCGAGAACGCACGGCGCACCCGCGAGTACGCGACGTTCGCCGAGGCGGTGGAGCGTCGGTACGAGGAGAGTCAGCTGCACCGCGCGCCGCGCGAGCTGGTCGAGCTGGAGCTTCGCGAGCAGCTCGTCGAGCGCGACGGCCGCTGGCGCTACCCGTACGCCCAGGCCGCGGTCGTGGCGACGTACGGGGTCCTCGCGACCGACCCGCCCCCGTACGAGGCCGTCTGCCTGCCGACGCTGCTCGTCCTCGGCGAGGAGTCCTACGTCCCGTACGACCACCTCCTCGACGCGCATGCGGCCGCCCTCGGAGAGCTGCTGGAGGTCGTCCGGGTGCCGGGAGGGCACACGGTCCTGTGGGACGCGCTCGACGAGACCGTCGCCGCGATCTCCAGCTTCCTCGGCAGCCCCGCGGCGCCCGGCTGATCCGGCGTCTCGGCCGGCTCGCCGGCCGCCGGCGACCGCCGCCGAACCGATCGCGGCATCTCGGCGAACGACCGGTGCGCGCGCACGAGCGCGGGCACCCACGTCCAGAGGAGGCTGAGATGACAGAGACGACCCGCGCAACCTTCCTCGCACGCGGCGCGAAGGGCGGCCTCGCGCTCGTCGCCGGCGGCTCGTTGCTCGCGCTCGCCGAGGGGACGGCCCTCGGCGCGGCGACCACCGATGCCGACATCGCGAAGCTCGCTGCAACCGCCGAGCTGCTCGCGATCGACTTCTACTCGAAGGCGATCTCGTCGAAGCGCCTCTCGGGCGCCGAGCTCGCGTACCTGCACGCGGCCCGCGACAACGAGCGCGCGCACTACAGAGCACTCGCCGGAGTCCTCGGGATGGCGGCGCCGAAGAACCTCCGATTCGCATACCCGAAGGGCGCGTTCGCGTCGGCGCGCTCGATCGGCTCGCTCGGACAGGCGCTCGAGACCGCATTCGTGGGCGCCTACCTCGGAGCCGTGACGGCGCTGAGGTCGAACGAGCTGAAGGGCGTGGCGGCCACGATCGGGGCCAACGAGTCCCGCCACCTGAGCGTGCTGTCGAACATCGCCGCCGGCACGATCGTGGCGGCCCCCTCGTTCCCCAAGGCGCTGACCGCCGCGCAGGCGACGGCTGCGGTCAAACCCTTCCTGGCCGCGTAGCGCGACGTCGATCCCATTCCTGCCGGGTTGCGGCCGAGCCGCCGCGCCCGGCAGGCCTCGCTCAGCTCTCGACGAACTCGTCGGCGATCGCGAGCGCCTCGTCGAGGATCGCGATGCCCTCCTCGGCCTCCTCGGGCGTGATCGTCAGCGGCGGCACGATCATGATCACGTTCCAGTGCGTCATCAGGTACAGGCCGCGCTCGAGCGCCGCCCTGGTGAGCCGCGTGACCGGGGCGGCCGCGTCGCCCGCGGCGTTGAACGGCACGAGCATCTCCCGCGTCTCGCGGTTCCGCACGAGCTCGATTCCCCAGAAGCAGCCGAGCCCGCGCACCTCTCCGATCGACGGGTGCCGCTCCTGCAGCGCCCGCAGCTCGTGGCCGAGCCACTCCCCCATCGCAGCCGCGTTCTCGACCACGCCCTCCTCGCGGAACGCCTCGATCGAGGCCACGGCCGAGGCGCAGGCGAGCGGGTGCCCCGCATAGGTGAGCCCGCCCGGGAAGAAGCGGTCGCGCACCTGGTCGACGATCTCGCCGCGGGCGATCATCGCGCCCAG
>DATBMD010000117.1:0-25074 GCA_036555085.1 Gaiellaceae bacterium
ATCGTCCTCTTCATCGACGAGCTGCACACGATCGTCGGCGCCGGCGCGGCCGAGGGCGCCGTCTCGGCCGGCAACCTGCTGAAGCCGATGCTCGCGCGCGGCGAGCTGCGCGCCGTCGGCGCGACGACGCTCGACGAGTACCGCAAGCACATCGAGAAGGACGCCGCCCTCGAGCGCCGCTTCCAGCCCGTCCTCGTCGGCGAGCCGTCCGTCGCCGACACGATCGCGATCCTGCGCGGCCTGAAGGAGCGCTACGAGGCGCACCACGGCGTCGAGATTCGCGATTCCGCGCTCGTGTCCGCGGGCGTGCTCTCCGACCGGTACATCACGGACCGCTTCCTGCCCGACAAGGCGATCGACCTCGTGGACGAGGCCGCGTCGCGGCTGAAGCTGGAGATCGACTCGTCGCCGGTCGAGCTCGACGAGGCGGAGCGGCGCGTCCGCCAGCTGGAGATCGAGCTGGCCGCGATGGCGAACGAGAGCGACGAGGTGCGCGAGCCCGTCGAGCGCGAGCTCGCCGAGGCGAAGGCGCGCCGCGACGAGCTGGGCGCGCGCTGGGCGAAGGAGAAGGAGGGCCTCGAGCGGGTCGCCGAGATCAAGCGGCGGCTCGACGAGCTGCGAATGGAGGCCGAGCGGGCCGAGCGGCAGGGCGAGCTGCAGCGGGTCGCCGAGATCCGCTACGGCGAGCTGCCGGCCCTCGAGCAGGAGCTCGCGGCGCGCGAGAGCGAGCCGCAGGACACGCCGATGGTCAAGGAGGAGGTCGACGAGGACGACATCGCGGCCGTCGTCTCGAGCTGGACGGGGATCCCCGTCTCGCGCCTGCTGGAGGGCGAGGTCGAGAAGCTGATCCACATGGAGGAGCGGCTGCACCGCCGCGTCGTCGGCCAGGACGAGGCGGTCGAGGCGGTCGCGAACGCGCTGCGGCGCGCCCGCACAGGCCTCCAGGACCCGAACCGGCCGATCGGCTCGTTCGTCTTCCTCGGCCCCACGGGCGTCGGCAAGACCGAGCTGGCCCGCGCGCTCGCCGAGTTCATGTTCGACGACGAGCGCGCAATGGTGCGGCTCGACATGTCCGAGTACCAGGAGCGGCACACGGTCTCGCGTCTGGTCGGCGCGCCGCCCGGCTACGTCGGCTACGAGGAGGGCGGGCAGCTGACGGAGGCGGTGCGGCGGCGGCCCTACTCGGTCGTCCTCCTCGACGAGATCGAGAAGGCGCACACCGAGGTCTTCGACGTGCTCCTGCAGATCCTCGACGACGGCCGGCTGACCGACGGCCAGGGCCGCACGGTCGACTTCCGCAACGCCGTGATCATCATGACCTCGAACGTCCGCTCGGCCGAGCAGATGCGAGAGCGCTTCCGGCCGGAGTTCCTGAACCGGATCGACGAGATCGTCGTCTTCCAGCCGCTGTCGCGGGCGCAGCTCGGCGACATCGTCGAGCTCCAGCTCGAGCGGCTGCGGGCGCGCCTCGCGGAGCGCCGGATCGTGCTCGAGCTGACCGACGGCGCCAAGGAGGTCGTCGCCGAGGAGGGCTGGGACCCGGCCTACGGCGCCCGGCCGCTCAAGCGGGCGCTGCAGCGCCTGGTCGAGAACCCGCTCGCGCTGCGGCTGCTCGAGGGCGAGTTCGGCGAGGGCGACACGATCCGCGCCTACGCGGAGCTCGGCGAGATCCGCTTCGCACGCGCGGAGGACGTGGGCGCCGAGCAGGACGTCGAGTCCGCCGTTGGCGCCGAGCGGTAGCGCTACGGTGCCTGCGGCAGCTTCCTCGCGCCGCGCTTCGTGACGGGTCTCGAGGGGGGCGGCACCACCGGGCCGATGTCCCCGTCGGGCGCCTCGTCCAGGTCGACGATCACGGGCGCGTGGTCGCTCGGGCCGCTGCCCTTGCGGGCGTGGCGGTCGACCCAGGCGGCGCGGACGCGGCTCGCGACCGGCTTGCTCGCGAGGATCAGGTCGATCCGCATGCCGAGGTCCTGGTGGAACATCCCGGCCCGGTAGTCCCAGTAGGTGAAGACCCGCTCGCCGGGCCAGCGGTCGTGCAGGACGTCCCGCAGGCCGAGCTCGCACAGCCGCGCCACCGCCTCGCGTTCGGACGCGGTGACGTGCGTCTGTCCCGCGTACGCGTCGGGGTCGAAGACGTCGTCGTCGGTGGGGGCGACGTTCATGTCGCCGCAGACGACCTGCGCCTCCGGTCCCGACGCGACCAGGTCGTGCAGCGCCGCGAGCCACGCCAGCTTGTACCGGTAGTGCTCGGAGCCCGGCACCCGCCCGTTCGGGACGTAGACGCAGACGACCCGGACCCCGTCGCACGTCGCTGAGATCGCGCGGGACTCCGGGTGCGGGAACCCCGGCGCGCCCGCGAGCCCGGGCGCCACGTCCTCCAGCCCCACGCGGGACAGGATCGCGACGCCGTTCCACGCAGCTTCGCCGTGGACGGCGACGGCGTAGCCCCGCTCGGCGAGCTCGTCGCCGAGCAGCGCGAGAAACGCGTCGTCTGCGAGCTTCGTCTCCTGGAGACAGAGGACGTCCGGCCGGCGCTCGTCGAGCCAGGGCAGGAGCCGCGCGACGCGCTGCCTGATCGAGTTGACGTTCCAGGTGGCGATCCGCACCGGCCCGCTCACGGTATCGGCGCGCCGGGACCGGTGCACGCCGTGATGCCGCCGCCGAGAGCGGCTGAGCTCCCTCGGCCGCAATCCGACGCGGCGCTGCTCCCGAAGTGCCTATGAGGCCGCGATCTCCGCGGCCCAGGACGAAGGGAGGGGTGCATGGCCAGGATCCTTCCGCTCGCGGCCGTTCTCGTGCTCGGGCTCGCGACCGCCGGCACGGTCGCCGGGCAGGACGACTACGGGTACGGCTACGGCACGCCCACCGAGACGACGGCGAGCTCGCCTCCGGCGCCGCAGCCCCCCGCTGCGAGCAGCAAGCCCGAGGTCCACCGGTATTCGTCGCCGCTGAACGTCGCGCAGGAGGTGCCCAGGCCCAAGGCGCCGGCGAGAGCACGGGGGTCGTTCACGGCCTCGATCACCGAGTCCGCCACGGCGACCACGCTCAGGTGGAAGCTCACCTTCACAGGCCTCAGCGGCAAGGCGATGGCCGCGCACATCCACAGGGGCAAGCGCGGGAAGGCGGGGCCGGTGCTGGTGGCGCTCTGCGGTCCGTGCCGTTCGGGTCAGAAGGGAACGATGAAGCTCGCCGCGTCGGCCAACAGGACGATCGAGCGCGGCGGCACCTACGTCAACGTCCACACGGCGAAGAACGCCGCCGGAGAGATCCGAGGGCAGGTGAAGCTCGCGAAGACGTGAGCTGACGCGGCTAGCCCCGGAGGAGGTCGTCGATGCGCTCGAGCAGCCGCTCGATCGCGTCCACGGCGTCCTCGAGGCCGTCGCGAGCCTCCTCCGAGGCGGTTTCGAGCTCGCGTTCCAGGTCGTCGCGCGCCTCGGCCAGGCGGTCGCGTGCCGACCGCAGCTCCTCGTCCGCCGCCCCCGCCGCGTCCTCGAGCGCTTCGCGGGCCTCGGCGGCCGCGCTGCGGGTCTCGTCGTAGGCGTCCCGGAGGTCGTCCTCGACCGCGTCCGCGGCCTCGTCCAGCTCTCGCTCGGCGTCGGCGTAGGCATCCTCGACCGCCTGCTCGGCCTCGTCGATCGCGTTCTCGACCTCGCCGCCGCCGCACGCGGCCGCGCCGAGCGCGACGAGGCAGGCGGCGGCGATCACTGCGAGCCCGTGCACGCGAGGAGTATTCCCGCTCGGCGTGGATCCAAGCCGGGCGCTACCGTTGGCTGCCGTGACGCTGCTCGTGGCCGCGACCGAGCCGGAGCTCTGTGGGCGCCCGGGGCTCGTCTGCGGGGTCGGCCCGGTCGAGGCGGCGGCCGCCACCGCGCGGGTGCTCGCGCTCGAGCGTCCCGAGGCCGTGCTCCACGTCGGCCTGGCCGGCGCCGCGGGCCTCGCCCAGGGAACGCTCGCGATCGGGGTCGAGGCGCTCTACCGCGACCTCGCGGCGGCGATCCCGGTCGTCGATCGCGCCCTGCCCGACGCCGCGTTGCTGGCCGCCGTCCGCGAGGCGCTGCCGGGAGCGCCGGTCGTCCCGATCGTGACCGGCGCCGCGGTCTCCGGGCCGCGCGCCCCGCACGACCACGGGCTCGAGGTGGAGGCGATGGAGGGCTTCGGCGTCCTGCGGGCATGCGAGCTCGTCGGCGTGCCCGCGGTGGAGCTGCGGGCGATCGCCAACGAGATCGGCGAGGAGAACCGCGATCTCTGGCGCCTCGACGAGGCGCTCGCTGCGCTGGCGGCGGCGCTGCCCGAAGTGCTCGCCTCGATCTCGTCGGCCCTCACGGGCACCGGTCGCGGCGGCGCTCCATGACCGGCAAGGAACCGCTGCCGCCGCCGCTGCCGCCGGAGACGCGCACCGTCGGCCAGCTCGTCGCGGAGAGCATCCGGCTGTACGGGCGCAACGTCTGGGCGGCGCTGGCGATCGGCGTCCCCCCGGCCGTGATCGACCTGACGGCGACCGGCTTCTCGCGCACCGAGACGCTGCTGGCCGTGCCGCTGCTCGGAGCGGCCCTCGTCACGATCTCCTACGTCGGGGCGGTCTCGATCGCGACCGGAGCTCCGATCCGCCACCGCAACACGCTGCTCGCCTACCTCGTCGGGGCGCTGATCTTCCTCCCGTTCCCGTTCCTCGCGGTCGCCTTCATCCTGCCGGGCCTCGCCTGGTTCGCCCTGATCGGGCTCGCGGTGCCTGCGGCGATGGTGGAGGGCCGCGGCTTCCGGGGCTCGCTCGCGCGCGGGATCGAGCTGGGGCGCGCCGACTACGTCCACGCCCTCGGCGGCCTGGCGACGCTCACGATCGTGGTGTTCCTGACCCGCTCGGTCGCCTACGTGCTGTTCCAGAACTTCGCCGAGAACACCACGAAGGTCGCCGCCACGCTCGCGGACATCGTCATCTCGCCGCTCCTCTTCCTCGGCACTGCCCTGCTCTACCACGACCAGGCGGCCCGTGTAGGCTCACCGCGGCCCGCAAGGAGGAGACGGAATGCCGCTCTACATGATGCTGTCGACGCTGACCGAGAAGGGCATCCAGACGCTGAACTCGAATCCGGCCCGACTGCGTGAGGTGAACCGCGACGTCGAGGAGCTCGGCGCCCGCGTGCTCCACCAGTGGGCGTGCCTCGGCGAGTACGACTTCGTCAACATCGTCGAGGCGCCGGACGATCTCACGATCGCGAAGCTCTCGGTCGCCCTCGGCGCCCGCGGCAGCGCGAAGCTCGAGTCGCTGCCGCTCGTCCCCGTCGACGAGCTGCTGACCTCGCTCGAGACGTAGCCGCTAGGCCGGCGCGAAGCCGGTCGCCCGGCCGGAGACGGCGAGCGGGCTCTCCGGCAGGCCGGGGCGCGGGCCGGCCGTGTTGTACGCGGCCGGCGCGACGTCGTTCGGCGCGTCCGGATGGAAGAGCGCCGCGAGCAGCTGGATCTGCCCGCGTCCGGGCCCCAGCTCGAACTGGCCGCCGCCGTACAGCCCGATCCCCTGCTCTGCGCAGTGGTCGTAGAAGTCGAACAGGCGCCTGACGCCGCCGAAGCGCGACGGCTTCGAGTTGAGCGTCCGGGGCGGGAAGGGCAGCGCCTCCACGTCGGCGACCGAGTGGATCGGCGCGTCCCACGTGATCCGGTCGCGGAACGGCCGCAGCGCCTCGTCCGTCTCGGGCGTCAGCCAGGGGTCCTCCACCCACGCCTCGGGAAAGCCCGCGGCGACGCGCCGGTAGAGCGCCGGATCCGGCTCGAGGTCGACGACCGTGCCCCGGTAGTGGCCCTTCAGGTCGACGGTGACGACGGAGCCCGTCTCGGCCAGCTCCGCGACGACCTCGTCCGTCCAGTCCGACTCGGCGTCGAGCTTGAAGCGGAGGCCGGGATAGAGGCGGCGCCACTCCGGCATCCCGTTCCGCGACGAGACGACGAAGGTGAGCGGGCTCGGCTCTCGCCCGAGCGCCCCGGCCAGCGAGAGACCGGCTTGCCGCAGCCCCAGGTCGAGCGCCGCGCTCTCGTACGCCCAGCGCCGGTAGTCGAGGAACGCGTGCATCCTCGGCTCCTCGTCGAAGAGGGTCAGGCCGTCGAGGTGGTCCGAGAACGACGCGAGCGTCCACTCGCCGGCGAGCCGATGCGCCGGGCCGGCTGCCGCCGCGTCCTGCGCGGCGCCGTCGTAGGTGACGTCCTCGCCGACGCCCTCCTCGCCGCCGCCGTGCAGGTGGACGACCGTCGTCTTGCGCGTGAAGTCGCTGGAGACGTCGACGGCGAGCGTCTCCAGCTCGTAGCCCTCGATCGTGAGCGGTACGTCCTTGACTGCGTCCCAGAGGCTCACCTGCCGGAGGCTACCCAACGAACGCAGGCCAGAGCCGCGTGTCAGTTGAGATCCGGCGGCGCCTGCCCGAGCCGGTCGCGGGCGAGCCCGAGCAGCCGCCTCTCGGCGCGCAGGCGGCGCGAGAGCAGCTCGGCCAGACGTCTCACGATCGCCCGAGCGACGACGCTTCGGCCCCCGCGCTGCTCGAGCTCGGCGAGTGCGACCTCCGCATCGGGCGCGCCGGCGGCCTCAGCCCTGCGGACGGCGGCGATCGCGGGCTCCGCGAGGCCGTCGCTCCAGATCCCGGGCGTCATGCGCCGGAGCGTGCCCGCGATCGCCCGTGGATCGCCGTCGTCCAGCGCGTGACAGACGAACAGCAGGCAGAGGTGGCAGATGCCCACGTCGAGGTCGAGGTCGAGCCTCGCGACCAGCGCGTCGACGCGAGCCTGCGTCAGCGGACGGGGTGCCACGGTCCCACGAAAGCAGAAGAGGTGTGACGGCTTCGTGCCGATTCGCGGTCGAGATCGCGGCAGCCGTCAGAGCGCGGCGAACGCGACCGCGACCTCGGCGGCGAGACCGGCGTTGGCGGCGATCAGGTCGCGGTTGACGGCCAGCGTCCGGCCGCCCGAGCGCTCGTGCAGGAAGGCGAGCACGAACGGCGTCACCTGCTGGCCGGCGATCCCGCGGCGCCGAGCGGCGGCGACGCCCTCCTCGATCAGCGGCAGCACGTCGAGGCTGTCGTCGGGAGGCCGCCCGAGCAGCAGCCCACCGCGATCGAGCTCCCAGTGGGCGCGCGCGACGGCGGCCGCCTCCGCCGCCGTCTCGACGCGGGCCGATACCGGCGGGCCGCCTCCCGCGGCGTAGAAGAGCGGCAGCGTGTCGACGCCGTAGCCGAGCACCGGCACGCCCAGCGTCTCGAGCAGCTCCATCGTCGCCGGCACGTCCAGCAGCGACTTGATCCCGGCGGACACGACGAGCGCCCGCGTCCGCGCGAGCTCGCCGAGGTCGGCGGAGACGTCCGGCGGGTCCGGGAAGCCGCGATGGACGCCGCCGAGCCCGCCGGTGCCGAGGAACGCGATCCCGGCGGCTCGCGCGGCCGCGAGCGTGCCGCCGACGGTGGTGGCTCCGACCGCGCCCTGCACGGCGCACGCGGCGAGGTCGCGAGGGCCGAGCTTGCGCGCATCCGGCGTGAAGCGCTCGAGCTCCGCGGCCGCCAGGCCGACGCGGACGGCGCCGTCGAAGACGCCGACGGTCGCGGGCACGGCGCCCGCCGCGCGGACGCGCGCCTCGCTCTCGAGCCCGACGGCGACCCCCTCGGGCGCCGGGAAGCCGTGCGCGACCAGCGTCGTCTCGAGCGCGACCACGGGACGCCGCTCGGCCAGCGCCGCCGCCACCTCGTCGGAGAGCCGAAGCAGGCCGTTCACGCCAAGCGAGCCTACCGCCGGGATGCCCCGCACTGGACAATCCGGCGGATGGGCTCGATGGAGCGGTCGGAGGGCCGCAGCCTGTTCGGCCGCGACCCGGCGGGCTACGACCGGGCGCGGCCCGACTACCCGGAGCGCGTGTTCGAGCTCCTGCGCGAGCGCTGCGGCCTCCGGGCCGGGACGGCCGTGCTCGAGATCGGGGCCGGCACCGGCAAGGCGACGAGGCGACTGCTCCAGCTCGGGGCGCGGCCGCTCGTGGCCGTCGAGCCGGATCCGGCGCTGGCGGCGCACCTCCGCGTCAGGCACGGGGACGCGGTGGAGGTCGTCGAGGCGCCGTTCGAGGAGGCGACACTGCCGGGCCTCGACTTCGATCTCGCCGTGGCGGCGACCTCGTTCCACTGGGTGGAGCCGGCGCTCGGGCTCGCCAGGGTCGGCACGCTCCTGAGGCCTGGCGGCGCCTGGGCGATGTGGTGGGCCCTGTACGGCGACGAGAGTGCCGACGACCCCTTCCACGACGCGACCCAGGAGCTGCTGTCGGGCCTGCCCGATCCGAGGCCGTGGGCGCGGGAGCCGGGCCGCCCGTGGTTCGCGCTCGACGTCGACCGGCGCCGCGCCGAGCTCGTCGATGCGGGCTTCGTCTCGGTGACGCACGAGCTGATCCGCCGGGCCGAGCGATTCGACACCGCCCGGATTCGAGCTCTGTACGCCACCTTCTCTCCGATCTCGCGCCTGCCGGCCGCCGAGCGCGAGCGGCTGCTGGACGGGATCGCGCTCGTCGCCGAGCGCGAGTTCGGCGGCGCCGTGGAGCGCCCGGTGCTGACCGTGGCCTACACGGCGCGGCGGCCTGCGTAGCCCGACGGCATCGAGCCGGGCTGCCCGACGCAGCGGGCCGCCGACGCGAGCGCCAGGTCGGGCCCGCCGACGATCCAGCCGGCGGCGAGCGCGTCGCCCGCTCCCGTCGTGTCCACCACGTCGGTGGGGAGGGCGGCGCGCTCGTCGCCGTCGAACGAGCAGCCGCGCTCGCCGCGCTTCAGGATCCAGGCAGCGTCCCCGACGCGCCCGCCGACGATCGCGTCCTCCTCCTCGTTGCAGAACACGACGTCCGGCGCCAGCGCCTCGAGCTCGCGCCGGAACCGCTCGGGCCCGTGGTCGCGGATCGCGCTCCACGACGAGAGGTCGACGCTGACACGGGCGCCGCCCAGCCGGGCGAGCTCGATCGCCCGCACCGCCGCGAGCCGGACGGGCTCGCGCAGCAGGGCGTAGCCCGAGACGTGGAGGTGCTCGCAGCCCGCCAGGCTCTCGGCCGTCACCTCCTCCGGCCGCAGCTCGACCGCGACGCCGCGGTCGGGGCACATCGAGCGCGACCCGTCCGGCTCGACCAGCGAGACGATGACGCCGTTCCGCGCGGGCGCGACCGGTCCCGCGAGCTCGACGCCGTAGGAGGTGAGCTGCGCCGCGGCCGCGCGGCCGGCGAGATCGTCGGCACGCTTGCCGAGCCAGCGCGCGCGTCCTCCCGAGGCGGCGACCCACGCGGCCACGTTCGCCGCCTGGCCGCCTGCCCCGAGGGTGATCCGGGAGGCCGCGTCGGCCCCCGGCGCGAGCGGCTGCGCGAGCCTGACGATCACGTCGAGGACGAGGTCGCCGAGGCTGACGACGAGCATGGCCTACGATCCTGGCATGCACGACGAGCGCAGGCGCCGCGACCGGTTGCGGTCGTTCGCGCTCGGCGGCCTGGTCGGCGCCTCCGCCGCGATCGCCGCCGCGCGGAGGCGACGTCGCCGGCGTCAGACCCCGGCCGGTCTCGCGGCGTTCGAGAGCGCCCCGTGCTACCGCGAGCTGCTCGAGAGGGAGCGCTCCGACGACGCGTAGCCGCGCCGCGCCCGCTCGGCCCGCTCGACGGTGCGCATGTTGATGTCGGCGTCGCCGACGCCGAGCGAGCGCCCGAGCAGCTGGACGCGGGCCGCGAGGTAGAGGTAGCGCCGGGGCGTTCCCGTCGGCGCGCTCGTGCGGATCACGAGGAACGGGCCGAACGCCCGCACGTCGAAGGCGGTGGCCGGGCGCGGCGACCGCTCCTCGATCGCGAGCGTGTGCTCGGCGTTGCCGGTGTCGCTCCCGTCGATCACCCAGACCCCGTGTCCGAGCGGGCGCTCGCCGCGCCGCAGCTGCCGCAGCGCCAGGGTGGCGTCGGCGCGCGGGAGCACCGTGCGGGGGAAGCCGGGCTCGCGCTCCCAGCCGTCGAGCCAGAGCGGCTCGTAGCCGAACAGGATGTCGTCCGAGCGGCTGCTCGCCGCGAGGTAGGCGCCCGCCTCGCTCCTCGCGGCCTGGCGCGCGTCCGGCTCCCACTCGAACAGCGGCGGCGTCCGCTCCCACGCCCACGCCACCTCCGCCGCGAGGAGGAGCGCGGTGAGCACGGGGGCGAGGGCCGGCGCGCGCCGCGACACGCGGAGGATGCCCGCGGCGACGAGGATCGCGAGCACCGGCAGCACGAAGATCAGGTGGCGTGACTCGGGCGAGGTCGACGACCCGAACCGCGCGGCGACGAACGCGAGCGCCGGCACGCCGACGACCGCCGCGGCGAGCACGCGGGTCTCGCGGCGAACGGTGCAGAGCCCCAGCGTCGCGAGCGCGAGCGTGGCGAGGAGCACCGGCCACCAGCCGGCGCTGAGGTCGCCAGCCGTGCGCCAGAGATAGCGCGCGACGTCGGACGGCCCGTCGAGCCTCCCGCCGCCGCCACCGACGCCGACGTCGAACCGGCCGGCCAGGACGAGATCCGTGAGCCAGAACGGGACTCCCGCCAGCAGCACCGCCCCGAACGCGATCGCGGCTTCGCGCAGGCGGTGACGGTGGGCCGCGGCCACGAAGACGGCCTGCGAGACGAGCACGAGCGCGCCGTAAGGGTGCGTCGCGACGCACGCGAGCATCGCCGCCGCCCAGAGCGCCCAGGCGCCGGCGCCCCGCCGGTCGAGAGCGCGCAGGAGCCCGAGCCAGGCGAGCAGGCTCGTGCAGAGGAACAGGCTGTACATCCGCCCGTAGACCCCGTGGAAGAGGAGCATCCAGCTGCACCCGGCGAGCGCGGTCGCGATCAGCGCTACCCGGCGATCCGCGAGCCGCAGGCCGAGCAGGGCGACGAGCGGCAGGCTCGCCACCGCGAACGCGGCCGAGACCGCGCGGAGCCCCTCCAGGCCCAGCCCCGCGTGGGAGACGAGCCACGCGAAGAGGAAGTGGAGCGGTGCGCCGCCGCGCTCGCGGGTCACGTGCTCGACGACGCCGGCGAACGAGTCGCGGCCGACGAACAGCGCGAGCGTCTCGTCCTCGTGCGGCGGCCAGGCGAGCAGCTGATGCCCCAGGAAGCCGGCCACCGCGCCGCAGGCGACCGCGACGCCGAGCCAGAGCCAGTGCTGGGCGAGCAGGCGCGACGCCGACGCGGCGGGGTCGTGCGCGGTGGTCTCGAGCGGCTGCGTCATGGGATCCCGTGGATTCTCGCTGGTACCCTCCGCCGACATGCCGATCTACGAGTACCGTTGTCCGAACGGGCATACCTTCGAGGTGTTCCAGCGGATGACGGACCCGCCGGCGACCGCCTGCGAGACCTGCGGCGCGGGGCCGGTCGAGAAGGTGCTCTTCCCGGTCGCCGTCCACTTCAAGGGCTCCGGGTTCTACTCGACCGACTACGGCCGCGGCAAGCGCAAGGACGCCGCGAAGGACGGCGCCGGCGATTCCGGCTCGGGCTCTTCCTCGTCGGAGACGGGCAGCGCCAAGAAGGAGGGCGGGGGCGAGTCGGGCGAGAAGAAGCCCGCCGCGTCCGACTGACTACTTCCGGGGCAGGTCTCCGATCACGCAGCCCGGCGCGTACGGCAGCCCCTTCGGCGGCGGCAGCGGCGCCGAGCGGCCGGTGAACATCGCGACCGTGGCCACGTTGTCCTCCGAGCCGAGGATGACGGACTCGCCGCCGATCGACGTCGGCTCGCCCCCGAGACGGCAGTGCAGGGCGTTGCCGGGGTCCGAGCGGAAGTAGACCCAGCCGAGCTGCAGGACCTGGCCCGCCGAGAGGGTGGTCGCGAGCGGCCTGACGACGTCCTCGCCGATGAACGGGAGCCTGAGCGCGGAGCCGATGCTCGTGAGCTCGTCGGCGGTCGCCTGGATCACCTGCTGCTGCCGGCGCGCGCGGGTGAAGTCCGTCTCCCCGGGGTCGAGCTGGTTCGACCGGATGCGCGAGTAGACGAGCGCCCGGCGCCCGTCCATGTGCTGCGTCCCCTTCCGGAAGCGCCAGCCCTCCCAGCGGTCGCACTCCGCGTCGGTCGCGTACGGGCAGTCGAACTTGCCCGACAGGATCGGCCTCGGCACGGCGACGTCGATGCCCCCGACCGCGTCGATCAGCTCCTCGAAGCGGTCGAAGTCGACGAACGCCACGTGGTTGACGTCGAGCCCGGTCAGCGCCTTCACCGTGCGGACCGCCAGCGTGGGGCCGCCGACCTGAAAGGCGGCGTTGATCTTCGCCGGGCCGTAGCCCGGGATCTCGACGCGGAGGTCGCGCGGGATCGAGAGGAACGCCAGCCGGTGCTTGCGGGGATCGGTCCGGATCAGCATCAGCGAGTCCGACCGGCGCGCGTCGCCGCGCCCCGACACCTTCGAGCCGTCGGTGCCGGCGACGAGGATCGTCGTCGGAGTCGAGCTGAGGAGCCCGTCCTGGGGGGTCAGCTGCCCGCTCACGCTCTTGGGGACGCGCGCGTTCGCGTCCTCGATGCCGCGCTTGAACGACAGGTAGCTCGTCACGCCCCAGACGAGGGCGAGCACCAGGATCAGGCCGAGGACGAGGGCGATCCACCTGCCGACGTGCCGCTGCTTGCGGCGCTTCACGACCGTCTTGCGCCCGTCGGGCGCCTGCGGCGAGCTGCGCTGGAGGGGAACCCTGCCCTTGACCCGCCCGCCCTTGTAGAGGCGGTAAGGCTTCGTTTGCTCGGGCATTCCGGGCCGTTATCGTAGCCGCGCCATCGAACGTGACCGTGTCATCGGAGTCGACCTGGGCGGGACGAAGATCCTCGCGGGCGTCGTCGACCGCGGGGGCGCGATCGGCGAGACCATCGAGGTGCCCACGCCGGACGCCTCGGAGGGGGACATCCTCGAGGCCATCGCGGGGCTGGTCGAGCGCCTCGCCGAGGGGGGCGCGCGCGGGGTCGGGCTCGGCGTTCCGTGCAACATCGTTCGCGATACCGGGACGTGCTTCCGCGCCACGAACCTGCCGCTGGCCGACGTCGAGTTCGCCGGCCCGCTCCGCGAGCGAACCGGGCTTCCCGTCGGGGTCGAGAACGACGCGAACGCGGCGGCTCTGGCCGAATGGCGGCTCGGCGCCGGGCGCGGCGTCGATCACCTCGTCATGCTGACGCTCGGCACCGGCGTGGGCGGCGGGCTCGTCCTGGACGGGCGGCTCTACCGCGGCTGGGCGGAGCTCGGCCACGTCGTCGTCGACGCGGGCGGAGCGCCCTGCCAGGGCAACTGCCACGGGCGGGGCCACCTCGAGGCGGTCGCCTCCGGGCTCGCCGCCGACCGCGCCGCCCGCGAGCTGTGGGGTGACGGCGCGAGCGCCGTCGATCTCGTCGCGCGGGCCGGTGCGGGCGACGCCGACGCCCGTGCCGCGCTGGCGCGGATCGGCGAGCTGCTGGGTGCGGCGATCGGCTCGTTCGTGAACATGTTCGATCCCGAGGTGATCGTGGTCGGCGGCGGCTTCGGGGCGGCTGCGGGCGACCTTCTGCTCGAGCCGGCCCGGGACGCCGCCGCGCGCGAGGCGATTCAGCCCGCCGACGAGCGCGTGCGGATCGTCCAGGCGGCGTTCGGGGAGGAGGCCGGCCTGGTCGGGGCGGGGCTCGTCGGCTTCGAGGCGCTCGACGGGCTCAGGTAGGCCTCCCGGTGCCGCTCGCGGTCTGCGCGACGCCGATCGGAAACCTCGCCGACGTCACGCTGCGGGTCCTCGCCGAGCTCCGCGATGCGGACGTCGTGCTCTGCGAGGACACGCGCCGCACGCGCGTCCTGCTGGATCGGCACGGCATCGCGCCGCGCCGGCTCGTCAGCTACCACCGGCACAACGAGGCCCGCCGGGTCGACGAGCTGCTCCCTCTGCTCGCGGAAGGCGGGCGGATCGCGCTCGTCTCGGACGCCGGGCTGCCGGGCGTCAACGACCCCGGCGCGCGGATCGTCGGCGCGGCCGTGGCCGCCGGCGTCGGCGTGACGGTGCTGCCCGGCCCGTCCGCGGTCGAGACGGCGCTCGTCGTCAGCGGGCTGGCCGGCGACCAGTACCGCTTCCTCGGCTACCTTCCCCGCCGCCGTGCCGAGCTGGAGGCCCTCTGGCACGAGCTCGCGGGCTGGCGGCATCCTGCCGTGGCGTTCGAGTCCCCGCGCCGGCTGCCCGCCTCGCTCGGCAGCCTCGCCGCGATTCAGCCGGATCGCCCGGTCGCGGTCTGTCGTGAGCTGACGAAGCGCTTCGAGGAGGTCGTGCGCGGCACGGCTGCCGAGCTCGCCGGCCGCTTCGAGCAGGCACCGAGAGGCGAGATCACGCTCGTGCTGGGCCCGGCTCCGCCCGCCCGCGAGCCGGACCTCGCGTCCGCCCTGGCGGCGGTCGACGAGCTCGTCGGCGCCGGCGTGCCCCGTCGGCAGGCTGCCGAGCTGGTCTCCCGGCTAGCCGGCGTGGCTCGCAACGCGCTCTATCGGGTGTCCTGACCTTCAGGTCGTAGTCCTACTGGACAACAGCCGACCCTCCCGCTACTCTGATCTCGACGTTGTCACGGATGAGAACAGAGAGGAGCACGAGCATGGATTCGAGGGAGGTGAGAGCCCGATGCGGGTGATCGTGTCGGGCATCGTGGTGGCGCTCGCGCTCGCGATCGCACCTGCGGCCGGAGCGTGGACGTGGCCGCTCGAGGGGGCCGTCCTCCGGCCCTTCTCGACGACGGGCGACCCCTACGCGGCCGGCCAGCATCGCGGCGTCGACGTGGCCCGCGCGGGGGCCGAGGCCGTTCGCGCGCCGGCGTCGGGAACGGTCTCGTTCGCAGGGGCCGTGGCGGCGAACGGCCTGGCGGTGACGATCCTGACCGCGGACGGTCTCGCCGTCACGCTGGTCCACCTCGGGTCGATCGACGTGGCCAAGGGAGCCGCCGTCGTCGAGGGCGCCGTCGTCGGCGCGTCCGGCCCGAGCGGAGAGGCGGAGTGGCCCGTGCCGTACGTCCATCTGGGCGTTCGGGTCGCATCCGACCCGAACGGGTATCTCGACCCGCTGTCGCTCCTGCCGCCGCGGACGGTCGCGCCCCCGCCCGTCGAGCCGCCGCCCCCGCCGGTCCCGACGAGCGAGCCTGCGCAGGCTGTCGTGTCGCCGGAGCCCGTGCCCGCAGCCGTCGACGCGCCGGCGCAGCCCGCCGCGGCGGCGCCGCCGCCGCCATCCGCTCCCTCGCCGGCGGTGGCAGGCTCCGCCGAGCCGCCTTCGGCCTCCGCGGCGCCCACCGCCGCGGGCGTCGTCGCCCCGATCGACCGGCCGGCCCCCGCGCCTGCGGCCGCGCCTGCGCCCGCGACCACGGCGCACGCGGCGCACCGACCTTCGGCGGCGACCGCCGCGACCGTCGTGTCGCCGCGCGTGGGCGCGCCGGCTCCCGCGAGCGCGCACACCGTTCTTCCGCGCGTTCCGTCCGAGCCCGCGGTGTCCGGTCAGCCAGAAGCCGCGGCGCCTGCGCCGACGGCTCGGCCGCCGCGCCCCGCGGCGGCGACGGCTCGGACGGCCCGCGAGCCGGCGGCACCGCCGCGGGCGTCGAGCGCGGCCGAGCCCGCGACCAGCCGGGCCGAGGCGGTGCCGCCGGCGACCCGCGCTGCGACGACGACGAGGGCCGCGAACGTCCCGAGCTCGCGTCGCGTGCGCGTGCCCGACATCACGGCTCCTGCCGCGATGCCGCAGGCCCAGGCGCCCGCGCCCGAGGCTCGGCGCCCGAGCGCCGCCGACGGCGAGCGGGCCGCGCCGACCCTCCACCGCCTCGGCCGGCCGGCGGGCGTGGCGGCCGCCGTGCTCGCACTGGTGCTCCTGGCCGTGCTCCTGACGGTGCAGCGGCTGCGCGCGTCCGCGGCGTTGTCCCCGCGCGCACCGGCGCTTGCGGCCGCCGACCGTAGAATCGACAGGGATGACGTACTACCTGACGACCCCGATCTACTACGTGAACTCGGAGCCCCACGTCGGGCACGCGTACACGACGATCGCCGCCGACATCGTCGTGCGGAACCTGCGCCAGCGCGGCGAGGACGTCTTCTTCCTGACGGGCACGGACGAGCATGCCTCGAAGGTCTACCGCGTCGCCGAGCAGCAGGGGCTCTCCGCGAAGGAGTACGTCGACCGGATCGTGGAGGAGAGCTGGCGCAAGCTGCCGGCGCGGGTCGGCGTCGAGCACGACTTCTTCATCCGCACGACCGACCCGGAGCACAAGGCGTTCGTCCAGGACTTCGTCCAGCGCATCCATGACAACGGGCACATCTACGCGGGCACGTACGTCGGCCT
Source organism: Gaiellaceae bacterium (assembly GCA_036555085.1). GTDB lineage: Bacteria > Actinomycetota > Thermoleophilia > Gaiellales > Gaiellaceae > Gaiella. Next base: position 16,268 of record DATBMD010000117.1, read on the forward strand.
CTACTGCGTCGGCTGCGAGGAGTACAAGAACGAGTCCGAGCTCGTCGACGGCAAGTGCCCGATCCACGAGATCGAGCCGGAGCCGCTCGAGGAGCGCAACTGGTTCTTCCGCCTTTCCGCCTTCCAGGAGCGGCTGCTCGCGCTCTACGACGAGAGCCCGGAGCTCGTGGTGCCGAGCTTCCGCTACAACGAGGCGCGCAGGATCATCGAGGGCGGGCTCGAGGATTTCAGCCTCAGCCGGCAGGGGCAGCCGTGGGGGGTGCCGATCCCGTGGGACCCGGAGCAGGTGACGTGGGTCTGGGTGGACGCCCTGATCAACTACCTGAGCGCCCTGACCTACGCGCGGCCGGGCGAGGACCTCCGCGAGCGCTACTGGCCGGAGGTCCGTCACCTGATCGGCAAGGACATCCTCCGCCTGCACTGCGTGCTGTGGCCCGCGCTGCTGCTCGGCGCCGGCTACACGGTTCCCAAGCAGATCTTCGCGCACGGCTACCTGACGCTGGGCGACCGCAAGATGTCGAAGTCGCTCGGGAACGTGATCCCGCTCGACCTCGTGGACGAGTTCGGGATCGACGCGGTGCGGTTCTGGGCGATCCGCGCGGTGTCGTTCGGTCAGGACGGCAACGTCACGCTCGAGAGCGTCCGCGAGCGATACGAGCGCGAGCTCGGCAACGATCTCGGCAATCTGCTGTCCCGGACGACGGCGATGATCGCCCGCTATCGCGAGGGGCGCGTCCGCGAGTGCGCCTCGGCCGGGTCGCCGGTCGCGGCGCTCCTGAGCGGCCTGGCCGACGACGTCGCGTCGCGGATCGATCGCTTCGACCTGAGCGGGGCGCTGGAGCAGATCTGGCAGGTCGTGCGGGGGCTGAACCGGTACGTCGAGGCGCAGGCGCCGTGGCAGCTGGCGAAGGACGAGGCGCGCGGCGAGGAGCTCGACCGCACGCTCTACGACCTCGCCGACGGGCTGCGGGCCGTGGCCGTCGCGCTCGCCGCCTTCGTCCCGGAGACCTCGGCTCGCATCCTCGCAGCGCTCGGGAGCGACCCCGCCGGCAGCTCGTGGGACGGCGTCGCCTACGGCCGGACCGGGAGCCTCGAGGGGATCGAGCCCGCAGCGCCGCTCTTTCCGCGGATCGACGCGCCGACCGCCGCGGCGTGATCGACACGCACGCGCATCTCGACGCGTGCGACGGGCCGGTTGCCGCGCTGCTCGAGCGTGCACGGGGCGTGGGGGTGACGCGCGTCGTGACGATCGGCACCGGGATCGACTCGTCCCGCCGGTCGCTCGCGCTGGCGGACGCGCACGACGGGGTCGTCGCGGCGCTCGGGATCGACCCGCACCAGGCCGCGACGCCCGAGGCTCGTCGAGTCGGCGAGCTGCGAGAGCTGCTCGCACACCCGAAGGCCGTCGCGGTCGGCGAGACCGGTCTCGACAACCACCATCGTCTTGCCGGGCCCTCCGAGCAGCTGCGGCTGTTCGAGCTGCAGCTCGAGCTGGCCGAGGCGCTCGGGCTCCCGGTCGTCGTCCACAGCCGCGATGCCGAGGCCGAGACCGCGGCCGCGCTGGCCGGCTTCGCCGGCACGGTCGTGCTCCACTGCTTCTCGTCGCCCGCCCTGCTCGACGCGGCGCTCGAGCGCGGCTACTACGTCTCGTTCGCGGGGAACGTCACGTACCCGAAGGCCGCCGAGCTGCGCGAGGCCGCCCGAGCCGTGCCCGTCGAGCGCCTCCTCGTCGAGACCGACAGCCCGTACCTGGCACCGCAGCCCGTGCGCGGGCGGCGCAACGAGCCGGCGCACGTCTGCCACACGCTGGCCGCGCTCGCCGACCTGCGCGGCATCGCTCCCGACGTGCTCGGGTCGGCGGTCGACGGGAACGCGGACGCCGCCTTCGGCCTGACCGTGCGCGCGGGAGTCGCGGCGAGCGGGGCGCCGTGACGCGGGTCGTCCCGCGGAAGGCCCTCGGCCAGCACTTTCTCGCGGACGAGAACATCCTCGGCGTGATCGGCCGCCTGTCGGGCCTGGACGCCGGCGACGTCGTGCTCGAGATCGGGCCGGGGCTGGGCGTGCTCACCCGCTTCCTCGCCGACCGGGTCGCGCTCGTCCACGCCGTCGAGCTCGACCGGACGCTCGAGCCGCACCTCGCCGAGAGGCTGGCGGCGCGCGACAACGTCCGGCTCGTCTTCGGAGATGCTCTCGCTGTCGACCTCGGTGCCCTCGACCCCCCGCCTGCCAAGCTGGTGGCGAACCTCCCCTACAACGTCGCCACGCCGATCGTGATGGAGACGCTGGTCGGGCTGCCGTCGCTGCGCCGCTGGTGCGTGATGGTGCAGCGGGAGGTCGCCGACCGCTTCTTCGCCTCCCCCGGCACCAGGGCGTACGGCGCGGTCTCAGTCGTCGTCCAGCTCACCGCGAGGCGAACGGGCTTCCACCCCGTCTCGCGCGCCGTCTTCCGCCCGCCCCCGAACGTCGACTCGGCGCTCGTCGCGTTCGAGCGCGTCGACGCACCCGCGCGGCTGGGCGAGATCCGCCGGCTCGTCGACGCGGCGTTCGCGCACCGCCGGAAGACCCTCGCCAACGCGCTCGCGCTGGCCGAGCTGGCTACACGCGAGCATGCCGTCCGGGCGCTCGCGGCAATCGGCCGTCGCCCGGACGTTCGCGCCGAGGCGCTTGCGCCCGGCGAGTTCGTCGCGCTCGCGACCGCCCTCGAGCGCGCGGCCGGCTAGCGACGTGCTGCGCGCGCCGGCCCCCGCCAAGCTCAACCTCGCGCTCGTCGTCGGCCCACGCCTCGACGGCGGGAAGCACGAGGTCGCAACGGTGCTGCAGCGGATCGACCTCGGCGACCGGATCACGGTTGCGCGCGCCCCGGGCCCGGCGCTCAGGGTCGACGGGTTCGCGCAGGACACGATCGTCCGCCAGGCGCTCGAGCGCCTCGCCGACCGGGCCGGGGTCGAGCCGCGCTGGCACGCCCGGATCGCGAAGCGGATCCCGGTCGCAGCCGGGCTCGGCGGCGGCAGCTCCGATGCCGCCACCGCGCTCCGGCTCGCCAACGAGACGCTCCCGGCGCCGTTGCCGGTCGACGAGCTAGGGGCGCTCGCGGCCGAGCTCGGTGCCGACGTCCCGTTCTTCCTGCGGCCGGGGCCGCAGCTCGGCTCGGGCGACGGCTCGCTCCTCGAGCCGCTCGCGCTGCCGCAGGACTTCTGGGTGCTCCTGATCCTGCCGCGCGGCAGCCGGAAGCCGTCCACGGCGGAGGTCTACCGCCGCTTCGACCGGCGCGACGGGGCGCGCGGCTTCGGCGAGCGGCGGGACGCGCTGCTCGCCGCGCTGCGCGACTGCCGCCGCGCGCGCGACCTGGCGCTGCTGCCCGGCAACGACCTCGCCTCGTCGCCGCTCGCCGGTCGCCTGCGCGAGCTCGGGGCGCTGCGGGCGGACGTCAGCGGCGCCGGCCCGGCGGTATACGGCCTCTTCCTGCACCGCCGTCACGCCGTGGCCGCGCGTCGGGCGCTGCGAGCCGTGGGGCGCAGCTGGTTGACGGTGCCTGCCTGGTACGGTTGAGCGCATGCCCGGTGACGCGTCCGGCCGGCTCCAGGCCCGGGTGCCTGCAGTCATCGAGCACCGGCAGGAGACGCGCAGCTGGCTCCGGCGCCGTCGACTCCAGATCGCACTGGCCGTCGCGGCGCTCGAGGGGCTGCTCGTGCTCGTCGGCGTCCTCCCGTGGTGGAGCGTGCTCGTGCTGGCGGCCGTCGGGCTCGCCGCGTACCTCGCCGTCGGGCGCGACAGCTCCAGCGCGGACGTGCGCGACGTGACCTGGATCGCGGCCGTCTCCCAGCTGTCGGTGGTCCTGCTGCCGTTGCTGGCCGCCGTCGTGTCGGTGCTCGTCGTCGTAGTCGTCGTGCTCCTGGCGGGGGCCGCGCTCGTCGCGCTCCTGCTCGACCGCCGCTGACCGCGCCCGGGCCGGCGGGTTGATGGCACACTGCCTCTCCACCGTTCACTGGGGCGTGGCCAAGCGGTAAGGCAACGGGTTTTGGTCCCGTGATCCCAGGTTCGAATCCTGGCGCCCCAGCCATCTCAGCCGCCGTGACCGAGACCAAGCTTGCCGCAGTCGTGATGGCCGGAGGCCTCGGCACCCGGATGCACTCGCAGGTGCCCAAGCACCTGCATCCGCTGCTCGGCAGGCGCATGGTCGACTGGGTGCTCGAGGCGGCCCGCCCGCTCGAGCCGAGCCTGCTCGTGCTGGTCGTCTCGCCGGGGCTCGCCTCGGCGTTCGACGGCGAGGGCGTCGCCGTCGCGGTGCAGGAGCACCCGCTCGGCACGGGCGACGCCGTCAAGTCGGCGCATCCCCTGGTCGGCGGCTCCACCGACGTGCTCGTGCTCAGCGGCGACACGCCGCTCCTGACCGCCGCTCTGCTCGCCGAGCTGGTCGTGACGCACCGGGAGCAGGAGGCGGCGGCGACCGTCCTCACGTTCATGCCTGACGAGCTCCGCAGCTACGGCCGGATCGTCCGCGCCGAGGACGGGAGCGTGCGCGCGATCGTCGAGGCCGGTGACGCGACCGAGGGGCAGCTCGCGATCCGGGAGGCCAACTCGTCGATCTACGTCTTCCGCGGCGACCTGCTCTGGGATGCCCTCGAGCGGCTCCGGCCCGCGAACGTCCAGGGCGAGCTGTACCTGACGGACGCGGTGCGCGACCTCGTCGAGGCCGGGCATCGCGTCGCCGCCCACATCGCGCCGGATCCCGTCGAGACCTCCGGCGTCAACACCCGCGTCGAGCTCGCGGCGGCGGCCGCGACGCTGCGAGATCGTCTGAACGAGGCGCACATGCTCGCCGGCGTCAGCATCGTCGACCCGGAGACGACCTGGATCGAGCCGTCGGTCGAGCTCGAGGCGGACTCGGTCGTCCACCCGTTCACCGTGCTCCGCGGCACGAGCCGGGTGGCCGCGAACGCCGAGGTCGGGCCGCACGTCGTCGCCGTCGACGCGGAGATCGGCCCCGGAGCGATCGTCGGACCGTTCTGTTACCTTCGCCCCGGCACCGTGCTCGAGGCGTCGGCGAAGGCAGGCACGTTCGTGGAGCTCAAGAACACCGTCGTCGGTGAGGGCGCCAAGGTTCCCCATCTCGCGTACATGGGTGATGCCGACATCGGAGCGGGGACGAACGTGGGCGCGGGCTCGATCACCGCGAACCTCGGGCATCAGCGCGGCGCCCCGAAGAGCCGCACCGAGATCGGGCGCAACGTCAGGGTCGGCGTGGACACTGTGATGGTTGCTCCGGTCTCGATTGGCGACGATGCTTGGACGGCGGCGGGTACCGTCGTCACCGACGACGTCCCCGAGAACGCACTTGTCGGCTTCCCCCCGAGGCAAACGGTCAAGAAGGGGCGCGGTGGAAAGCGGGACGATTGAGCAGACGCTGCCGGGGCTCTCGATGACGACATCCCTCGGACCGGATCCCCAGATGGGTCACGCGATCGCGCTGCCGCCGCAGAAGCGGCTGACGCTCGTCTCGGGGCGCTCGAGCCCGGAGCTCGCGCAGCGCATCGCAGACCGGCTCGGCTGCGAGCTCGGGCCCGTGAACCTGGAGACGTTCGCCAACGGCGAGACGTACTGCCGCTACGAGGAGTCGATCCGCGGCGCCGACATGTTCATCGTCCAGACCGCGTCCGCGCCGCTCGACAAGCACCTGATCGAGTTGCTGATCATGATCGACGCCGCCCGGCTCGCGTCCGCGAAGCGGATCACCGCCGTCATCCCCTGGTACTTCTACGCGCGCCAGGACAAGAAGTCGCGGCCGCGGGAGCCGATCACGGCGCGCCTCGTCGCCGACCTGCTCCAGACGGCGGGCGCCGACCGGGTGCTGACGATGGACCTGCACGCAGGTCAGGTGCAGGGCTTCTTCAAGATCCCGGTCGACCACATGACCGCCGTGCCGATGTTCGCGCAGTACGTCCGCGACCTGCGGATCGAGAGCGAGGAGCTCGCTGCGGTCTCGCCCGACACGGGCCGGACGAAGCTGGCCGGCAAGTTTGCCGAGATGATCGGCGGCGACCTCGTGGTGCTGAACAAGGAGCGTCCGAAGCACAACGTGGCGAAGGTCTCGACGGTGATCGGCGACGTCGACGGGAAGGTCGTCGTGATGTGCGACGACATCGTCGACACTGCCGGCACGCTCGTCGCCGGCGCGGAGGCGCTGCGGGAGGCGGGCGCGGTCAAGGTCTACGCGTGCGCGACCCACGGCCTCTTCAACGGCCCCGCGCTCGAGCGGATCGCCGAGAGTCAGATCGACAAGCTCGTCGTCACGGACACCGTGCCGATCAACCCGCTGTCGAAGCCCGACAACGTCGAGGTGCTCTCCGTCGCCGGCATCCTCGCCGAGACGATCCAGAACGTGTTCGCCGACGACTCGGTCTCGGCGATCTTCGCCGGCGAGAACCAGCTGTTTTAGTCAAGCTCCCTATCCCGTTCCCTTCGGCGAAGACGACCGAAGCTCGTGCATCGTCTTGACGACCTGCACGAGGCCGTTCATCGTCGAGTTGGTGTTGGTATCGGTGGATTGGAACGTTGCGTCCCTCTTGTCGGCGGGCGCAGCCGGCGACTGTCGTTGCGCGAGGGACGGCGTGGTTTCTGTCTGATCCATCAGGGCGGGACCGCCGGCGCCGGCGTTGCCGGTTTGAGTGGCGATCACCGTCGCGATGACAGCGACTGGGAAAGCGAGCAATCGGGTTCTGATCGTGACCATCAGGGTTCCTTTCTCGGACGCTGTGATTCGGCGGGGCTCCGGGCTACTAGACGCTGGGTCGGCCGAGCGCGTGGCCGTCCGCACGCACGACCGTCTCGATCCGCGGGTACCAGTGGTAGTTCTGGATGCAGCTGAATGCGACCGGCGCGAGTGCGCAGATCCAGGCTGAGCTGCGGACGCCGGCGGAAAACTGGCCGACGCCACCCGTCACATGAATCGGTAGCAGCGTGGCACCGAAGTAGGCGTTCGGGAAGACCTTGCTTCCGTCGACCCAGTGGCTGTACTCCAGCTCGGTGATGACGCCGCCGGCATAGCACCAGTCGACCTTCTGGAAGTACGAGGGTGCCTTGCCGTAGTGCCAGTTGACGGTGTTTCCCGAGGGCAATCGCATCACCGTGACGTCACCGATCAGGTCGTTCTCGACGGTGACGGATTTGCAGCCCTTCAGAAGCGCCTGGAAGCTCGGCGACTGAGGGACCAGCGGTGGGCTCACGTGTGACGGGGGCGTCACCACGACCGAGGGCGGCGGAGAGATCGGCGGCGGCGAGACGCCGCTCAGGCCACCACCGGCGATCGCAGACGACGCCGCAACACCGACGACGAGGAGTGCGATGCCGGAAGCACCGGCCGCTAGAGGAGATCTGTTCATCTCAGACGCTCCTTCATGATCGGGCGGTCGAGCGACCGCAGGCGGAGAACGCTAGGGGTGAACGTCTCGTGCGTCTGTTGGCGGCCTAACCTCGGAAATGTCAAGCGGGTCACGTTTCGCGGCGACCTACGTGGCCTCAGGAGGACAAGGCAGCACGCATGGACCGCTGGCCGAGGACCAGCTCTTCGAGAACGTGGACACCTGCCTAGATGCCGTCCCAGTCCCGCGGCAGTGGAAGCGGGTGCCAGGCGTCCGGAGGCCGCCAATCCTCCCAACCAGTTGGCCACGGCCTGTCGGCGATGACGCGCCGGCCCTCGGCGCGGACCGCGGCCGCGTCTGTGGGGCCCAGGACACCGAGCTCCTGAGCGCGAGCGAAGTCGTCCTCGTCCTTCCAGTGCCAGGTGCCGTCGGGCTCGACCCAAACGTCGAGCGCCCAGTCCGTCGTGTCGAACCTGTCGCCCCGGATGACCAGCGGCGCCTGGAGATTCACGTACCAGCCGAGGAACGCCCATTCGGTGTCCCAGAACAGCTCGACCGTGTGGGAATCGCCTTCGCGCATGAAGCGGAGAACGTGTGAGCGGTCCCAGACGTGGTCGAACGCAGGCGCGTCGGTGACCCAGTAGTCGAGATAGCTCTTGCCGAGCGCTCGCTTCATCAGTTTTCCCTGAGCGCCTGGCTGGACGTAGATGCCATGCCGTCCATCCCACGTGCCGACGTAGTGGTGCGGCCAACACCATCGAACGACGCGGCGGTAGCTGCTTCGGAGGAGCACGGGATGACCCGGTCGCATCGGGACGACCCTATTCGGGTCGGCGATGCGTGCGTGGAGGCCGCCGCTCCGCAGGAGGCGCGAGTGCGGTTCGTTAGCCTGCGAGCACGGTGACCGTGAGTCGGCCCGTCTAATCAGCATGCCCCACGAACATCGTGTCGCGGACCACCTCGGCGTCACTTCGGCCGACTACGACCGGGCCGTCCGCGCGCTGATACCGAACTACGAGCTGATGATCGCGACGATCGTCCGCTGGCTCGACGGGCACGTCCCGCCGGGAGGGCTGGTGATCGATCTCGGAGCCGGGACCGGGGCGCTCTCGGGGGCGATCCTCGACGCTCTCCCGGACGTCCGCGTCGAGCTCGTCGACATCGATCCGAACATGCTCGCGGCCGCCGCGGAGCGGTGCTCCGCGCACGCCGGCCGCTACGACGTGCGACATGCCCGCTTCGAGGATCCACTCCCGCGCTGTCACGCGGTCGTCGCCACGCTCGCGCTCCACCACGTCGCGTCGCACGAGGCGAAACGCGACCTCTACCGCGCGATTCACGATGCGCTCGAGCCGGCCGGGCTCGTCGTCGTCGGCGACGCGCTCGTGTACCCGGACGGGCCGGAGCGCCGCCGCATGCTCGAGGATGTCTACGCCCACATGGCCCGCA
>DATBMD010000175.1:0-14165 GCA_036555085.1 Gaiellaceae bacterium
GCGACGTGGACGACCTTGCCGCCCGCGTCCTGGTGCTGCCCCTTGCCGGCGAACGCGATCGAGAGCACCTCGCCGTGCGCGCGCTCGCCCAGCAGCCACACCGCAGGATATTTCATCGTCAATTTTGAGCCAAGATTACCGTCTACCCATTCCATTGTTGCACCGTTATATGCGACGGCTCTTTTTGTGACGAGATTATAGACGTTATTCGACCAGTTTTGAATAGTGGTATATCGACATCTTCCGCCTGGCTTGACGATGATCTCCACGACCGCCGAATGGAGCGAGTCAGAAGAGTAGATCGGCGCAGTGCAGTTATGCGAGATCACGCCTTCACAGACGTAGCTCTCGTCGGTCTCGACACTGAGGTTGTAGACCGTGCAGTTCGCATCGATCTTCTCGATCGTTCGGATGGGCATCCAGCAGTACCCGTCGGCGATAACGACGTCTGCCTTCTTCGGACCGGCAACGAACCCCGGGTATCGAAGTACGAGATCCTCGAACAACGGGTGGTCGGCCTTGCACACGGCCAGTTGCCACATGGCACGCCGCGGCGCGGGTCGCTGGGTGCAGCTGAGCGAAGCACGAATGCCGAGCGAGAGGAGAAGCTCGCGGAGCCGCTGGGCGACATCGCGATTCGTCTGGTTGATCCGGTACAGGTTGAGCGACGTGTCGTAGCTGCCCTCGCCGTCGTACAGGCCGCGCACGAACGCGGCGCGCCGGTCTTCGTCGAGCGCGAACACCCAGTCTGGGATGTGGAGCTCGTCCGTCGTGCGACCGAACGTCTGCGCGAAGAACCGTGCCGCTCGAACCGACGAGAACCTGACCGAGCGTCCCTCGCGGCGTCCATCGTATGCATACGTCCACGACTCGAGCCCGAAGGCTCCCTCGATCGCGTCCTCCACGAGCTCCCGCAGGTGCTCCTCGTGCGTCGCGCTGTCGAAGGAGAGGTACGAGGTGTTGGCACTGACGGAGCCTTCCGCGATGTACAGCCCCATCACGCGGCACATAGCCGGGTCGAGCGCGACCTCGACGCGCTCCGCAAGAGCCGCGTGGCTGCCACGACCAACTCGAACGTCCTGGGCGGCAACATGCGGCGAGTCGAGCTCGGCGTCGATCGTCGCGGGGAGCGCGAGGTAGTCGCCCTTCTCGAGCTCCCACGCCTCCTTCCACTCAGGCGCGAACCCGCGATTGTGCTCGTTCCGGCGCTCGCGCTTCGCGGCAAGGAACGGGTGGCGCGGCGTTACTGCGAGCGAGCGGTAGCCCTCCCCGGCGAATGTGATCCGGAAGATCGGGCCCTCGAAACGCCGCTGCATCGTGTCGCGAACCGGACGGAACCGACCCTCATGTGTGAGCACCTCGTCACCGACCTCGACGTCCTCGATCGGCTTCTCGCCGTCGCGCACCCGCACCATCGAGCCTGCGAGGTGGCAGCCCTCTACGTAGTGCACGTAAGCGTCCTCGTCGACAATAATCAGCGTCCGCTCGAACTGGCCCATGTTCTCGGCGTTGATGCGGAAGTACGCCTGCAAGGGCATCTCGATCCGCACGCCCGGCGGCACGTAGATGAACGACCCGCCCGACCAGACCGCGGAGTTGAGCGCCGCGAACTTGTTGTCGTTCTGCGGGATCACGGTGCCGAAGTACTGCTTGACGAGCTCCTCGTGCTCGCGCAGGCCGGAGTCCATGTCCAGGAAGAGCACGCCCTGCTGCTCGAGGTCCGCCTGCAGCTTGTGGTAGACGACCTCCGACTCGTACTGCGCGCCGACGCCGGCCAGGTACTTCTTCTCGGCCTCCGGGATGCCGAGCTTGTCCCACGTGTCCTTGATCTCGGCGGGCAGGTCCTCCCAGGACTCCGCCTGCTTCTCGGTCGGCCTGATGTAGTAGAAGATGTTGTCGAAGTCGATCCCGGTCAGGTCGCCGCCCCAGGTGGGGAGCGGCCGGGCCAGGAAGTAGTCCAGGCTCTTGTGCCGGAACTTCCGCATCCAGTCGGGCTCGTTCTTGTGGGAGGAGATCGCGTCGACGAGCTCGTGCGACAGGCCGCGCCCGGACTTGAAGAAGTAGTTCTCGTCGGCGCGGAAGCCGTACTTGATCTCGTAGTCGGAGCCGATCCCCTGGACGATCTCGGTCTCGGTCGACGCCATCAGGCTGCCTCCCTCGCATCGGCGCCGAAGGCTGCGTAGCCCTCTGCCTCCAGCTTCTCGGCCAGCTCGGGCCCGCCCGACTCGACGATCCTGCCGTCGACGAAGACGTGCACGTGGTCCGGCTGGACGTAGTTGAGGATTCGTTGATAGTGCGTGATCACGAGCGCGCCCATCTCCGGGCCGACGAGGTCGTTGACGCCGCCCGCGACCACCTTGAGCGCGTCGATGTCCAGTCCGGAGTCGGTCTCGTCGAGCACCGCGATCCGCGGCTTCAGGAGCGCCATCTGGAGGATCTCGACGCGCTTCTTCTCGCCGCCCGAGAAGCCGTCGTTCAGATACCTCGAGGCGAGCTCGCGCGGCACCTTCAGCCGCTCCATCGCGTCGAGCAGCTCGGTGCGGAACTGCGGGATCGGGATCGGGTCGTCGGTGCCGCCGTTCCGCGCCTTGCGCAGCGCGTTGACGGCGCTCCGCAGGAAGCTCGTGACGGTGACGCCCGGGATCGCGTGCGGGTACTGGAACGCCAGGAAGAGCCCGCGCTGCGCCCGTTCGTCCGCCTCCAGCTCGGAGACGTCGTCGCCGTCGAGGCGGATCTCGCCGTCGGTGATCTCGTAGGCCGGGTGACCCATCAGCGCGTACGCAAGCGTCGACTTGCCGGAGCCGTTCGGCCCCATGATGGCGTGCTTCTCGTTCAGGTCGACGTCGAGGTCGACGCCCTTCACGATCTCGGGCCCGTCCTCGAGGGACACGTGCAGGTTTCTGATCTCCAGCAGCGGCACTCTCGTTCCTCGCCTCCAAGTATCTCGCACTGCGGGCGAAAACGCCCTACGTGCAGGGTAGCGGGAACCATCCGGCGCCGACCCCGCCACCGCGCCGCTGATACCCTGCGCAGATGCCCTTCGGAATCGGTATCTGGGAGATCCTGATCCTGCTGCTCGTGCTCCTGCTCGTCTTCGGCCCGAAGCGCCTGCCGGAGATGGGGCGCTCGCTCGGCAAGGGGATGCGCGAGTTCAAGGACTCGATCTCAGGCAAGGACGAGGACAAGGACGAGTACGTCCAGCCCACGCCCGTCGAGCTCCCGCCCGCCGTGGAGGAGCCCGAGCCGCAGCGCGAGCGCGACCGCGACGCCGTCTCCTAGCCGAGCGGCAGCACCGTGATCCGCCGGCTGCTGCCAAAACGCCTGCGCTTCGGCGAAGAGGCGACCGTCGTCGAGCACCTGACGGAGCTCAGGCACCGCCTGCTGATCGCGCTCTTCGCGATCGTCCCCGCCTTCGTCGTCGCCTTCATCTTCCACGAGCAGCTGATCGAGTGGCTGATCCGGCCGCTGCCCGACGACAAGCAGCTCGTCACGCTCGGAGTCACCGAGCCGTTCACGACGGCCGTCAAGGTGAGCCTGATCGCCGCGATCGCGGTGGTGCTCCCGATCCTGCTGTGGCAGCTCTGGGCGTTTCTCGCGCCCGCCGTCGACGAGAAGATCCAGCGCGCCCTCGTCGTCTTCGTCGTCTTCTCGACCGGGCTGTTCGCGGCCGGCGTCGCGTTCACGTACTTCGTGGTGATGCCGAAGGCGATCACCTTCCTGACCGAGTTCGACGAGGAGCTCTACGACGTCCAGATCCGCGCCAGCTACTACCTCTCGTTCGTCGCCGTGCTCCTGCTCGCCGCGGGGATCGCGTTCCAGATGCCGATCTTCATCCTCGCCCTCGTCCGGATCGGCGTCGTCACCTCGGCCTCGCTGCGGCGGAACCGGCGCTACGCGCTCGTCGGCCTCGTCGCCTTCGCGATCCTGCTGCCGACGGTCGACCCCGTCTCGCTCGCGCTCGAGCTGATACCCCTGCTCGTGCTGTTCGAGCTCTCGATCTGGCTCTCGGCGCTGATGGAACGCCGCTGGGAGCGCAGCTGGCGCGATTCGCTCGACGACTGGCTGGATGCCGAGGAGAACATCGACGGCGAGGAGATCGAGGACGAGCGCGAGCAGGTCGGCACGCGCGACGACGTGTGACGACGCTCCTCAGCGCGGACTGGGTGCTCCCGGTCGACGCACCCCCGATCGCAGACGGCGCGGTCGCCTTCGAGGACGGCCGGATCGTCGGAGTGGGCACGGCCTCGGAGCTCGGGTCGGGCACGCGGTTCGACGACGCGGCGATTCTCCCCGGCTTCGTCGACGCGCATGCCCACCTCGAGTACGCCGCGTACGCCGGCTTCGGCGACGGCCTCCCGTTCGTCCCCTGGCTCGGCCTCCACATCGAGCGCAAGCGCCGGCTCGAGCTCGCCGACATGGAGTCGATCGCCAGGCTCGGCGCCTACGAGTGCCTGCGCTCGGGCATCACCACGGTCGGCGACCTGAGCTTCTCCGGCGCGTCGGCGACCGCCTGCGCGGAGCTGGGCCTGCGGGCGACGGTCTACCTGGAGGTGTTCGGCCGGGACCGGGACGCCGTCGAGCAGCTCGCCGAGCGGCGCGCGCGGATCGAGCCCGTCCTCTCCGACCGCGTCCGGCTCGGCGTGTCGCCGCACGCGCCGTACACGTGCTCGGTCGAGCTGTACGAGGCGTGCGCGTCGCTCGGCCTGCCGCTGGCGACCCACCTGTCCGAGAGCGAAGCCGAGGACGCCTGGGTGCGGCGCGGCGACGGGCCGTGGAGCCAGATCGCGGACCTGCTCGCACCTGCGTACGGCGCCGGCGCGATCCCGACGCTCGCCGCTGCGGGAGTGCTCGGCCCCGGGGTCGTCGCAGCGCACTGCGTGCACGTCGACGCTGCCGAGATCGCGCTGCTCGCCGAGCACGACGTCGCGGTCGCCCACTGCCCGCGGTCCAATGCCCTGCTCGGCTGCGGCCTCGCGCCGCTATCGTCGCTCCGCGAGGCAGGTGTGCGCGTCTGCCTCGCGACCGACAGCCCGGCGTCGACACCGTCGTTCGACATGTTCGCCGAGCTCCGGGCGGCGTTGATCACGGCCCGCGGCCGCGAGCGACGCCCCGATGCGCTCACGACGGCCGACGCGCTCGAGCTGGCGACTCTCGGCGGCGCCCGCGCCCTCGGGCTCGAGGACGAGGTCGGGTCGATCGCCGTCGGCAAGCGGGCCGATCTCGCTATCCTCTCTCTGGCCGACTCCGGCTTCCTCCCCTGGGAAGACCCGGCAACGGCTGTCGTGCTCGGCGGCCGGCCCGAACGAGTCGTCGCCACGGTCGTTGACGGAGAGCGTGTTTACGAGAATGGTGAGTCGACATGTCCCGATCTGATCGACGCCGCGCGAAGCGCGCGAAGCCGAATGCTGCAGTAGCCGCCCGCAGCTCCGCCGCGACCTACGAAGACACCATGTTCTTCCCGCGGCTGCGGCGCCACGCGAAGTGGATGTTCGTCTTCCTCGCGCTCGTGTTCGGGGTCGGCTTCGTCGCGTTCGGGATCGGCGCGAGCGGCACCGGTATCGGCGATCTCTTCCGCGACGACGGCACGACCGGTGGTATTCCGTCGGTGAGCGACGCACGGGGGCGCACCGAGGACAACCCGCGTGACGCGCAGGCCTGGCGCGACCTCTCGACGGCTCTCCAGACGGAAGGGGAGACGCCGCAGGCGATCCTGGCGCTCGAGACGTACCTCGACCTCCGCCCGAAGGACACCGAGGGGCTCCGCGAGCTCGGCGGCCTCTATCTGCAGCAGGGCGCCACCGCCCAGCGCGACGCCCAGATCGCGCAGCTGGAAGGTGTCTACGCGGGCGCGGGCAACCCGCTCCAACCCACGCTCTCGGCCGGCGGCTCGGACGTGCTCGCCTCGAACCCGCTCACGACCGCGATCGAGGAGCGCGCGAACGAGCAGGTGACCGCGAAGCTGACGGCCGCGGGCACGATGTTCGGAAAGGCGGTGGCGGCCTACCGGCGCCTCGCCGACGCCTCGCCGAAGGACCCGAGCGTTCAGATCGAGCTCGCATCGGCGGCCGAGCAGGGCAACAACGTGCCCGTCGCGATCGCCGCCTACGAACGTTTCCTGGAGCTCGCCCCCGACGATCCGCAGGCCCCGATCGTCAAGCAGCAGCTGAAGCTGCTCAGGGCCGCCTCCGCCGGCTCGCCGGGTTAGACTCGCTCCGCGTGGAGCGGAGCGTCACACCGCCGTCTCGGCGAGCGCGCGCCGCGCTCGCGATCGTCGCCCTCGGCGCCCTCGGGGCGTCGATCGCCGGCTGCGGCACGGTCGGCTACAGCGAGGGGACCGGCGACCGCCAGCGCGGACGGGAGCTCTTCATCCCGTCGTGCGGCTCCTGTCACGTGCTCGCCGACGCCGGCACGACGGGCACGATCGGGCCGAACCTCGACGACGCGTTCCGGCAGGCCCGGGAGGACGGGTTCGAGGAGAGCACGATCGCCCAGGTCGTGCGCGAGCAGATCGCGTACCCGATCACCAACCCCCCCACGGAGCAGCCGGGGATGCCGGCGGACATCGTCACCGGCCGGGACGCCGAGGACGTCACCGCCTACGTCGCCTCGGTGGCCGGCCTCGCCACGACGCCGCAGCCGCCCGCTCCTCCCGCTCCCGAGCCCCCGGGCCCGCCGCCGCCGCCGGGCCCCGGCGGCGAGGTCGAGGAGGGCAAGCAGGTGTTCGCCTCCGCGGGCTGCGGAACGTGCCACACGCTCGCCGACGCGGGCTCGAGCGGCACAATCGGGCCGGACCTCGACGACGCGCAGCCTTCGAAGGAGCTCGCCATCGACCGGGTGACGAACGGCGCGGGGGCGATGCCGCCGTTCGCCGGCGAGCTCAGCGAGCAGCAGATCGACGCGGTCGCGACGTACGTCTCGACCGTCGCCGGGCGCTAGCCGACTGCAGGATCGCGCAGCGCCGCCACGTCGGCCGCCTCGGCCTCGAGATCCGTCACGACGTGCGTGACAGGGACGTCGAAGCGCTCGCGGGCGCCGGCGACGACGCCGCGCTCGAGCCAGTTCGAGCGGCCTTCGGGATGGGTCGACACGATGATCTCGTCGGCCGGGAACGTGCGCAGCGCGTCCTCGATCGCCTGCAGCGGGTCGCCGTCGCCGATCTCACCGCGCGCCCCGACACCGAGCTCGCCCAGTCGCGCCAGGCAGTCCTCGAGCCGGAGCTGCGCCGCCTCGCGCGCGCCGTCCTCGTCGGAGACCCAGTGACGGAGCGGGGAGTTCAGGGCCGGGCAGACGACGAGCACCTCCTCCCGCACCCCCTCGGCGCGACGCTGGAGCAGTTCGCGCAGCGCCGAGCCGGCGACCGTCTCGTTCGCGATCACGAGGATGCGCCGCTCGTCTCCGCTGCCCGCGTGCTCGACGTGCTGACGGGTCGGCGCCTCCCGCCGCCCGCCCCGGACCGCCCAGACGGCGACCACCGACAGGACGACGAAGACGGCGACTCCGAGCCACGTGCTGATCCACGACGCGAGCACGATCAGGGCGAAGTACCCGATCGCCAGGAAGACGAACCGGAACGCATCGGCTTCGGAACGAAGCGGGTTCCGCATCAGCTACCCAAGAATACGCGCCCATGCCGCGCGGCGGATTCGCCGGACGGCGTGGGGGAACCCGTGGTTCCCCGACGGGCTAGATGAGGTAGACGGTCGAGTAGACGACGATCCACATCACGTCGACGAAGTGCCAGTAGATCCCCGGGATCTCGACGCCGTGATAGTGGTCGGGCGTGAAATGGCCGCGGAACGCGCGCACGGCCGAGAAGACGAGCAGCGAGAGGCCGACGAAGACGTGCGCGCCGTGCAGGCCCGTCAGCCCGAAGAAGACGGAGGCGAAGGCGCCGTCGCTCGTGTTGAAGCCGACGTGCGCGTACTCGATCATCTGCGTCAGCAGGAAGGCGAGGCCGAGGGCGATCGTGAGGACCAGCCCCGCCTGGAGGCCCACGCGGTTGCCGCGCTTGATCGACTGCACCGCCCAGTGCATCGTGAAGCTCGACGTGACGAGGATCGCCGTGTTGATCCCTGCGACGAAGACCGGGAACTCGTAGGGCGGCGGCGGCCACTCCGAGGGCGCCAGCGGGTTGACGACGCGGTCGAAGAAGTAGACCGTGAAGAACGAGCCGAACAGCATCGCCTCGGAGGCGATGAAGAGGAACATCCCGAGCGTCGCCGCGTCGAGGCGGGAGCTCTTGTTCGCCGGCGGCGGCCCGTGGTGCTCGTGCCCGTGGGCAGCTTCGGCATGCGCGCTCAAGCAGGTACCTCCTCCACCTGGCTGCGGTCGACGACGACGTGGTCGACCGGCACCTTCGCGTCGCCCTCCAGCCGGCGCACGAGGTCGCGGCGGAGCCAGCTCGAGCCGCGGTCGCCGGGGAAGGTGGAGACGATGATCTCGTCGACGCGCTCGTCATGGACGACGCTCATCGCCGCCGTGTACGGGTCCGGGTGCGCGATCTGCCCGTGCACCTCGATCCCTTCGGCGCGGAGCTTCGAGAGCGCCGCGCGCAGCCGCCGCTCGGCCTCCGGGTGATGCCCCGCGGTCGGGTCGCTCTGCGGGCAGACCACCAGGAAGGTGGCCGGCCCCTGCTGGGCGCGCTCCCGGATCCGCTCCAGGAGCGGGGCGCCGAGGACCGTCTCGTTGGCGACCACGAGCACGTTCGCCTCGCCCTTGCGCGCCGCGACGTCGGCGACGACGTGCTCGACGGGCCGGGCGCCGGCGGCCTTCCGGATCTCGTCGATCAGGTTTCGCCGCAGCCAGCCCGACTTCGCCTCGGGATGCGTGGAGACGATCAGCTCGTCGACGTGCTCGTTCGCGAGGATGTCCTTGACGGCCGTCACCGGCCCGTGGTCGAAGACGCCGCCGTGCGCGGGGATGCCTGCGTCTCGGAGCGCCTGCACCGTGCGGTCCAGCCGGCGCCCGGCCGCGGCCCGCCGGGAGTCCTCGTAGACGACGTAGCCCGCCGCGGGCTCGTTCACCGGAGCGACGACGACCGCCCGGATCGGCCCGCGCTCGGCGCGACGCCGGACGGCGTCGATCAGCTCGGCGCCGGTCAGCGTCTCGTTGGCGACGACGAGCACGACGGCCGGCTCGGCGGTGGTGCTCACACCTTCGCCTCCTGCAACGCGCCGCCGTGCATGACGGCGTGCCGGGCGCCGGGGACGCCGTACTCGTACGGGCCGGCCACGACCTGCGGGATCTCGTCGAAATTGAAGATCGGCGGCGGGGACGAGACCTGCCACTCGAGCGTCATCGCGCGCCAGGGGTTCGGCGGCGCGATCGGCCCGCGGGCCCAGCTGACGATCATGTTGTAGAAGAAGATCACGACGGACGCGCCGAGCACGAACGCCGCGATCGAGACGACGAGGTTGAGGTTGCCGAACTCCTCGGCGTAGTCGGCGACGCGTCGGGGCATGCCGACGAGCCCGACCCAGTGCATCGGGAAGAAGGTCACGTTGAAGCTGACGAACGTCAGCCAGAAGTGGAGCTTGCCGAGCCGCTCGTCGTACATCCGGCCGGTCATCTTCGGGAACCAGTAGTAGATCCCGGCGAAGATCGTGAAGACCGAGCCGCCGAAGAGCACGTAGTGGATGTGGGCGACGATGAAGTAGGTGTCCGAGGCGTGGATGTCGATCGGCACCGAGCCGAGGAAGATCCCCGAGAGCCCGCCGATCACGAACATCGAGACGAACCCCAGCGCCCAGAGCATCGGCGTGGTCAGGTGCAGCTTCCCCTCCCAGAGGGTCGCGAGCCAGGAGAAGACCTTGATCCCGGTCGGGACGGCGATCAGCAGCGTCGTCACCATCATCGGCACGCGTAACCAGTCGGCCATCCCGGCGACGAACATGTGGTGCGCCCAGACGGAGAAGCCGAGCACGAGGATGCCGATCAGCGACAACGCCATCAGCCGGTAGCCGAAGATCGGCTTCCGCGACATCGTCGAGATGACCTCGGAGACGATCCCGAAGCCGGGCAGCATCATGATGTAGACGGCCGGGTGGCTGTAGAACCAGAAGATGTGCTGGTAGCCGAGCACGTAGCCGCCCTCGTCGGGGACGAAGAAGCTCGTGTGCATCACCCGGTCGAACATGACGAAGAACTGCGACCCGGCGATGAACGGCGTCGCGATCACGACGAGCAGCGAGGTCGTGAAGTTCGCCCAGACCAGCAGCGGCATCCGCCAGAACGTCATCCCCGGCGCCCGCATCGTGATGATCGTGACGAGGAAGTTGAGCGCGGTCAGGATCGACGAGGCGCCGGCCCACTGGACACCCATGTTGAAGAAGACCTGGCCGAACGGCTGCTCGGATGCGAGCGGCGCGTAGCTCGTCCAACCCGTCGCGAACGCCCCGCCCGGCGCCAGGAAGCTCGCGACGAACATGATCCCCGCGATCGGCAGCAGCCAGTACGAGAGCGCGTTCAGGCGCGGGAACGCCATGTCCGGCGCGCCGAGCATCAACGGCACCGCGAAGTTCGCGAGCCCCGCGAAGGCCGGGATGATGAAGAGGAAGATCATCAGCGCGGCATGCACGGAGATCAGGCCGTTGAAGGTCTGCGTGTCCATGAACTGCATGCCCGGCTGCGCCAGCTCGGCGCGGAAGACCATCGCCGCCATACCGCCGACCACGAAGAAGACGAGCGTCGTGGCGAGGTACTGGATGCCGATCACCTTGTGATCGGTGTTGACGCGGAAGTAGTCCTTCCACGTCTGGGCGCCGTGACCCGAGTGGTCCTCCGGGCGCGTCGGCCTGCCGGCGATCCAGTAGAGCCAGTAGTCGAAGGCACCGAGCCCCAGCAGGAAGCCGATCGGGCCCGTGACCATGCCGCCGACGAGCACGATCAGCTCCCAGTCGTAGACCGGGTCCCACCCGGCGATCCAGCGCAGGGTGACGACGATGTACATCCCGAGCAGGAAGAAGAGGCCGGCCACCCACGCGGCTCGGATCAGGCCGGGGCGCATCAGGATCCCGCGCTGCGGCGGCCGGTAGTGCGTGCCGACGTGCGGCGTCTCGTGGGTCTCGTGCTCGACCGTTGCGGTCACGCGGCTACTCCTCCGCCCCAGCGAGGTAGGCGACCAGGGCGTCGATCTGCTCCTGCGAGAGCGTGTCGCCGTAGGTCTCGGGCATCACGCCGCGACGATAGTTGGAGCGGATGACCTTGTTCGGGTCGACGATCGACTCCTCGACGAACTGCTCCAGCGGCTGGCCCGCCTCCTCGGCCGCCCGCTCCAGCTCGGCGCGCTCGAGCGGCGGCCCGATCTGCGCGTTCGTGCCCGCCTTCTCGAGCGCGTGGCAGCCGCCGCAGCCGGCCGAGGCGAACACCCCCTCGCCGCTGTCGCCGCCCGCCGCGCCGGCGCGGGTCTCCTCCACCCACCGGTCGAACTCCGCCGGCCGGACGACGCGCACCAGCGAGCGCATGGTCGAGTGGCCGAGCCCGCAGAGCTCCGTGCAGATGATCGGGAACGAACCGAGCCGCGTCGGCGTGATCACGAGCCGCTGGAGAGTGCCGGGCACGAGGTCCTGCTTCTGGCCCATCTCGGGCACCCAGAACGAGTGGATCACGTCCACCGAGACGAGCTCGAGCTCGACGTTGCGCCCGAGCGGCAGGACCAGCTCGCGGCCGCTGCGGAGGTCGTCCTCGTCCGGGTACTCGAAGCGCCAGGCGAACTGCTGGCCGACGATCCTGACCTGAAGCGGGTTCGTGCCCGCGTCGCCGTTCTGGGCGAGCACAACCGCGCTGACGACGCCGATCGCGACGACGAGCACGGCCGGGATCACGGTCCAGACGATCTCCAGCCCCGTGTGCCCGTGGATCGGCGGGCCGTCGGACTCGTCGCCCGGCTGCACCTTGAACGTGCGCACCGAGTAGAGGATCACGGCCGCGACCAGCGCGAAGATGGCGATGCAGATCACGGTCGCGAACCAGTACGTGAACGTGATCCGGTCCATCTCCTTGGACGCGGAGTCGGGCAGCCAGGGGATCAGCACCGCGACCAGCGTCACCGCCACGCCGACGACGACGCCGATCGCGACCATCCGGACGATCGCACCCCTGCGCACCGTCCGCGAGCCTACATCACCCTGTCCCGGGCGGGACGGCCCAGGAAATGTGCCTGGACGCACGTTGTTCCGGGCGGATCCCGCCTTCTGCGCGGCGGTCTGGGTTAGCGTCGCGAGCGCGGATGAGGACCGATCGCGAGGAGGTCGGACGGACGCGGAACGTGCTCGCCGAGCTCCGTGGATCGGCCCGCGTGCTCGGCGACGTGCTGGCCGTCCCCGACCTCCGCCGCGCGGAGCTGGCGTTCGTCGGCTTCAACATGGCGGAGTGGGCGACGTTCATCGCCGTCCTCGTCTACGCGTTCGAGCAGGGCGGCGCCGGAGCGGTCGGCCTGGTCTCGGTGATCCAGCTCGTGCCGGCGGCCGTGTTCGCGCCGCTGGCCTCGGTTCTCGGCGACCGCCGCCGGCGGGAGGCGATGCTCGTCGTCGCCTACGGCGTCCAGGTGGTGACGATGTCGAGCACCGCCGCGGCGCTCCTGCTCGACGCTCCGGCCGTGATCGTCTACGCGCTCGCCATGGTGGCGGCGACCGGGCTGACGCTGGTCCGTCCGCTCCACGAGTCGCTGCTGCCCGCGCTCGCTCGATCGCCCGACCAGCTGACGGCCGGATACGTCGTCGACGGCATCATCGAGAACCTCAGCGTCATGGCGGGGCCGGCGCTGGCCGGCGCGATCCTCGCCGTGTCCGGGCCCGGCAGCGTCTACGCGGCGATGGCGGGAGCGCTCGCGATCTCGACGATCCTGGCGGCACGAATCCGCACGCGGACGACGCCGGCTGCGGGGGACGCCCGCGGGCGGCCCGCGATCGGCGAGGTGCTCGCCGGCTTCCACGTCCTGGGTCGCGACCGCCGCCCCTTGCTCGCGGTCGGGCTGCTGAGCACCGAGAGCTTCGTCCTGGGAATCCTCGATGTTGCGATCGTGGTGCTCGCCTTCGAGGTCTTCGGCTCGGGGCAGTCCGGGGCGGGCTGGCTCAACGCCGCCATCGGCGCCGGTGCGCTGCTCGGCTCCGTCGCGACCGTGGCGCTGATCGCGAGAAGGCGACTGGCCGGCGCGATGCGCGTCGGGCTCCTGCTCTACGGGCTCCCGGTCGCGCTGCTCGCCGGCCTCTCCGGCCAGGGCGGAGCCGCGGCGGCACTCGCAGCCGCCGGCGCGGGCATGACCCTGGTAGACGTCACCGGCAGGACGATGCTCCAGCGGCTCGTCCCGGACGAGACGCTGTCGCGCGTGTTCGGGGTGCTGGAGGGCGCCTACATGATCTCCGAGGCCGCCGGCGCCGCTGCGGCGGCGATTCTGGTCGCCGTCCTCGACGTCGAGGGAGCGCTGCTCGCGGGCGGCCTCGTTCTGGTGGCTCCCTGCCTGCTCGCGGGCCGGCGGCTCGCCGAGGCCGACGTCGGGCCGCGGGTGCCGGCCGTGCAGCTGAAGCTGCTCCATTCCGTGCCGATCTTCGCCCCGCTGCCGGCGCCCGACCTCGAGCGCGTCGCCCAGCACGCCTTCGCGGTCTCGGCGGCCGCCGGCGACGTCGTCATCCGCGAGGGCGACGAGGGCGACCGCTTCTACGTGATCCGGTCCGGCGTCGCGGTAGTGACGCGCGCGGGCGCCCCCGTGGCGACCCTCGGCCCGGGCGAGTGCTTCGGCGAGATCGCGCTGCTGCGCGACGTGCCGCGCACGGCGACCGTCACGGCCCGCACCGAGCTCGAGCTGCTGGCGCTCGAGCGCCGGCGCTTCCTCGACGCCGTCCTCCCGCACCGGGCGAGCCTGCAGGCGAGCGACGAGCTGATCGAGGCGCGCAGCGCGGGTCGCTGAGACGGCCGGCGCTACACTTGCCGGCTGCGGGCCGTTAGCTCAGCTGGTAGAGCAGGGGACTCTTAATCCCAAGGTCGAAGGTTCGAATCCTTCACGGCCCATGCGGCACTGC
This sequence comes from Gaiellaceae bacterium, assembly GCA_036555085.1. Taxonomy (GTDB): domain Bacteria; phylum Actinomycetota; class Thermoleophilia; order Gaiellales; family Gaiellaceae; genus Gaiella. Next base: position 14,016 of record DATBMD010000175.1, read on the forward strand.
TCCGTTGCGCGAAAACCGCATGGTTATGCGGGTCAGGCGTGCCGAGTCTGCCGCGTTTGGGCAGGGCGTGCCCCCCTCGGTGCACCCCTGGCGACCGAGCCCTGAGCACCGAATCGGACGAGCCACCAGCACTGCGGGGACCGCGGGACC
>DATBMD010000197.1:0-10381 GCA_036555085.1 Gaiellaceae bacterium
GAACGCGATCCTCGGCTTCTCGCAGGTGCTGCGCGAGCAGATGGTCGGCGAGGTCAACGAGAAGCAGAAGGAGTATCTCGAGGACATCCTCGCCTCGGGCCACCACCTGCTCTCGCTGATCAACGACGTGCTCGACCTGTCCAAGGTCGAGGCGGGGCAGGTGGAGCTCGAGCTGGCGCCGTTCTCGCTGCGCGAGGCGCTGGAGCGGGGTGTGGTGATGGTGCGCGAGCGCGCGACGCGGGACGGAGTCGAGGTCGTGCTCGCGGCCAGCCCGGGGGTGGACGTCGTCGACGGCGACGAGCGCCGGATCCGGCAGGTGATCTTCAACCTGCTCTCGAACGCGGTCAAGTTCACGCCGGCGGGCGGCGCGGTTGACGTCAGCGCGGCGCAGGTCAACGGCGAGGTGCGGGTGGCGGTGGCCGACACTGGGCCCGGCATCCGGGCCGAGGACCAGGAGCGGATCTTCGGGGAGTTCCAGCAGACCGAGGTCGGGATCGAGCAGCGCGAGGGCACCGGTCTCGGCCTGGCGCTCTCGCGGCGGCTGGTGGAGCTGCACGGGGGCCGGATCTGGGTCGACAGCGAGCCGGGCAAGGGCAGCACGTTCGTCTTCACGCTGCCCGCGAGGCACGCGTAGAGCCGTGGCCGGCGAGCAGATCCTGGTGGTCGAGGACAACGAGAAGAACATGAAGCTGTTCCGGGACGTCCTGGCCGCGACGGGCTATCGCACCCTCGAGGCGACCACCGGCGCACAGGCCGTCGAGCTCGCCGTCGAGCACGCGCCGGCTCTCGTGCTGATGGACATCCAGCTGCCGGACATCGACGGCGTCGAGGCGCTCGCCCGGCTCCGCGCGGACGAGCGCACCGCTCCGATCCCGGTGCTCGCCCTGACCGCCCAGGCGATGCACGGGGACCGCGAGCGGTTCCTCGCGTCCGGCTTCGACGGCTACCTCTCGAAGCCGGTGAACGTCGTCGAGCTCGTCGGCACGGTGAAGGAGCACTGCGACGGAGTGGACCGATGAGCGAGGGCTCGGCGACGATCCTCGTCGTGGACGACGTGCCGGCGAACGCGCGCCTGCTCGAGGCCGTGCTCGCGCCCCGCGGCTACCACGTCGTCACGGCCGGCGACGGCGATACCGCGCTCGAGCTCGCCGTGTCCGTGGAGCCCGATCTCGTCCTGCTCGACGTGATGATGCCGCACCTCGACGGCTACGAGGTGTGCCGCCGGCTGCGGGAGCGCGAGGAGACGGCGATGTTGCCCGTCGTCATGGTCACGTCGAGCGCCGGCCCGGAGAAGACGAAGGCGATCGAGGCCGGCGCGGACGACTTCATCCCGAAGCCCTTCGACCAGCAAGAGTTGCTCGCGCGCGTGCGGTCGCTGCTCCGCATCAAGCGCTACTACGACACGGTCAAGGCGCAGGCCGCCGAGCTGCTCGAGCTCAACCGGACGCTCGAGGAGCGTGTTCGCGCGCAGGTCGAGGAGCTCGAGCGGCTCGGGCAGCTGCGGCGATTCCTCTCCCCACAGCTCGCCGATGCCATCCTCACGTCAGGCGACGAGTCGATCCTGGCGAGCCACCGGCGGCAGGTCGCGATGCTCTTCGCCGACCTCCGCGGCTGGACGGTCTTCGTCGAGGCGGTCGAGCCGGAGGAGCTGATGCGGGTGCTCGGCGAGTTCCACGAGACGATCGGCCGGCTCGTCAGCCGGTTCGACGCGACCGTCGGCGTCCTCGAAGGCGACGGCGTCCAGCTCTTCTTCAACGACCCGATCGAGATCCCCGACGCACCGTTGCGGGCGGTGCAGCTCGGTTGCGCGCTGCGCGAGGAGATGGCGGAGCTGACGCCGCTCTGGCGCAAGCGTGGCCACGACCTCGATTTCGGCGCCGGGATCGCACTCGGCTACGCGACCTGCGGCGAGGTCGGCTTCGAGGGGCGATCCGACTACGCGGCGATCGGCACGGTCACGAATCTCGCCGCGCGGCTCGCGGACGAGGCGCGCGGCGGCCAGATCCTGATCGCGCCGCGGCTGTACGCGGAGATCGAGGACGACGTCGAGGTGGAGCCGGTCGGCGAGTTCACGCTGAAGGGCTTCCGCCGGCCGGTCGCCGCCTTCAACGTCGTCGCGGTTCGCGCGCCGGCTGCGCCGGATCAGGCCGTGGCCGCGGGTCGCTGAGCTCGAGCCCCGGCTGGTCGCGCGTATCGTGGGTGGCGTGGTGGTCCTGCGCCTGGCCGGGATCTGCGGCGTCGCGCTCGCGCTCGCCGCCGCTGCGGCGGCGGCGCCCGACGCGGACGTCCGCGTCTCGGCTCCCGGCATCCGGGAGCACCTCGTCGCCCTGCAGGCGATCGCGAGCCGTAACGACGGCAACCGCCTCGCCGGCACGCCCGGCTACGACGCCTCCGCGCGCTACGTCGCTCGGCGGCTGCGCGCGGCGGGCTACGCCGTCCGCTTCCAGGAGCTCGCGATCCAGCTCGTGGTCGATCGCTCGCCACCCGCCCTCCGTACGGTCGGCGCCGGCCGGCGAAGCTTCCGCGCCGGACGGGACGTCGCCACGCTTGGCTACTCGGGCAGCGGCCGTGTCCAGGCGCCGGTGCTCGCCGTCGACCTGATCGTTCCCAGCCCGGAGCCGAACCGGTCGACGAGCGCCTGCGAGGCGTCCGACTTCGCCGGCTTCCGGCCCGGGGCGGTCGCGCTCGTGCAGCGGGGCAGCTGTCGCTTCAGGAGCAAAGTGGAGAACGCGATCGCGGCGGGAGCGAGCGCCGTGATCGTGTTCAACGAGGGCAACGAGGGCCGCCGCGGGCTCTTCCCCGGGACGCTCGGTGCGCCGCAGATGTCGGTGCCGGTGCTCGGAGCGTCGTTCGCGGTCGGCGACGCGCTTCGCGGCGGCGTGCTCGCGGGCCCGACCGGCACGACCGTGGAGGTAGAGGCGGATGTCCTCGCCGAGCGGCGCACGACGCGGAACGTGCTCGCCGAGTCCCGGACGGGGCGGCCGGCGAACGTCGTGATGGTCGGCGCGCACCTCGACGGCGTCGAGCGGGGCCCGGGGATGAACGACAACGGCAGCGGCGCCGCGGTGGTCCTCGAGATCGCCGAGCAGCTCGCGGCGAGGAAGACGCGCAACAGGCTCCGCTTCGCCTGGTGGGGCGCGGAGGAGCTCGGCCTGCTCGGGTCGCGACACTACGTCGCGGGCCTCTCCGACGCGGCTCGCAGCCGCATCGCCCTCTACCTCAACGTCGACATGGTCGGGTCGCGCAACTTCGTGCGCTTCGTCTACGACGGCGACGGCTCGAGCACGCCGCGCCGCCGCTCGCGTCTGCCGGCAGCCTCGGCCGCCGTCGAGCGAGTCCTCGCCGGGTACTTCACGGCGCGCGGACTGCCGTATCGCGAGACCGCAACCGGCGGCTCCGACCACCTGCCCTTCGCGCGCGCCGGGGTCCCCGTCGGCGGCCTCTTCACCGGCGCGTCGGGTCGCAAGTCGGCCGCGCAGGCGGCCGAGTTCGGCGGGCGCGCGGGCCGCCCGTTCGACCCCTGCTACCACAGAGCCTGCGACACGCTCGCGAACGTCGACCCGACCGCGCTGCGCGAGCAGGCGGAGGCGCTCGCGTACGCGGTTGCGACCTTCGCGGACGACACGTCGAGCGTCAACGGGCGCTGAGTGGTGTCGATAATGCGGCCGTGGCGACGATGGCCGACCTCGACGAGCTCGCGCTCGCGCTGCCGCAGACGACGAAGGAGGTCTCGGCCGACGGCCGGCCGACGTACCTCGTCCACGGGAAGTTCTTCTGCTTCCACCGGGGGCAGCGGCCCGACGCCGTCGACCCGGAGAGCGGCGAGCGCCTCGACGACGTGCTCGCCTTCCGCGTCGAGAGCCTGGACGTCAAGGATCTCCTGCTCGCCGATCCGCGCGGGATCTTCTTCACGACCCCCCACTGGAACGGCTACGCCGCCGTGCTGATGCGGATCCCCGACCTCGCGCGCCTCGACCGCGAGGAGCTCGGCGACCTCGTCGTCGACGCCTGGCTGACGCGGGCCCAGAAGCGCGTCGCGAAGGCCTGGCTCGCCGAGCACGAGGCAGACTGACCGGCGTGCTGCACAATCGCCCGGTGCCGACCAACTACGAGCGCGCCTTCGCCGAGCGTCCCGAGGTACTGGCCGCGTGGGGAGAGCTGAACGGGGCGATCAAGGCCCGGATGGACCTGCGGCGCTACGAGCTCGCGACCCTGGCCGCGGCGCGCGCGCTCCGGTCGAGCTACTGCGCGCTGGCGCACGGCAAGGTCCTGCTGGAGCGCTTCGGTGAGCCCGTCCGGGAGATCGCGATCGACCACCACAGCGCCGGCCTCGACGAGGTCGACGTGGCGGTGATGGACCTGGCCGAGCGCGTGGTCGACGACGCGACCTCGATCGAGGACGCCGACCTGCAGCGTCTCCGCGACCTCGGCCTGACGGAGCCGGAGATCATGGACGTCGTCCTCGCCGCGGCGGCGCGCTGCTTCTGGTCGAAGGCGCTCGACGCGCTCTGCGTGCTCCCGGACGCGAGCTTTCACGAGCTCGAGCCGGCGCTGCGGGACGCGCTCGTCGTGGGCCGCCCGATCGCGGCAGAGTGATCGTCGACGCCGGTCAGTCGGGGCGGTCGCGCGCCTCGAAGCCCGAGCGGATCCGGCGCACGCGCGAGCGCAGCTCCTCCGGCGGCAGCGCCGGATTGAGCAGCGGGCTCCCTTCGAGATCGGTCAGGAGCCTCGTGCACGCCACGGCGCAGGCAGGGTCGAGCTCGAGCTCGGCGTCGTCGAGCTCGGCCGCGAGCGCCTGGAGCTCGATGCGGGCGGCGCTCAGCCGCGGGTCGACCGCGGCGCCGGGGTGCGCCAGCCTCGACCTGATCAGCGCCGCGTAGCTGCGACGCCGGTCGATCGCGGCCTGAGCGGTCGCGCAGGCGAGAACCTCGGGGATCACGTACGCGTCGCGCTCGCCGGCCAGCCGGTCGAGCAGGTCCCACCGGCGCCAGAGCGCCCTGACGCCGAGCGCGGCCACGCCGATCCCCCCGAGGAAGAGCGGCATCGCCAGCGACGGCCGAGCCCGGGTGGCGGCGAGCGCGAGCGCGATCGCGACCCCGGCGAGGCCGAGGTCCTCCCATTCCTCGTGCCGCAGCTCGCGCAGACGCTGCGCGGCCTCGTCGACAGCTCGAGCGACCATCCTCGCCTGGAATGCTGCCCGTGCGAGCGGCCCGCGTCATCGCGCTTCGGCCGCAGACGGCGGCGGCTTTTCCGCAATGCTCCAATTCGGCACGAGCCGATTAGAGTCCCGGCCATGCCCCCGGGCACGGGCATGGCGCTGTTCGCGATGGCGCTCGGCGTCCTCGTGATCGCCAACGACTTCACGGCGCTCAACGTCGCGCTGCCGGCGATCGAGGAGGACCTCGACGTCGACGTCGGCACCGTCCAGTGGACGATCAACGCCTACGCGCTCACGTTCGGGATGGTGCTCGTCACCGGCGGCCGGCTCGCGGATATGTTCGGGCGCCGCCGGATCTTCTTCATCGGCACCGCGATCTTCGCCGTGTTCTCGCTGCTCGGGGCGCTCTCGCCGGACGCCGCCTGGTTGATCGCGACCCGGGTCGGGATGGGGGTCGGCGGCGGGCTCATGTGGCCGGCGATCCTCGGGATGACGTTCGCCGCGGTGCCGCCCGCCCGCGCGGCGTTCGCCGGCGGGTTGATCCTCGGCGTCGCCGGGCTCGGCAACGCGCTCGGGCCCCTCGTCGGCGGCGTGCTCACCGACGTCTTCAGCTGGCGGGCGATCTTCTGGCTCAACCTGCCCGTCGCGGCGTTCGCCGCTGCGGTCACGTGGGCGAAGATCCACCAGCCGCATCAGGACGCCGGCCGGCAGCGGCTCGACTACGGCGGCATCGCCTCGCTGTCGCTCGGGCTCGTGCTCGTGCTGCTCGCGCTCGACCAGTCCGTCGACTGGGGCTGGAGCGACCCACTGGTCATCGGGATGCTCGTGGTCGCCGCCCTGTCCTTCGTCGCCTTCGTCCTGGTGGAGCGGCGCATGGGCCCGGATGCACTGATTCCCGACGCGGTGATCGCGAACCGCGGCTTCACCTGCGCCTGCGCGACGGTGCTGCTCCTCTCGGCCGTGTTCTTCACCGCGGTCCTGTACGCACCGCAGCTGATGGAGAAGATCCTCGGCTACTCGGCGCTCGAGGCCGGGGTCGCGATGCTGCCGATGCTCGGCGTGTTCGGCGTCGTCGCCTTCACGTCGAACCGTGTCAGCGACCGGTTCGGGATGCGCGCCGTGATCATCGCGGGGACGGCGCTGCTGGTGCTCGGCCCGCTGCTGCTCTCGTTCTTCGACACCGGCTCGCAGTACCTCGATCTCGTCCCGGGCCTGGTCGTCACGGGCATCGGCATCGGCCTCTTCTACCCGACGATCACGACCGCGGCCGTGACGATGCTGGATCCCTCGCAGTCCAGCCTCGCCGGCGGGATCGTCTACATGTTCCAGGTCGCCGGCGGCGCGATCGGCCTGGGGCTCGCGACCACGATCTTCACGATGCGCTCCGAGGACCTCGTCAGGGGCGATGCGGCCGCGCTCGGGCTGGCCGCGAACGACCACCAGGTGTCGGTCATCCACGGGATTCTCGCCGGGACGGAGACGGGCCAGGCCGCCTTCGCGGCGTTCGGCGCGGCCGTCGCCGACAAGCTGCTCGAGGTCGTGAAGGAGACGTTCGTCGCCGGCATCCAGCTCAGCTTCCGGGTCGTCGCGGGGCTCGCGCTCGTCGGTCTCGTCGTCGCGGTGCTCGGCGTGCGGCCTCCCGCGCCCGCCGAGGCGGGCAGCCGGGCGCCGTCGGCCGCCGCCTGAAGGAGGCCGCTTCGCCGCTAGCCGTGGTGGGCGTGCTCCGCTGCCTCCGCCTCGGCCTTCGTCGCATGGACGGTCCCGGGCGGATGCTCGGGCGGGGCGTAGAGCGAGTAGAGCTTCAGGTCCTCGTCGCCCGTGTTGACGACGTTGTGCCAGACGCCGGCGGGGACGACGACGGCCCAGTCAGCCTCGACGTCGTGCGTCTCGTCGACCGTGTCGGCCGACCTGCCGAGCTCGACCCGGGCCCGGCCCTGCTCGACCCGGAGGAACTGGTCGCGGTCCGAATGAGCCTCGCGGCCGATGTCCTCACCCGGCGCGATCCGCATCACCGTCAGTTGCGCGTGCTCGCCCGTGAAGAGCACGGTTCGGAATGTCGTGTTGTCGACGGTCGCCTGCTCGATATCGCCGACCCATCCCAGCATGGCGTTCTCCTTTTCTGCCCTGCTGCGGTCCGTCCGCAGCTATCCGGTGCCCGCGGCACGCAGGCCCACCGCCTCGGTGACGAGCGGCACCGCCGCCGCCGCCCAGCCCGGGGCCATCAGGTGCACGCCCGCGACGCCCGGCACCTCCCGCAGGCGTCTGACGACGTCGACGGCGATCTGGATCCCGGCCGCCTCCGCCTGGTCGCCCGCGTGCCCGTCCATGCGGGCGAACGTCGCCTCGTCCACCTCGATGCCCGGGATGTTGTCGTGCAGGTGCTGCAGCATCCGCAGCGACCGCGGCGGCGCGACGCCGACGAGGACCGGCGCCCGCTCCGGGATACCCGCCTCAGCGACCGGCGCGAACCACTCGGCGAAGCGGCCGACGTCGTAGACGATGTTCGTCTGGAAGAAATGCGCGCCCGCCGCGAGCTTCTGCTCCAGCCGTTCGACCGTGTCGACGAGCGGGTTGGCGGCGCACCCGATCAGGAACCCCGTCGGCATCTCCAGCGTCTCGCCCGCTGCGAGCCGGCCCTCGTTCAGCCCCGCCACGAGCCGGATCAGCCCGGAGGCGTTGACGTCCGAGACGGCCTTCGCGATCCCCTCGTACGGGCCGACCCGCAACGGGTCGCCCGACAGGGCCAGGATCGCCCGGACGCCGAGCGCCCACGCTCCTAGCAGGTCGGCCTGCAGCGCCATCACGTTGCGATCCCGCGTCGTCAGCTGCAGGATCGGCTCGAGCCCCTCCTCCAGCATCCAGACGCAACAGGCGAGCGGCGAGACCTTCACCGTCGCCGCCTGGTTGTCCGTGACGTTCGCCGCGTCGACGACGCCGGCGAGCGCCCGGGCGGCGCGGCGCACCGGCGCCGGGTCGGGGCTCGCCGGCGGCCCGAGCTCGGCGGTGACCACGAAGTCCCCTGCTGCGAACGCGTCGCGGAGGGTCATCGGATCCTGTCGGTGTGAGAGGTGGACATCGTCGATGCGTACCTGCCGGCGACTCTACCGAGCGGGCCGATTCCCGCCAGCGCGTCCGTGGCCGCGACCCTCACACTTCGTCCGGTGCACACGGCCGGCCTGGACTTCGAGCAGTGCTACCGCGCGATCGAGAGCCGCGACGCCCGCTTCGACGGCTGGTTCGTCGTCGGGGTCCGCACGACCGGGGTGTACTGCCGGCCGAGCTGCCCGTCACCCGTGTGCCCGAAGCGGCAGAACGTGTCGTTCTTCCGGACTGCCGCCGCAGCCCAGCTGGCGGGGCTGCGCGCCTGCAAGCGCTGCCGCCCCGACGCGATCCCCGGCTCGCCCGACTGGGATGCACGCGGCGATCTCGTGGGACGCGCGATGCGCCTCATCGCCGACGGCGTCGTCGACCGCGACGGCGTCTCGGGCCTGGCGCGCGCGCTCGCGGTCAGCGAGCGGCAGCTGCACCGGCTGCTCGTCGAGGGCGTCGGCGCGCCGCCGCTCGCGCTCGCCCGCGCGCAGCGGGCGCAGACCGCACGCGTGCTGATCGAGACCACCGCGCTTTCGTTCGCCGACGTCGCGTTCGCCTCGGGGTTCGCCAGCATCCGGCAGTTCAACGAGACCGTCCGCAAGCTCTTCGCGTCGTCTCCGACCGAGCTGCGCCGAGCGCGGCATCGCGGCGAGCGCACCGAGCCGGGGTGGCTGTCGCTGCGTCTGCCGCTCCGGGAGCCGTACGACCGCCGCGGCGTCCTCGCCTGGCTGGCCGCCCGCGCCGTGCCCGGCGTCGAGGTCGCCGTCAACGGCTCGTATCGGCGGACGCTGAGGCTGCCCGGCGGGACCGGAGTCGTCTCGCTCGAGCCCGCCGACGACCACGTGCGCGCATCGTTGCGACTCGAGACCGTGGCCGACCTCGGCGGCGCGGTCGCGCGCTGCCGGCGGCTGCTCGACCTCGACGCCGATCCGGCGGCGTACGAGCCGGTGCTCGCATCGGACGAGGCGCTGGCGCGGCCGGTGGCGGCGCGTCCCGGACTGCGTGCGCCCGGGACGGTCGACGGCGAGGAGAGCGCGATCCGCGCCGTCCTGGGCCAGCAGATCTCCCTCGGAGCCGCCCGGACGATCACCGGCAGGCTGGTCGCCGCGCTCGGCCCGCAGCTCGCCCGGAGCGAGCGACGCCTCACGCACGCCTTCCCGGCCGCCGCCGCGCTCGTCGATGCCGACCTCGGCGCGCTCGGGCTGCCGCGCTCCCGGGGCGAGACCGTTCGGGAGCTGGCGCGGCGGATCGCGGCCGGCGACCTCGACCTCGGCCCGGGTGCCGACCGCTCCGAGGTGCACAGGCGGCTGCTGGAGATCCCCGGCGTCGGCGACTGGACGGCCGCCTACATCGCGATGCGCGCCCTCGGCGACCCGGACGCGTTCCCGGCCGCCGACCTCGGCTTGCGGCGTGCCGCGGGGGAGCTGGGCCTCCCCGGCAGCCCGGCCGCCCTCGCGGCTCGCGCCGAGCGCTGGCGGCCATGGCGCAGCTACGCGGCGCACCATCTGTGGGCGGTCGCGGCGTGAGGCTGCGGCGTCTCGAGACGCCGGTCGGCACGTTGACGGTCGTCGCCGGCGACCGGGGCGTGCGCGCCGTTCTCTTCCCGCGCGAGCGGCCGCCCGGCGGCGCCGTCGAGGGCGAGCACCCGCTGCTGGCGGCCGTCGAGGCCCAGCTCGCCGAGTACTTCGCCGGCGGCCGGACGGTGTTCGAGCTGCCGCTCGACCTCGTCGGGACGGAGTTCCAGCGGCGTGCCTGGCTCGCGCTGGCCGCGATCCCGTACGGCACGACCGTCAGCTACGGCGAGCAGGCGCGCCGCCTCGGCCGGCCGGGCGCGGCGCGGGCCGTCGGGGCGGCGAACGGGCGGAATCCCGTCTCGATCGTCCTCCCGTGCCACCGCGTCGTCGGCGCCGGCGGCCGCCTGACGGGGTACGGCGGTGGGCTCGACGCGAAGCGGGCCCTGATCGAGCACGAGGCTCGCGTCCTCGCCCGAGCCCGGTAGGGGCCGGACCTGTCCGGCCCGCCGTTGACCCTCGAGCACCAGGCTCGCGTCCTCTCCCGAACCCGGTAGGGGCCGGACCTGTCCGGCCCGCCGTTGACCCCTCGAGCACGAGGCTCGCGTCCTCTCCCGAACCC
>DATBMD010000205.1:0-15321 GCA_036555085.1 Gaiellaceae bacterium
CGTGCGCGTTGAGGTAGCCGACCTGGCGCGGCTCCACACCGGCCCGCTGCATCGCCACCCTCATGACGACGGCGAGCGGCTCGCCCCCGGTGGGCAGGGCGGTCATGTGGTAGGCGTTCGTGTTCGTCGCCACGCCGAGCACCTCCGCGTAGATGCGCGCGCCGCGCTTCTGGGCGTGCTCGAGCTCCTCGAGCACCACCATCGCGGCGCCCTCGCCGAGCACGAACCCGTCGCGATCCCGGTCGAACGGCCTGCTCGCGCCCTTGGGATCCTCGTTGCGCTTGCTCACCGCGCCGAGCGTGCAGTAGCAGGACAGGCCCATCGGCGTCACGGAGGCGTCGGTGCCGCCGGCGATGGCGACGTCGCAGAAACCGTCGAAGATCGCGTGGCGCGCCTGCTCGATCGCGTCCACCCCGGACGAGCAGGCGTCGGAGACGAGGATCGAGGGCCCCTTGAAGCCGTAGTGGATCGCGATGCTGCAGGGCGCCGCGTTGGAGAGCAGGCCGAAGTAGAAGTCGCCGGGCAGCTGGTCCTCCTTGCCGATGAACCGCTCCTGCCCCTTGTTCGTCAGCCGCTCCCACTCGGTCTCGAACGTCTCCGGAGCGGAGTTCGTCGAGCCGACGAACGCCCCCGCCCTCTCCTTGTCGACGGCGTCGACGTCGAGCTCGGCGTCGGCGACCGCCTCGACGGCCGCCGCGACCGCCAGCTGGACGTGCCGGTCGAGCGTCGTCGACTCGTACTCGTCGAGGCCGTGGGCGCGGGGGTCGAAGCCCTTGACCTCGCAGGCGATCTGCGAGGTCATCTGGCTGGCGTCGAACTTCGTGATCGTCTCGGCGCCGGAGACCCCGTTGACCGTCGCGTCCCAGAACGCGTCCTTGCCGATGCCGTTCGGCGCGAGGACACCCAGCCCTGTGATCACGACACGGCGCACGAGACCGCCTCCCGACTCACCTGCGAACGACCCCGGTGGCAAGCATCCCGCACACGGCGGCGCGCTTCAACCATCTACGCGCGTCTCCGCCGGCGCCGCGGCCGAAGCCTGCCCGCCGATCCCGGCGTAGAAGTCCCGGATCAGGCGGTTGACCTCGTCCCCCTGGACGTAGTTGACGAAGCGCCCGCCCTGCGGGACGACGTGGACGCCGCGGCACTCGGGCAGCGCCTCGGCGAGCGCCTCCAGGTCGGCCCGCGTCGCCCGCGGGTCCTCGTCGGTGGTGACGAGGAGCGTCGGCACGCGCAGCCCGTTCGCCTTCGGCCGCAGGTCGTAGTAGTGGACGAGCGGCGTCACCGAGTACTTGCAGACGCGGATGAAGTCGGGGATCCGGCTGTAGACCTTCCAGAGCTGGTCGTATGTCAGCCGCTGGTCCTCGCCGGAGAGGTACTTGACGACCTTCTTGCGCCAGCCGTCGTCGGTCAGCAGGCGGCCGTCGATCGGCAGGTGCAGGAGCGCCCAGTTGAGCGCTCGCGTCAGCGCGACCGGCGGCACTCGGTGCTTGAGCCCGAGCCCGATCATGACGAGCGAGCGGCACCGGTCGGGGTGGGCGACCGCGAGCTCGGAGGCGACGATCGCCCCTTCGCCGCGGCCGACGACGTGCGCGGTCTCGACCGACAGGTGGTCGAGGAGCTCGCGCACCTCGCGCACCCGGTCGGCGATCGTGACGGGGGCGGTGGTCGACTCGGGGCGACGGTAGGTGATCGCGCGGTGGTCGCGCGAGAAGTCCCGCAGCTGCCGTGCGTAGATCACCTCGACGTGGCCGAGGATCGGGACGAACAGGACTGCCTCGCCCTGGCCGGCGTCGAAGAGCTCGGTCTCCCAGCCGTCGACGCGCGCATGCTCGAGGCCGTCGTCGACGTACGCGAGGTCGGCGTCGAGCTGCTCGTCCGAGACGAGCGGGCCGCTGGTCGCCCGCGGCAGGGTCATCCGGGACCGCCCGGGCCGGACGGCGGCTCTCCCGCCGCGAGCCTGGCGAAGAACCGGCGCAGCAGCTCGTTGACGCGATCGGCCCACGTGTACGTCACGAACCGGCCGCCGTCGGAGAGCACCTCGTAGCCGTAACAGCGGGGCAGCAGCCGCGCCAGGTCGCCCATCTCGTCGACGGGCGCCACCTTGTCGTCGTCGCGGTTGACGAGCAGCACGGGCACGTCGAGCGTGTGCGCCCAGGGATACATGTCGTGGCGGTGCTCGATCGGCGCGATCGAGTACTTGTGGACGCGCATCTGGTTCGGGATCCGCTCGACCATGTGCCGGATCAGATGCTTCGGCAGCGGCCCGTTGCCCGACGTCGTCTTGATCACGAAGGAGCGGATCAGGCCGTCGGTCGGCAGGTACTCGACCGGCAGATGGTCGATCGCCGGCTCGATCACGTGCTTCGACAGCCAGTACGGCTTGACGCGGTAGAGCGGCCCGCAGCAGAGGACGGTCAGCGACAGGCAGCGACCGGGGTGCTCGCGGCCGAAGTTGTACGTGGTGATCCCGGCCTCGCCGAGGCCGACGATGTGCGCCCGCTCGATGCCGAGGTGGTCGAGCACCTTCCGGATCTCGTCGACGCGCGGGCCGACGGCGACGCGGCGGTCGAGGCTCTCGGTGCGCTCGTGCAGCAGGACGCGGTTCGTCGCCGCGAACGCGCGCAGCTGCTTCGCGTAGACGACCTCCAGCCCGCCGAGGATCGGGACGAAGACGATCGCCTCCCCCTCGCCCTGATCGAAGATGCGGGTCGACCAGCCCTCGATCGTCGCGGGCTGCATCCCGTCGAGCACGAACCTCTCGTCGGCGAAGAACTCGTCGTCGCCGACCGTGTCGCGGCGCCGGGTCGCCTCGAGCGTCTCAGCTCCCGGCATCGCGCGCCAGCCTGAGGCCGATCGAGCCGGTGCCGACGAAGTTGCCGTGCCGGCGCGCCGTGCGCGCGACGTCGCCGGGACGGTTCCAGGCCCCGCCGCGGCACACCCAGCTCTCGGCGCTCCAGTCGTACTCGTCGCCGTAGGGATAGCCCGGGTAGAGCGCGAACATGTCCGCGACCCACTCCTCGGCGTTCCCGGCCATGTCGAGCGCCCCGTAGGGCGAGGCGCCGTCCGGGTAGACGCCGACCGGCGTCGTGTTGAGCGCCTGGTCGAAGCGGTCGCCGAGCCAGCCCTTGTCGACGACGTAGGAGCCGACCTGGAGGACGACGTTGAAGACGGGGCGCGCGCGCTTGTAGAGCGTCGAGAACGTGTTCCCCTCGAGCGTGTTGCAGCGGTCCGGGTCGAAGCTGTTGCCCCACGGGTAGAGGCGCCCGTCGGTGCCGCGGGCGGCCTTCTCCCACTCGGCCTCGGTGGGCAGCCGGTACGGCGTTCCCGTCTCGCCGGCCAGCCACTCCGTGTAGGCGACGGCGCCCTCGTGGGAGATCCGGACGACCGGGTGGTTCGCCTGCCCCTCCGGGAACGTGAGCCCGCTCCACGAGGCTGGCTTCGCGCTGCCGGTGGCGGCGACGAACTCGGCGTACTCCTGGTTCGTGACCGGAAACTTGCCGATCGAGAAGGGGCCCGTCTCGACCTCGTGCTGCGGCGCCTCCTTGGCGAGGAAGCGCGGCTGGACGCGCGCATGCTTGTACTCGGCGATGATCCCGGGCCCGTCCTCCTCGCGCGTCCCCATCAGGAACGTGCCCGCGGGGACGTCCACCAGCGGCGGGTCCTTCGTGCTCAGGCGCGGGTCGCCGAGCTCGCCGAGCGATTCCCCCGCAGCCCGCCGGCGGGCGAGCGGCTCGGCGGCGTCCTCGACGACGGCGACGAGCGCGGCGGCGCAGTCCGCGGCGGCGTCCGTGCCGCGCAGCCTGAGCGCGGCGAGCGTGCGCGCCTTCGCGTCGGCGCCGAGCAGGTCGCTCCAGGCCTCCGGGTCGACCTGCGCGGGAGCCTCGGCCGTCACTCCGGCCGTCCCAGCGCCTCGTTCGTCGCGCGCAACCGTCCCGAGAGGACGGACAGCATGCGCACCGCGATGTCGGGGTTCCGGCGGAGCTCCCGGAGGAAGTCCCAGCGGTGGAGCACGAGGCACTGCGTCTCCTCGGTAGCGACCACCGACGCCGAGCGCGGCCGGCCGTCGAGGAGCGCCATCTCCCCGAAGAACTCGCCCGGGCCGAGCGTCACGAGCAGCCGCTCCTCGCCCCCGTCCAGGCGTCCCGTCCACACCTCGACCGAGCCGGCGACGAGGACGAAGATCCCGTCGGTCTCCTCGTCGAACTCGGCGCCCTCCTCGATGATCTCGTCGCCCGCCGGGTAGACGGCGACGCGGGCGAGCTTCGCGAGCGTCTCCACGTCCGCGTCGGGCAGCTCGGCGAAGATCCCGGCGCGGCGCAGCAGGGCAGGCTTGTCGATCTGCTCTTCCCTGATGACCGGCTCCGTCATCGCCCCACCACCGCGCGTTTATATCACCGTCTCGGCGTTCTCGACCCCGTCGAGCAGCGCGACCGCGCGCGTCCAGCCCGCGCTCGCTCGCTCGATCAGGACGGGGAAGCAGACCACGGTGTACCCGGTCGCCGCCGGCAGCTCGCCCAGGTTCGCCAGCTTCTCGATCTGGCAGTACTCGCGCTCCCGGCCGACGAAATGCGCGGGCCAGAGGTTCGACGCGTCGCCCGTGGCGACGAAGTCGCGGCCCATGTAGAGCGGCGGCCGGTCGAGGCTCCAGGCGTCCGTCCCGATCACGCGGATCCCCTGGTCGAGCAGCCAGCGCGTCGCCTCGGCGCCGAGGCCGCAGTAGCGCTCCAGGTACTCGGGCTCCCGGAAGTACGCGTCCGCCCCGGTCCAGAGCAGCACGATCTCGCCCGGGCCGAGGCGGTGGCCGATCGCATCGAGCGCGCTCTCGAGGTCGGCGGGAGCGAGCTTCGCGCCGGCGGGCCGGTCGCGCAGGTCGAGCCGCACGCCCGGGCCGACGAACCAGTCGAGCGGGCACTGGTCGATCGTGCGGGCCGGCTTGCCGCCGCTCGTCGGGCCGTAGTGCCACGGCGCGTCGACGTGCGTGCCGTGGTGGGTCTGGGTCTCGAGGTCCTCCCAGGCGAGCCCGAGCCCGTCCGGGAAGTCGCCGCGCCGGACGCGCTTGCCGCTGGCGAGCCCGCGGACGATGTTGCGGAGCGAGCGCGCCTTGGAGCGCTTGTCCTGCGCGGGGGCGAGCGACAGCAGCAGCGTGCCCGCCTTGTGGCCGCGGTACTTGATCTTCGGCGGCAGCGGCTCGCCGCCCGCCGGGGTGATCGGCACGCTCAGGTCGACGATGCGCAACTCAGGCGCGCCCGCGCTCGTAGAGCCGCTCGATCTCCTCGCTGAAGTGCTCCTCGCAGATGCGCCGCCGCAGCTTCATCGTCGGGGTCACCTCGCCCTCCTCGGCGGAGAACTCCCGCGGCAGCAACGCGAAGCGCTTGATCTGCTCGACGGGCCCGCGCGTCGCGTTCACCCCGTCGACGACACCCTGCACGGCTGCCTGCACGGCCTTCTCGCCGCCGGTCAGCTTCGCGACCTCCTCCTCGTCCGGGTAGACGAGCGCCGCCAGGTGCGTGCGGCCGTCGCCGACCACGAGCGCCTGCGCGATCAGGGGCGAGGACGTGAGCGCGCTCTCGAGGTTGAACGGGGAGATCTTCTTGCCGCCGGAGGTGACGATCAGCTCCTTCTTGCGGTCGACGATCGCCACGAAGCCGTCCGCGTCGATCGTGCCGATGTCGCCCGTCAGGAGCCAGCCGTCGTCGGTCAGCGTCTCCGCCGTCGCCTCGGGCCGGCCGAGGTAGCCGTTGAAGATCGTGTCGCCGCGGAGCTTGATCTCGCCGTCGTCCGCCAGCTCGACCTCGATCCCGGGCAGGGGCGGGCCGACGGTGCCGAAGCGGTAGCGGTCGGGGCGGTTGACGCTCGCGGCGCTCGTGCTCTCGGTCAGCCCGTAGCCCTCCAGGATCAGGACGCCGCAGGCGGCGAAGAACTCGATGATCTCGGCCGAGAGCGGCGCGCCGCCGGAGACGGCGTGCTTGAGGCGGCCGCCGAAGCGTTCCTGGATCTTGGAGAACACGAGCCGGTCGGCGACCTTCAGCTGGGTCGAGAGCAGCGGCCCCGGCTCACGGCCGGCCTGGCGCAGCCGCGTCGCCTGCAGGCCGACCGCGAGCGACCGCCGCGCCAGCCGCCCCTTCAGCCCCTCCTCCTGCTCGATCCGCTTGCGCATGGTCGTGTAGACGCGCTCGTAGAGGCGGGGGACGCTGGGGAAGACGGTCGGCCGGACCTCGACGAGCGCCCGCGCGACCTTGTTGACGTCCGGGACGAACGCGATCGTGAACCCGGCGGCGGCGCCCATGAACTGGACGAGCCGGGCGAAGTTGTGCGCGAGCGGCAGGAAGAGCACGGCGACGTCGCCGGGCGCCATCAGCCCCTCGACCTGCTTGACCGACTCGCAGAGCGACCACCAGTTGGCGTGCGTGAGCATGCACCCCTTCGGGTCGCCGGTCGTGCCCGAGGTGTAGATGCAGGTCAGGAGATCGGGCGGCGCGACCGCCGCGCGCGCCTCCGCCAGCCGCTCTCGGGCTCCGTCGGCGAGCGCCGCGCGACCCCGCACGGCAACCTCGTCGAGCGGGAGCACGTCGCCGGCCGCGTCCTCGATCGCGATCGTCAGCTTGAGCGCGGCCAGGTCGAGGCCCGCGATCCGCTCCAGCTGCTCGGCGTCCTCGCAGACGACCGCCTTCGCGCCCGCGTCGGCGAGGATGTACGCGCACTCGTCCCGCGAGCTCGTCGGGTAGATCGGGACGACGACGGCGCCGATCGACAGCAGCGCGTAGTCGCAGAGCGTCCACTCCAGCCGGGTGCGGCCGAGGATCGCGACCCGGTCGCCCTTCTCGATCCCGTGCGCGAGGAAGCCGGCCGCGAGCTCGTCGACCCGCTCGCGCGCCTCCGCCCAGCCGACCTCGCGCCAGTCGCCGCGCGCCTCGCTGACGAGGAACGCGGGGTGCTCGTCCGCGCCGGCGCCCGCGCTCTGCCAGAGCGCGACGATCGTCCGGCCGGGATCCCCCTCGAGCGCCCTGGCGGCCGTCTCCACAGCCATGCCCGCAAGCCTAGGAACTCTCGCGCCGCGCGTCTAGTAGCGGTGCCTCGGTCGGTCGACGCCCCGTCGGGGCGCTGGCGGCCCGACGAGTCTGGACACAGTAACTGTGAAACCGTGCTAGGCTCCGGCAATGAAGAACATCACGGTGTCCGTCCCCGAGGACGTCTACCGGTACGCACGCGTCCGGGCGGCCGAGCGCGGCACGTCGGTCAGCGCGCTCGTGACCGAGTTCCTGCGTACGCTCTCCGATCGAGAGGCGGAGTTCGCCCGGCTCGAGGCGCAGCAGCACCGCGTTCAGGGCGAGATCGCCCGCTTCCGCGCCGGCGACCGCCTCGAGCGCGACCGGCTGCACGCGCGTGCGCTTCGCTGACACGAACGTCCTGCTGTACGCGATCTCGCGCGATCCCGACGAGCAGGGAAAAGCTGCCCGAGCCGACGAGATCCTCGCCTCCAGGGACGTCGCGCTCTCCGTCCAGGTGCTGCAGGAGTTCTACGTCCAGGCGACGCGCGAGAGCCGTACCGACGCGCTCACCCACGACCAGGCCGTGGCGCTCGTGGAGTCCTTCCTCCGGTTCCCCGTGCTCGACGTCACCACCCAGGTGATGCTTTCCGCCATGGAGACCAGGGCACGGTTCGGCATTTCCTACTGGGACGCAGCGATCCTCGAGGCGAGCCGCGCGCTCGGCTGCTCGACCGTCCTCTCCGAGGATCTCGCCGACGAGACGGACTACGACGGCGTACGTGTCGAGAACCCGTTCCGCGAGGTGTGAGCCGCCTCGTGACACAGTGTCACGAGGCTCGCGGCGTCAGTCGCCGCGCATCCAGGGCAGGGCGGCGGCGATGCGGGGCAGCGCGGCCTCGGCGGCGGCCTCGCCGAGCGGCAGGTACTGCCGGGCGGCGGTCCAGCGGCGCAACCCGATCCGCTCGACCTGCGCGTCGGCTTCCGAGTCGAGCGGCGTGATCAGGATCGTCGCCGCCGACGCCGTCGTCGCCGAGATCCGGCCCTGCATCATCTCGATCGAGCGCATCATCGTGTAGAAGATCGACGGGCTGCGCCCGCGCGGCTCGAGCGCCGTCGCCTCGGCGCGCGACTCGGTCGCCTGCATCAGGCGCACCCCGACGACGAAGTCGGCGCCCATCCCGGCGACGACGTTCGTCGGCACCGGATGGAAGACGCCGCCGTCGACCAGCGTGTGCCGGCCGATCCGCTGCGCCGGGAACACCCCCGGGATCGCCATGCTCGCGATCACCGCCGACCAGAGCAGCCCACGCCGGAACACGACCTCCTGGCCGGTCGAGACGTCCGCCGCCGTGATCGCCACCGGGATCCGCAGGTCCTCGATCCGGGCCTCCCCGCACGTCGCCCTGATCGCGCGCGACAGGCTCCACATCGAGAGCAGGCTCCGCGTCGACGGGCGCGGCCGGAACGCCTTCGGGCCCAGCCGGTCCCACAGGTCCAGCGCCTCCTCGACGTCCAGCCCGAGCGCGAAGAAGCCGGCCGCCGCCGCGCCGATGCTCGTCCCGGCGATGTAGTCGACGGGCAGCCCGGCGCCCATCAGCACGCGCAGCACGCCGAGGTGCGCGTAGCCCTTGGCGCTGCCGCCGCCGAGCGCGAGCCCCACCTTCAGGCCGCAGAGGTCGCGGGCGACCCAGCCGACCGCCGCCCCCGTCCCGCTTCCGATCGGCAGCACCCCGGCGCGGAGCCGGTCCTCGGCCGCCGCGTCCGGGGCCGGCACCCTCACCGCGCCGTCGCCGCGCGGGCCGAGCCGCCCGCCGTCGGGCGTCCAGCCGCGCACGACCAGGCCTCCGTCGCCGTCCTGCACCTGCCCGGTCGCCCCGGCGAGCTGGATCGTCCGGGCGCCGAGCGTGAGCGCCGGCTCGTCGCCCCGCACCTGCACGAGCACGTGCTCGTAGGCGGGGTGGAGCTCCTCGATCCGCGCCGTCAGCGTCGCGGCGGTGAAGTCGAGCATCGTCGTCAGCAGCAGCACGTCCGCCCGCGCCTCGCGGCCGCCGCCCCCGTCGAGCTCGGCCGCGGCGCCGCGGCGGCGCAGCCGCGGGCGCGGCGCGGTCCCCGCCAGCTGCCGCAGCTCCTCCGGCGGCGACTCGTCGAGCACGAGCAGCAGGACGGGCCGGCGCAGGTGCCACGCCAGGCTCGAGGCGATCGCGTAGCCGAGCAGCGGCGGCGCACCCCGGTCGCGCAGGATCGTCACCCGCCCGGTCGCGTCGTGCAGGGGCCGCCGGTTCGAGCGGTCGAGCCGGTCGGAGAGGATCGCGGCGAGGTTCCGGTAGATGACGGGGAACTGCTCCGCGAGCCGGTCGAACTCGACCTCGCTGATCGCGTAGACGTCGAGATCGGTCGTCGCCCGCACCGTCCCCGCCGCCGGCTCACCGGTGAACATCGACATCTCGCCGAGCGTCCCGCCCGGCGTCACGTACCCGATCCGGTGCTCGGTGCCCTCGGGATCGCAGACGAACACGTCGGCGGCGCCCGACTCGACGACGTAGGCCTCGTACGGGCTGTCGCCCTCGGCCACCACGACCGCCCCGCACGGAAAGCGCCGCCGCTCGACCCCGCGCAGGACGCGCCGGAGCTCCTCCGGCGGGATGCCGTCGAAGATCGAGCGCTGCTCCATCAGCGTTCCTTCGCCTCGGGCCCGCCGCCGGGCGCGGCTCTTAGAACTCGTTTCGGAATGACGCTTCGCCGGCGGGACGCGCTGGGCGAGTGCGCTGCGAGGACGCAGGGAGCCCCGATATGTGACATATCGGGGCGACCGAGGACGAAGCAGCGCGCCGCCGAGCGCGTGCTGCCGGCACAAGGCTTCGTTTCGAAACGAGTTCTTAGGCGGGCGCCCACCGCCAGTCCCGGATCTCCGGCATGTCGTCCCCGTGCCTGCGGATGTACTCGCGGTGGTCGATCAGCCGCTCGCGGAGCTCCTGCTTGAGATAGGCGGCGCGGGCGCCGAGCCGCGGCACGCGGTCGATCACGTCCTCCGCCAGGTGGAAGCGGTCGAGGTCGTTGAGGGCGACCATGTCGAACGGCGTCGTCGTCGTCCCCTCCTCCTTGTAGCCCCGCACGTGCAGGTTGCGGTGGTTCCGGCGCCGGTAGGTGAGGCGGTGGATCAGCCACGGGTAGCCGTGGAACGCGAAGATGATCGGCTTGTCGGCCGTGAACAGCGAGTCGAAGTCGTTGTCCGAGATGCCGTGCGGGTGCTCGGACTGCGGCTGCAGCCGCATCAGGTCGACCACGTTGATGACCCGGATCTTCAGATCCGGGAAGTGCTGCCGGAGCATCTCCGAGGCCGCGAGCGTCTCGAGCGTCGGGATGTCGCCGCAGCACGCCATCACGACGTCCGGCTCGCCGTCGCGGTCGTTCGACGCCCACTCCCAGATCCCGAGCCCGGACGTGACGTGCCGGACGGCGGAGTCCATGTCGAGGTACTGCAGCGCCGGCTGCTTGCCGGCGACGATCACGTTGACGCAGTCGTGGCTGCGGAAGCACTCGTCGGCGACGACGAGCAGCGTGTTCGCGTCCGGCGGCAGGTAGACGCGGATCACCTCCGCCTTCTTGTTGACGACGTGGTCGATGAAGCCCGGGTCCTGGTGCGAGAAGCCGTTGTGGTCCTGGCGCCAGACGTGGGAGGTGAGCAGGTAGTTGAGCGACGCGATCGGGCGCCGCCAGTGCAGCTCACGGGTCGTCTTCAGCCACTTGGCGTGCTGGTTGAACATCGAGTCGATGATGTGAACGAACGCCTCGTACGTCGTGAACAGGCCGTGCCTGCCCGTCAGGAGGTAGCCCTCCAGCCAGCCCTGGCAGGTGTGCTCGCTGAGGATCTCCATCACGCGGCCGTCGGCGGCCAGGTAGTCGTCCTCGGGCAGCGTGTCCGCCGTCCACGTCCGGTGCGTCACCTCGAACAGCGCGCCCAGCCGGTTCGACGCCGCCTCGTCGGGGGCGAAAACGCGGAAGTTGCGGGAGGCGAGGTTCAGCTTCATCACGTCGCGCGTGAAGGCGCCGAGCACGCGCGTCGCCTCCACCATCACCGTCCCCGGCGACTGCACCTCGACCGCGTAGTCGCGGAAGTCGGGCATCCGCAGGTCGCGGCGCAGCATGCCGCCGTTGGCGTGCGGGTTCGCGCCCATCCTCCGCAGGCCGGTCGGCGCCAGCTCGCGGAGCTCGGGCAGCAGCGTGCCGTCCTTGTCGAAGAGCTCCTCGGGCCCGTAGCTCTGCAGCCAGTGCTCGAGCAGCCGCACCCGCCCGGGGTTGGCGGTCATGTCCGAGAACGGCACCTGGTGCGAGCGCCAGTAGTCCTCGACCTTCTGGCCGTCGATCTCCTTCGGCCCGGTCCAGCCCTTCGGCGTCCGCATGATGATCATCGGCCACTGCGGCCTCCCGGCCTTCCCGTTCTCGCGGGCCTCGCGCTGGATCGCCTGGATGTCGGCGATCGCCTCGTCCATGGTCTCCGCCATCGCCGGGTGCATCACGGCCGGGTCGGACCCTTCGACGAAGTACGGCTTGTAGCCGTAGCCGACGAAGAGGCTCTCGAGCTCCTCGCGCGGGATCCGCGCGAGCAGGCACGGGTTCGCGATCTTGTAGCCGTTCAGGTGCAGGATCGGCAGCACCGCCCCGTCCGTGGCCGGGTTCAGGAACTTGTTGGAGTGCCAGCTCGCCGCGAGCGGGCCGGTCTCGGCCTCGCCGTCGCCGACGACGCACGCGACGATCAGGTCGGGGTTGTCGAGCGCCGCGCCGAACGCGTGCGACACGGCGTAGCCGAGCTCGCCGCCCTCGTGGATCGACCCGGGGGTCTCCGGCGCCGCGTGGCTCGGGATCCCGCCGGGGAACGAGAACTGCTTGAACAGCCTCCGCATCCCCTCGGCGTCCTCCGAGATGTCCGGGAACTGCTCGCTGTAGCTGCCCTCGAGGTACGTGTTCGCAACCATCGCCGGGCCGCCGTGGCCGGGGCCGCAGATGTAGATCACGTCGAGGTCGTACGCCTTGATGACGCGGTTCAGGTGGACGTAGATGAAGTTGAGGCCCGGGGTCGTGCCCCAGTGGCCGAGCAGCCTCGGCTTCACGTGGTCGAGCGTCAGCGGCTGCTTCAGCAGCGGGTTGTCGAGCAGGTAGATCTGGCCGACCGACAGGTAGTTCGTCGCGCGCCAGTACTTGTCGATCTTCTCGAGCTCCTCCTCCGAGATCACCCGTTTCGACGCTTCCGGGACCGCCGTCGCCATCGTTCCTCCGTTTCTCCCCGCCTGCCGGGCTCGCCGCTTGGCGCCATTATCTGCGAAAGCGCCCGCGATGCCATACCGAGCGGCTTCCATCGCCGCAGCGAGCGGGTATAGGGTCCCGGCGGATGCCCGGGGACGTCGCGCTGCTGGAGACCGCCTCCCGGCTCGCGCTCTTCGCCGACCTCGGCGAGGCGGAGCTCGACCTCCTGCTGCCGAGCCTGCAGGAGGCCTCGTACAACGAGGGCGAGTGGGTGCTCCGGCGCGGGCAGGAGCGCGTCGGCATCTACATCATCGTCGACGGCGAGGTCGGGATCCTGCTGGAAGACGAGGAGCTGGCGACGCTGTCGCGCGGCAGCTTCTTCGGCGAGATCTCCGCGCTCCTGGGCGAGCCGACCGTGGCTGACGTGATCGCGCGGGCGCCGCTCTGGTGCCTCCTCGTCCCGTCCGACCAGGTCGAGCAGTTCCTCGTCTCGAACCCGCGCGTGATGTACCGGATGCTCCAGACGGAGGCCCGCAGGCTCCAGATGACGGACGAGCGCCGCGTCTGAGTTGGCGGCGCAGGGGCAGACGGCAGCCACAGCCGAGCCGGCCTCGTCGCTGGCCGACTACCTGCCGATCGCCGAGCACGGGATCATCGGCGACCTCCACACGATCGCCCTCGTCGGCACGGACGGCCGGATCGACTGGTACTGCTGCCCGCGCTTCGACTCGCCGAGCGTCTTCGGCGGGATCCTCGACCGCGAGCAGGGCGGCTTCTACCGGATCTCGCCGGCCACGGACGAGTGGGTGCCGAAGCAGCTCTACTTCCCCGACACGAACGTCCTGATCACGCGGTTCCTGACGCCGGGCGGCGTCGGCGAGGTGCAGGACTTCATGCCGATCCAGAGCGGCGCCTCGGCGCACCGGCACCGGCTGATCCGTCGCGTGCTCGGGGTACGCGGCGAGATGCGGTTCCGCGTGGATGTGCAGCCGCGGTTCGACTACGCGCGCAACTCCCACGACACGATCTTCCACGACAACGGCGTCGTCTTCCGCTCCCCCGGGCTGACGCTCGCCCTCGAGACGGCGGTGCCGCTGGCCCACCACGGGCCGGGGGCGACCGGGGCGTTCACCCTGCGCGCGGGTGAGACGGCGACGTTCGTGCTGGAGCAGGTGCCCGAGACGTACGTGCCGCGCTCGTACACCGAGGCGGAGACCGGCGAGGCGTTCGAGCACACGGTCGAGTACTGGCGGCGGTGGCTGGGCCACTCCCGCTACGAGGGCCGCTGGCGCGAGATGATCAACCGCTCGGCGCTGACGCTGAAGCTGATGACCTACCGGCCGACCGGCGGGATCGTGGCGGCGCCGACGACGAGCCTGCCCGAGCTGCTCGGCGGGCCCCGGAACTGGGACTACCGCTACACGTGGATCCGGGACGCCGCGTTCTCGCTCTACGCCCTGCTGCTGCTCGGGTTCACGGAGGAGGCGGCCGCGTTCATGGACTGGCTGCGCGACCGGTTCCACGAGCCGCGGCCGGCCGGGGCCGGCCCGCTGCAGCTGATGTACGGGATCGACGGGCGCTCCGAGCTCGCGGAGGAGCAGCTCGACCACCTCGAGGGCTACCGCGGCTCGGCGCCGGTGCGGATCGGGAACGGCGCCGCGAACCAGCTCCAGCTCGACATCTACGGCGAGCTGATCGACTCGGTCTACCTCTACAACGAGCACGGCACCCCGATCTCGCACGCGGCCTGGACCGACCTGTCGCGGATCGTCGACTGGGTCTGCGACAACTGGGACCAGGCCGACGAGGGGATCTGGGAGGTGCGCAGCGGCCGGCAGCACTTCACCTACTCGCGGCTGATGTCGTGGGTGGCGATCGAGCGGGCGGTCCAGATCGCGCTGCGGCGCGGCTTGCCGGCGGAGCTCCAGCGCTGGCAGGCAGAGCGCGACCGGATCTACCACCAGATCATGGCGAAGGGCTGGAGCGAGGACCGGCAGGCGTTCGTCCAGTCGTTCGGCGGCGACCTGCTCGACGCCTCCCTGCTCGTGATGCCGCTCGTGAACTTCGTCGCCCCGACCGACCCGCAGTGGCTGTCGACGCTCGACGCGATCGGCTCGACGCTCGTCAGCGACAGCCTCGTCTACCGGTACGACGTCGAGGCGTCCCCAGACGGGCTCGAGGGCGAGGAGGGCACGTTCTCGATCTGCACGTTCTGGTACGTGGAGGCGCTCGCGCGGGCGGGCCGGCTGGAGGACGCGCGGCTCGCGTTCGAAAAGATGCTCACGTACGCGAACCACCTCGGCCTCTACTCGGAGCAGATCGGGCTCACCGGGGAGGCGCTCGGCAACTTCCCGCAGGCGTTCACGCACCTGGCGCTGATCAGCGCGGGCCACCACCTCGACCGCCGCCTGAACGCCCTGCAGCGGCGCGCATGAGTCGTCCGAGTGCGTTGGACGCTCCACGGCCCACCTCGTATGCTGGCCCCGATCGGGAGGCGGTGCGACGATTGGGGACGGAGCGAGACCGGTGAGCGGCACGACGGGCGGCGGAGTCGCGGAGGACGCACGGGCGCGCTACGACGCGGGCGACTTCGAGGCCGCGCACGAGCTCGCCGTCGCCGCCCTCGCCGAGCGGCCCGACGACCTGCTCGCGCTCCGGATCGCGGGCCGCGCCAGCTACGAGCTGGGGCTCGACGACGGCCCGACCCACCTGAGCCGGGCGGTCGAGCTCGACCCAGACGACGGCGAGACGTGGCACGACCTCGCGGTCGCGCTCGTCGACGCCGGGCGGCTGGGCGAGGCGGCCGAGGCGTTCCGCGGCGCGCAGCGCGTCCGGCCCGGCGATGCCTCTGAGCTCGTCGACCTGGGCTACGCCGCCTATGCCACCGGCACCGCCGACGAGGCGATCGGCTATCTCCGCCAGGCGGCCGAGCGCACCCCCGGCAGCCAGGCGGCGCTGCGCGGGCTCGTCGACCTGAACCGGCGGGAGGGCAGGCTCGACGACGCGCTCGCCGCCGCGCAGCAGCTCGCCGAGCACGCGCCGGACGACGTCGGCGCCGTCCTCGACGTCGCGGAGCTGGCGCTCGAGC
>DATBMD010000224.1:0-3426 GCA_036555085.1 Gaiellaceae bacterium
GGCGCACAAGCTGACCAAGCGGCTGGCCGAGGTGCGGAAGGCAGATGTGCTCCCGTACCTCCGGCCCGACGGCAAGTCACAGGTGACGGTTCGCTACGAGCTCGACGAGGACGGGCGCCAGCGGCCTGTCGAGGTCGAGCGCGTCGTGATCTCGACCCAGCACGCCGACGGGGTCGACGCCGCGTCGATGATCAAGCCGGACCTCGTCGAGCACGTGATCGAGCCGATCCTGCACGTCGACTACCCGGACCTGTTCGACCCGGCGCGGCTCGGGGCGAAGGACTTCTTCTACGTGAACCCGACCGGCAAGTTCGTGATCGGGGGCCCGATGGGCGACACCGGCCTGACCGGCCGCAAGATCATCGTCGACACGTACGGCGGCGCGGCGCCCCACGGCGGCGGCGCGTTCTCCGGCAAGGACCCGACGAAGGTCGATCGCTCCGCCGCGTACGCGGCCCGCTACGTGACGAAGAACATCGTCGCCGCCGGGCTCGCGGACCGCTGCCAGATCCAGGTCTCCTACGCGATCGGCGTGGCCCGTCCCCTGAGCATCCTGATCGAGTGCTTCGGCACCGAGAAGGTCCCGGTCGCCAGGCTCCACGAGCTCGTGGGGGAGCACTTCGACCTCCGGCCGGCGGCGATCCTGCGCGATCTCGACCTGCGCCGGCCGATCTACGCGAAGACCGCCGCGTACGGCCATTTCGGCCGCGACGAGCACGGCTTCACGTGGGAACGCGTCGACAAGGCGGACGCGCTCCGCGCGGCCGTCGGCCTCGACGCTGCGAAGGTCTGAGATGGCGGTGACCGTCGTCGGCTCGGTGGCGTTCGACGCGCTCGAGACGCCGTTCGGGCGGCGCGAGCGGATCCTCGGCGGGGCCGCCACGCACTTCTCCCTCGCCGCCAGCTTCTTCAGCGACGTGCGGGTCGTCGGCGTGGTCGGGGACGACTTCGGCCCCGCCGAGCTCGCCGTCTTCGAGCGGCGCGGGATCAACACCGACGACGTCGAGCGGGTTCCAGGCGAGCGCTCGTTCTTCTGGTCGGGCCGCTACGAGGACGACATGCAGGTGGCGCACACGCTCGACACGCAGCTGAACGTGTTCGCCGGCTTCGACCCCGTCCTCTCGCAGGCATCGAGCGAGTCGGCGATCGTGTTCCTCGCGAACATCCAGCCGGACGTGCAGCGGCGCGTGCGCGAGCAGTGCGGCGGCGCGGCGGTCGCCGGCCTGGACTCGATGAACTACTGGATCGCGTCGGCGAAGGACTCGCTGGTCGAGACGATGCGGACGGTCGACGTCGTCGTCCTGAACGACGCGGAGGTGCGGATGTTCACGGGCGAGCCGAACCTGCCGCGCGCCGCGAGGCGCATCCGGGAGCTCGGCCCGCGCATCGTCGTCGCCAAGCAGGGCAGCTACGGCGCCTGCATGTACACGGACAGCGGCTTCTTCTTCGTGCCCGGCTTCCCGCTCGAGACCGTCGTCGACCCGACCGGCGCAGGGGACGCGTTCGCCGGCGGCTTCTTCGGGTATCTCGACTCCAGGACGGACGGCGAGCTGACCGACGGCGTGCTCCGCTGCGCCGCCGTGTACGGGTCGGTGCTGGCGTCGTTCCACATCGAGGCGTTCGGCAGCGAGCGCCTGCACGAGCTCACGCGCGACGAGATCGAGGCGCGCTTCCACGAGTTCCGGCAGCTGACGCACTTCGAGACCCAGCCGCTCCTGTCGCCGGCGGTGAGCGGCTGAGCATGGCGCCGGCGACCACCGAGACGCCCCGGCGATCGCCTGCGTACGCGCAGCTCGAGGCGATGCTGGCGGCGGAGCGGTGCATCGTCCTCGACGGCGGCGTCGCGACCGAGCTCCAGCGGCGGAGCGGCAAGGTCGCCGACCCGAACCTGTGGGGCACCTGGGCGCTCTACCGCTGCCCGAACGCGGTGCTGGACGTGCACCGGTCGTACGTCGACGCCGGCTGCAACGTCATCTCCACCAACACCTGGTCGATCCTGTCGGCGCCCGAGCAGGAGCAGCGCATCGGGCCGGGCAGCGCCAACGGCCACCACTGGATGGACGTCGCCCGGCTGGGCGTCAGCCTGGCGCGCCGCGCCGTCGAGGAGGGGGGACGCACGAACGACTGCGCCGTCGCGTTCGCGATCTCGGAGGAGGTCAACTCCCCGGAGCGGCGGGGCACGATCGAGCTGCTCTCCCGGGTCTTCGAGGACGAGCGCCCCGACCTGATCATCCTCGAGACGCTGACGCTGATCCGCGAGCCGTCGACGTTCGAGACGGTCGAGCTGCTGCTCGCCACCGGCCTGCCGGTCTGGCTGTCGTTCCGCCGCTGCCGGCACGGCGTCTGCGGCGTCTTCGGGCAGCACTGGGGGCCGCCGGAGGGAGACCTCTTCGGCCGCGCCGCCATGCGCTTCGAGGAGATGGGCGTCGGCGCGCTGATGATCAACTGCCTGCCCGTCGACCACGTGCCGGGGATGGTCTCCTGGCTCCGCGACTTCACAGCGCTCCCGCTCGGCGTCTATCCGAACCTCGGGCATCTGGCCGGCGACCACTGGCACTTCGACGATGAGATCGACCCCGAGGCGTACGCGCAGCTCGCGCTCGAATGGCGCGAGGAGGGCGCGCAGATCGTCGGCGGCTGCTGCGGGGTCACGCCCGAGCACATCGCGGCGGCGGCACAGGCCCTCGCCGGCACGAAGCCCGGCCGCAAGCGCCCGCCCGCCGCGAGCGAGCTGCTCGACGACGAGCAGGAGCCCCTGCCGGCCGAGCCGTGGCGCGACGACCAGGGCCGGGTGCTCTTCCCGCTGCCGTTCCCGAAGCTCGTCGTCGACGAGGGCGTCTTCGTGCCGACGACGGGCAGCTACCTGGTCTGGAAGGAGCTGTTCGACACCGGGGCCGGGAGGGACCAGCTCTGCCTCGACGTGGGCTGCGGCTGCGGCATCCTCACCGCGCAGCTCGCGCTCAACGGGGCCGCACGCGTCCACGCGATCGACATCGACCCGAACGCGGTCGCCAACACCCTGGCCAACGCCTTCCGGAACGGCGTCTCCGACCGGGTGTCGGGCGACACCGTCGACCTCTACCACTGGCAGCCGACCGAGAAGTTCGACCTCGTCGCGGCCAGCCTCTACCAGATGCCGGTCGACCCCTACGAGGAGCCCTCCGGGCATCGCCCGCTCGACTTCTGGGGACGCAACCTGCTCGACCACTTCATCCGCCTGCTGCCGCGCCTCCTCGCCGACGACGGCGTCGCGTACCTGATGCAGATCTCGATCGTCGGCCAGGGAGAGACGCAGCGGCGGCTCGAAGGCGGCGGCTTCGCCGCGAAGGTCGTCGACTTCAGCTTCTTCCCGTTCGGCCCGCTGTTCCTGCAGAACAAGCCCCAGATCGACCGGGTCGAGCAGCTCTCCGACGCCTACCACCTGAC
>DATBMD010000315.1:0-8130 GCA_036555085.1 Gaiellaceae bacterium
TCGACAGGTCAGTTCGGGAAGAACCACCTCGGCGACCGCAACGAGTTCCTACCGACCGTGCACGGGTTCGACGAGTTCTTCGGGAACCTGTACCACCTGAACGCCGAAGAGGACCCGGAGGACCCGGACTATCCGACCAAGCACGGGTTCGAGCAGTTCGGAGAGCGCTTCGCCCCCCGCGGCGTCCTTCGATGCAACGCGGCGACGAAGGACGACGCGAAGGAGCACCCGCGCTGGGGGCGCGTGGGCAAGCAGCGAATCAAGGACACGGGCCCGCTGACGCGGAAGCGGATGGAGACCTGCGACGACGAGTTCGTCGACGCCGCGGCCGACTTCATCCGCCGCCAGCACAACCGGCGCCGGCCGTTCTTCTGCTGGGTGAATACGACGCACATGCACTTCCGCACGCACACCAAGCGCAGGAGCGTCGGCAAGGCCGGACGCTGGCAATCGACGTACCACGACACGATGCTCGACCACGACCGAAACGTCGGTCAGCTCCTCGACCTCCTCGACGAGCTCGGGATCGCAGACGACACGATCGTCATGTACTCGACGGACAACGGGCCGCACCGAAACACCTGGCCCGATGGAGGCACGACGCCCTTCCGCAGCGAGAAGAACACGAACTGGGAGGGCGCCTTCCGCATCCCGCTCATGATCCGCTGGCCCGGCAAGATCCCGGCCGGGGTCGTCTCGAACGAGATCGTCCAGCACCACGACTGGTTGCCCACGTTCCTCGCTGCCGCCGGCGAGCCCGACGTCGTCGAGAACCTGAAGAAGGGCCACGAGGCGGCCGGGAAGACCTTCAAGGTGCACGTCGACGGGTACAACCTCCTGCCGTACCTGACGGGTGAGGAGGACGAGAGCCCGCGCAAGGGGTTCATCTACTTCTCGGACGACGGCGACCTGATCGCTCTGCGCTACGACAACTGGAAGATGGTGTTCATGGAGCAGCGCACGGAGGGGACGCTGGCGGTGTGGTCGGACCCGTTCTTCGTGCTCAGGACTCCGAAGCTGTACAACCTGAGAACCGACCCGTTCGAGTTCGCCGACACCACGTCGAACACGTACTGGGACTGGTACCTGTCCAAGGCGTACCTGCTCCTCGCCGCCCAGGCGATCGTGGCCGACTTCCTCGGCACGTTCACGGACTTCCCACCTCGTCAGAAGGCGGCGAGCTTCACGATCGATCAGGCGCTCGAGAAGATGGCCGACGCCACGAGCGGCGCCCGCGGGTGAGCGAGCTCCGCGCCTGGCACGACACGCCGTCGCGCCAGGCGATCGTCGGGTTCGTCGAGACCGCGGCCCGCGATCTTCCACCGGAGGAGCGGGTCGCGGTCTTCGACAACGACGGCACGCTCTGGTGCGAGAAGCCGATGCCGGTGGAGCTCGGGTTCATCCTGCAGCGGCTGGCCGTGATGGCGGAGGCGGACGCATCGCTGCAGGAGAAGCAGCCGTGGAAGGCCGCGTCGGAGCAGGACTACGCGTGGCTCGGGGGCGTGATCGAGAAGCACTACGCGGGCGACGACTCGGACGCGAAGGTCCTGATGGGTGGCGTCCTGCAGGCGTACGGAGGCCAGACGGTGGAGGAGTTCGCGACCGCCGCGGACGCGTTCCTGGACGACGCGTCCCACCCCACGCTCGGCCGTCGGCTCCGCGACGGCTGGTACGTCCCGATGGTCGAGTTGCTGCGCTACCTCGAGGACCACGACTTCACGTGCTTCATCGCTTCGGGCGGCAGCCGCGACTTCATGCGGGCGATCACGCAGGAGCTCTACGCGATCCCTCCCGAGCGCGTCGTCGGAAGCTCCTTCGGGCTCGCGTACACGGACGACGAGCACGGCGGCTCGCTCGCCTACCTCGCCGAGCCCGACGTCTTCGACGACGGGCCGGCGAAGCCCGTGCGGATCTGGAGCAGGATCGGCCGCCGGCCCGTCCTCGCCGGCGGGAACTCGAACGGGGACATCCCGATGCTGCGGTTCGCCGGCGGGAAAGGAAGGCCGGCGCTCAGGCTCCTCGTCCTGCACGACGACGCCGAGCGCGAGTTCGACTACGTCAAGGGCGCCGAGCACGCGCTCGAGCGGGCCGAGACAGACGGCTGGACGGTCGTCAGCATCAAGAACGACTGGGCGACCGTCTTCGCAGACGACGGATGACAGGAGGCAACATGCCGGATGCGGGCGCGAAGAAGCCGGTCGAGCTCGATCCGTCGATCGGCGCGATCGAGATCAAGATCACGGCGACGGCGAAAGACGAGGACGCCGTCCGGGCGGCGCTCGACTCGGCCGAGGTCGAGGCCGAGCGGCGAAAGGTCTACTTCTTCGACACGCAGGCGCTCGAGCTGTTCGAGCGGGCGTAGTGCTGCGAGCGCGCCTCGTCCACGACGGAGCCGACGATTCGACGGTGAAGCTGCGCCCGGTCGCGCCCGAGCAGCTGTCCGACGAGTGGAAGCAGACGGACGGGCTCGAGGTCGAGCTCGACGCGGTGGGCGCCGACCCGATCTGCTCGGCCAAGCTCTCCGTGGACCAGGATCGGGGCGAGATCGAGGAGGCGGTCTCGGGGAAGCGCGCGATCCGGAAGCTGTTCGCGAAGTCGCAGGAGGACCTGCTCCACGAGTTCGGCCCCGGAATCGGCTGGGACGACCTCACCGTGCTCGGCCCGGTGGACGTGCGCAAGTGGGAGGTCGAGCCCAAGGGCTTCCCCTACGAGGTGACGATCGAGGAGTGGGTGCTCCCCGACAGATCGGACCTGGTGGAGCTCTCGGTGAAAGCCGACCCTCAGGAGGCGGAGCAGGCGAAGGCCGCGTTCCTCGCGCTCCTCCGCGAGCGTGGGCTGGACACCGAGGGCGACCAGCAGACCAAGACGCGCGCCGCCCTGCGCTACTTCACGACCGGCGTCGGCATCTCCTGAGCCGTCAGTGTTCGGGCGCCCGAGCCTCCGGCTGCCGGGCCAGCAGCGGCAAGCGCCGCGCCGGCGGCAGCCGCAACTCCGGGTCGATGTGCCGCGCCGTGCGGAGGAGCAGCGCGCTCAGCACCAGCAGCCAGATCGGGAAGACGATCACGAACCACTGCACGAACGAGGCGCTGAGCAGGAGGAACGTCGCTACCGCGTAGCCGCTCCACGCGAACCAGCGCGGCAGGACGCCCGCCCTGAGCAGGAGCGCCGACGTCGTGAAGACGAACATCGACGCCATCCGGAAGGCGAACACGAAGATCACGGTCGTGCCGAACACCGGAAACTGACGGGCGAACTCGGGGTCGGTCTCGCCGTCGGCGAACTGGACGCTTCCAGCGACCACCGAGCTGGCGGCCGCGCCCACGAAGAAGAGCGCGACGTAGACGATGCCGGAGATGAGCTGGAGGTTCGACTGCAGGACGCTGCGCCGGTGCGTCGTTCCCTCCTCCCACATCCGGAGGGCGACGATGAACCACACGAACGCCATCCCCGCGAACGGCATCAGGTACAGGCCGACGAGCAGGGTGCGTCGCGACGAGGCGCTGCCGTAGTACTCGACGATCTCGGCGTCCGGCGCATCCGCACCCGGAGCGTCGGACAGCAGCCACCAGGCGAGCAGGAAGAGGATCGCGTGGAGCGCGCCGACGACGGCCGTGATCGTGGCCGCCGTGCGCAGCGAGCGGCCGCGCTGCGCCGGGGTCTCCGTTGGATTCGGCCCTCCGGACGAGGCTTCCACTGGCGGGGGAGACTACGCGGCCGCGTGCCGATCCGCGCGGACGCCCGAAACTGCGGCACAGATGCGATACGTTACGAGCCGGCGCGTCCGGCGCAGTTTCAAGTCTCCTCCGAAGGGAGCCCAGATGGGAATCATGGAAACGCTCACCGGACTCTTCAAGTCGAGCGGCGCGGACAACCTGCTCAAGGGCGTCACCGAGATGATCGGCGACGGATCGCTGTCGATGTCGAAGTTGAAGGAGAACATGAGCAAGGCCGGCCTCGACGACATCTTCAGCTCCTGGACCGGCACGGGCGAGAACAAGCCCATCTCGGCCGAGCAGATCAAGCAGGCGTCCGACCCGGGCAACCTGCAGGCGATCGCGGACAAGGCGGGCGTCAGCGTCGACCAGGCCGCCGACGAGCTCAGCAAGGTGCTGCCCGACGTGGTCGACAAGCTGTCGCCGGACGGCGTGCTGCCCGCCGACGACGCGGTCAAGTCCGCCGTCTCCAAGGTGTAGCGCCCGGGGCTCGGTCCGGGCCGCCCGGATGCGGCCGGTCACGCCGTCACCAACCGCATCCCACGTCATCGTCCGGGCGGCCCGGCCGGCCTCACGGTGATGTAGCCTCGCGCGGTGCGCGTTCGCCGCTCGCTGCTCGCGCATCTCCGCTCGGGTGACAGCTACGCGCTGGTGCTCGGGCTCCTGCTGCTGTCGGTCTTCTTCGTCATCGCCTCGCCGGACGCGAGCTGGGCCCGCGTCGTCGGTGACGCGCTGCTGGCGGTGACGGTGATCGTCACGTACTGGACCGCGACGGCGCGCCGGACGTTCCTCGTTCCGCGCGTGGTGGTCCCGGCCGTCGCACTCGCGTTCGTCGTCGTGGTCACGGCCGAGGCCGCGATCTCCGAGACGGCGGCCGCGGCCGTCTCGGCCGCGCTCACGGTCGGCGTCGCCGTCCTCGTCGCGGTCGACCTGCTCGGCAGGCGAAGGGTCGACGCCCAGACCGTGCTCGGGGCGCTCTCGCTCTACGTGCTGCTGAGCGTCTTCTTCGCCGCCGTCTACTCGCTCGGCGCGGCTGCCGGCGACGGCGCGTTCTTCACACGGGGCGACGACGGCACCCAGGGCGAGCGCCTCTACTTCAGCCTGGTGGCGATCACCACGACGGGCTTCGGCGACCTCGCCCCCGCGAGCGACCCTGGCCGGGCGCTCGTCGCGCTCGAGGTGGTCATCGGCCAGCTCTACCTCGTGACAGTCGTCGCGGTGATCGTGGCCGCCGCCGCGCGCGGCCAGCGCACTAACGGAGAAGCTGGCGCGCGTTGAGGCCGCCAGCGCGTCAGGCGCGCAGCTCGCGGATCCGCTCGACGATCAGGAAAACCGCCAGGCCCGCCAGGCCTACGACGATCACCCACTTCCAGAAGTGCAGGATCAGGACCACGGCCGTCAGGAGGGCGAGCAGCACCGCCACGCGGTTCACGGTGCGGACGAACGTGCCGCGCAGGAACGACTCGCCGATCACGAAGGCGATCACGAAGACGGCGACCCAGGCGAGCGGGTCGTCGGGGCCGATCACGAGCAGCGCCACCAGCCCGAGCAGCAGAAGGCTCAGGCTCACGGCGGCCCAGAGCTCGGACGCCCCCTCGAAGCGCCTCTCCGCCGTCACCGTCGGCACGGCCGCCTTCCTGATGTGCGCCCGCGGATCGAGGCGGTGCCCGCGCCGGTACGCCTCGATCTGGCGTGAGACGCCCTCGGAGATGGCGTCGGCCTCGGACAGCTCCCGTCGCAGCCCCTTGACCTCGGTTGCCGCCGCTTCGACACGCAGCGCGAGCCTTCCGTGCTGCTGCTCCAGATGCGGGCTGCCCTGCATGCTCAGGAGCTCGACGCCGAGCCGCTGCAGCTCGTCGGCGCGCTGCGGGATCAGCTCGGCGAGCTCGGCGCGGCGGGCGGCGACGCGGCGCGCCTCCTCCTCGAGGTACGGCAGCTCCTGCGGGGGCGGCGGCACCTTGTCCAGGTCGGCGAACCCGAGCGGGTCGTACCAGCCCGCCCGCACGGAGCCGTCGCGGTTGTACATCGGCCCCGCAGGCGCGTTCTCGCCCGAGATCGGGTCCTGTGCGTAGAGCCCCCACATGCCGCGATAGGCGCTCACCCACGGTGTCGACTCGTCGATCACGTTGGGCGTCCACTCGTGCTCCTGGCCCGGCCCGACGGCGAGGCCGTCGCCCCGCGCGTAGTCGACGAACGGGATCTTCAGGCCGCCTCCCTCTTCGCTCCCCTGGCCGAGCGTCTGTCGCCAAAAGCGGTCGGCCGCCTCCAGCAGGTTCGTCACGCGTTGCGGCACCGGCAGCGGCACCTCGGCCTGGTACTCGCCCGCCACGAAGTACGAGGCGTGCGACCCCGCGCCGGCGAACACGACGGGATGGCCTCCTTCGAGGAGGAGGTCGTCGGGATCGTCGAAGCGGCGCCGCAGGTCGGCGCCGTGGAAGTCGTGCGACGCGTACGCGAACCACTCGGGCTGGAGCCGGCCGTCGGCCTCGTACAGGTAGACGGAGACCATCTCCCAGTCGGACTCGTGGTCGTTGACCCCGTGAAACCCGGAGCGCCAGTTGTTGTACGGGTAGAAGAACCAGTACTGGCAGATCGTCCAGCCGCCGTGCCGGACGACCCGGCCGTGATAGACGAACCGATCGTCCTGCTCCTGCAGCGCGGCGTACTTGAGCTCGGCCGCGGCCGCAGTCGCGCCGGGCACGCGGCCACGCAGGAGCAGCGTCGCAGAGAACACCGCGTCGCCGAGCCGCGGCAGCAGGCCGCCGCGTGCGAGCCGCCCGACGCCCGCCCGGAACTTCAGCTCCTGGCCGCGCTTCAGCTTGCGGGCGTCCGCGAGGGCCCGCGTGCTCTCGCCGAGGCCCAGGGGGCTGATGAGCCGGAGGTAGAACAGCGAGCCGAACGCAGCGGTCCGCGCCTCGACGAGCTTCTCGGTGCTCAGCTCACCCTCCGCGATCAACTGCTCGTCGCGGTCGTCCGGGTGGTAGAGCCAGAGGCTGCACGAGCGGACGTACGGCTCGACGTCCATCGGGAAGAACTGCTCGCCGCTCGTGAAGCGGACGACCGGCTCGAACGCCCGCAGCAGCTCGAGATCAGTCGCTGTCGAGTGGATTCCGGGTTGACTGGGCGAGGTCGACATTGGCTGGCGGTCGGATCCGGAACGCCACCTGGACGTCCCGGGGCGTCAGGGCGAAGACCACGAACGTCTGCAGCGCCATGCGCGCGTAGTCCGGGTCGCCGAACCAGAAGTAGCGGAGAAGTTGAACGGTTAGGCCGACGACGGCCACGGTCATGAAGAGCTTCCAGGCCCACGGCCTCACCCGCACGGCCCCGACCGCGATCGCCAGGGAGAGGAGGCCGAGCACGATCTCGACGGCGCCCTCGACCCACTTGCCGGTGTCGTCGCCGGCGTCAACGAGGAGAAGGACTCCACGAATGAGCAGGTAGCCCGCGGCGAGGACTGCCAGGACGGCGACGACGGTGACGGCCATGGGGCGCGTGGCCGGTGTTGTCGCGGCTGGCGGGACGACGACGGAGCCGTCCATAGCCGCCTGACGCTACTACACTCGCACCGCGTGAGGCTCCCGACCACACCAGGACGCGATCGCCGGCGTCCCGGGCGCGATCGGCAGCGTCCCGGACGGGATGGCAGCCGCCGTCCTCACGGGCGTCAACCCCGTCTACGGGCTGTACGCCCGGACGACCGGGCCGAGTCGCTGTTCCTGCTCACCGTGCTCGCAGGGGTCGCGATGATCGTCGCGGGCATCCTCCGGCTCCGACCCGGGCACGAGCCAGATCCCGGAGGCGTCTGCGGCCGAGCAGAAGCTGGCAGCCGACGCGCCGACGTCGGGGGCGCACCTCGTCGGAGTCGCGTTCACGAAGGAGCGAACAGGGGAGAACCACGAGCCGATCTCGCGGCAGCAATGGCACGCGACTGAGGAGGGAGACGATGATCGAGCCAATCGCTGGAGCACCGGCAGGCGTCCTCGCGTTCAGGGCGGTCGGTGAGGTCGGGGCCTCGGACTACGAGAGCGTTCTGGCGCCGGCGATCGAGGCCGCCATCGACGAGCACGGCAAGGTGCGGCTCGTGTACGAGCTCGGCCCCGGATTCGACGGCTACTCCGCCGGCGCAGCCTGGGAAGACCTGAAGCTCGGGACGGCGCATCTGACGAAGTGGGAGCGCTGTGCCGTCGTCACCGATCACCGGCTGATCGCCGACGGGGTGCGCGCGTTCTCGTGGCTGATGCCCGGCGAGGTGAAGGTCTTCCCGGCGAATGCGCTGGACGACGCGTTGGCGTGGGCGGCGTCCGAGACGCCGGGAGCGTGAAGCGCCGGGAAGAGCTCGCGCGTAGCTCCGGTCAGTTGGCGCGCTTGCCGCCGTGCTTCTCGACGAACGCGAGCACACGGCTCCAGGCGTCCT
>DATBMD010000167.1:0-12548 GCA_036555085.1 Gaiellaceae bacterium
GGCAACCACTACGTCAACCTGATGGAGGACGAGGAGGGGATGATCTGGGTCGGCGTCCACTTCGGCTCGCGCGGGTTCGGGCACCGCACGGCGTCGGGCTTTCTCGCGCTCTCGCAGGGGCTGCCGTTCGACGGGAAGGCCCACGAGGGCGAGATGGACTCGCCGCCCGTGCTGTTCGAGCTCGACTCGGAGCTGGGGCAGAGCTACATCGCCGCGATGAGCCTCGCCGGCGAGTACGCCTACGCCGGGCGGGACGCGGTCGTCGCCAAGGTGCTCGGGATTCTCGGCGCCGAGGCGACCCACGAGGTGCACAACCACCACAACTTCGCCTGGCAGGAGGAGCACTTCGGCCGCACGTTCTGGGTCGTCCGCAAGGGCTGCACCCCGGCCCGGCCCGGTCAGGAGGGCTTCGTCGGCGGCTCGATGGGCGACGACTCCGTCATCCTCGAGGGAGTTGCGGGCGACGAGGCCGAGCGGGCGCTCTACTCGACCGTGCACGGCGCGGGGCGCGTGATGAGCCGCACGCAGGCCGCGGGGCGGGTGCGGCGGCGAAAGCGCTGGGCCTGCCGGGAGCGGGACTGCGCGCGCGTCTTCGAGGCGCGGCGGCCGTGCCCGGACCATCCCGACGCCGGCGTGAGGAAGGTGTGGATCGAGGAGCAGCTGAAACCGGGGGTCGTCGACTGGCCGGCCGTGCAGGCACGCCTGCGCGAGCAGGGGATCGTGCTCGTCGGCGGCGGCGCCGACGAGGCGCCCGAGGTGTACAAGCGGCTCCCGGACGTGCTCGCCGCCCACGCGGGCTCGATCCGCGTCAAGCACACGCTGCGCCCGCTGGGGGTGGCGATGGCCGGCAGCGACGTCTACGACCCGTACAAGGACTGAGCCGAGAGGCAGGCTCTTCCTGGGGCGAGAGCTCGTGAATGGGCGCGCGTGCGCCGATCAGGTCTTGACGAGCCGGCCGACCGCGGCCATCAGCTCGTCGAGCCGCTGGGCGCGGGTCTCGCCCGAGCTCTCGACGACGCAGTGCCGCACGTGGTCGTCGAGCAGGCCGAGCGCGACGCCGTCGAGCGCCTTCTGCACGGCCGCGATCTGCGTCAGGACGTCGATGCAGTAGCGCTCGTCCTCGAGCATCTTCTCGATCCCCCGCACCTGGCCCTCAATGCGGTGCAGCCGCTTGACGAGATCGTCCTTGTGCTCGCTGTAGCCGTAGGTCATCGGTCCTCCCTGAGGCCGTGGAAACGTCTGAGACGCAGGCTGTTGGTGACGACGAAGACGCTCGAGAACGCCATCGCCGCCGCCGCGACGATCGGGTCGAGCACGCCGGCGACCGCCAGCGGGATCGCCGCGACGTTGTACGCGAACGCCCAGAACAGGTTCCCCTCGATCGTGCGCAGCGTCCGCCGCGACAGCCGGATCGCGTCCGCCGCGCCGCGCAGGTCGCCCGAGACGAGGGTGAGGTCGCCGGCCTCGATCGCGACGTCGGCGCCGGTGCCGATCGCGATCCCGAGGTCGGCCTGCGCGAGCGCGGGCGCGTCGTTGACGCCGTCGCCGACCATCGCGACGACCTCGCCCTCCGCCTGCAGCCGGCGCACCATCCCGGCCTTCGCGTCCGGGAGGACGTCGGCGATCACGCGGTCGATGCCGGCGCCCGCCGCCGTCGCGCCGGCGGCGGCGGCGTTGTCGCCCGTCAGCAGGATCGGCTCGAGGCCGAGCCCTTTGAGCGCGGCCACCGCATCCGGGCTGCTCGCCTTGAGCGTGTCCGCGAGCGCGACGATGCCGCGGACGGCGCCGTCCCAGCCGACCGCGACGACGGTCGAGCCCACGAGCTCCGCGTCGACGCGGGCGCGCTCGAGCGGCGCCGGGAGCTCCAGGCCCAGGTGCGCCGGTCGGCCGACGACGACCTCGTGCCCGCCGACGAGCGCCGAGACGCCGAGGCCCGCCCGGCTCTCGAACGCCTCGACCGGCGGCAGCTCCCCGACCCGCTCGCGCGCGTGCGCCGTGATCGCCCGGGCGACCGGGTGCTCGCTGCCGCTCTCGGCGGCGCCGGCCAGGCGCAGCAGCGCCTCGTCCTCGCCGTCGAGGGCGACCGCGCGCTCCACGCGCAGCCGCCCCTCCGTGACGGTGCCGGTCTTGTCGAGCACGATCGTCGTGATCCGGCGGGTCTGCTCGAGGATCTCCGGCCCCCGGATCAGGATGCCGAGCTGCGCGCCGCGGCCGGTGCCGACGAGCAGCGCCGTCGGCGTGGCGAGCCCCAGCGCGCAGGGACACGCGATGATCAGCACCGCGACCGCGGCCGTGAACGCGTCCGAGCCGTCTCCCGTCACGAGCAGCCAACCGGCGAGCGTCGCCAGCGCGATCCCGATCACGATCGGGACGAACACGGCGGAGACCCGGTCGACGAGCCGCTGGACCGGCGCCTTGCCCGTCTGCGCCTCGGCGACCAGCCGCACGATCTGCGCCAGCGCGGTGTCGGCGCCGACCCGCGTCGCCCGCACGACGAGACGGCCGGAGGTGTCGATCGTCGCGCCGGCGACCGCGTCGCCGGGAGCGACGTCGACGGGCACGGGCTCACCCGTCAGCATCGACACGTCGACGGCGGCGGAGCCCTCGACCACGACGCCGTCGGTCGCGATCTTCTCGCCCGGCCGGACGACGAACAGGTCGCCGACCGCCAGCCGCTCGACCGGCGTCGGCACCTCGGCGCCGTCGCGGAGGACGGTTGCCTGCTTCGCGCCGAGCTCCACCAGCGACCGGATCGCGGCACTCGAACGACCGCGCGCCCGTGCCTCGAGGTAGCGCCCGAGCAGGATCAGGGTCGTGATCACCGCTCCGACCTCGAAGTAGGTGTGCTCGTCGATCCCGCCGAGCAGGACGACCGTCGACCAGCCCCAGGCCGCGAGCGTGCCGAGCGAGACCAGCGTGTCCATGGTGGCGGCGCCGTGACGCGCGTTCAGCGCGGCGGCGCGATGGAACGGCCACCCGGCCGCCAGCACGACCGGGGTCGAAAGGGCCAGCGCGAGCCATTCCCAGCCGCCGAACTGGAGCGCCGGCAGCATCAGCGCCACGAGCGGCGCGCTCAGGACAGCGGCGACGGTGAAGTGCCGGCGCGCGGCTCCGGTCGCGTCCGACGTGGGTGCGGGCCCCTCGGGGAGCGCGGCGCGGTAGCCGACCGACTCGACCGCCCGCACGAGGTCGTCGACCGCGACGGAGCGCGCGTCGAACGACACCGCCGCCTCCTGCGTCGCGTAGTTGACGGTCGCCTCGACGCCCTCGACCTCGTTCAGGCGCCGCTCGATCCGCGCCGCGCAGCCGGCGCACGTCATCCCCTCGAGCTCGAGCCGGACCCGGGCGTGCTCCGGGGCTGCGAGCGTGGGCATGCGTCCATCATACCCACCCGGGGTATATAGGCTGCCTGTCGAGGCGGTCGGGAGGGTGCGGGAAACCGAACGTGACAAAGCCGGTCGAGCGCCTTTCCGCCGCCACAGCGCGGTGAAAGGGTCCCGGTCGAGATGTCCGCCTACTCGATCCCCAGCCTCCGGCCCGCCCCCGTCGCGCCCGTTCGCCGCCGGCCGCAGCACCTGCGCGTCGTCGCGCCGCAGCTCCTGCTCGTCGGGAACGCGAACGCGAGCGGGCTCGTCCGGCGGCCGGAGCTCGTCGACGGCGCCGCCTCGTATCTCCGCTCGCTGGGCGCGAGCGTCGAGGCGCGCCTGACCGCCTCGCTCGAGGAGCTCGCCGCGACGATCTCCGAGGCCGGCCGGCGCGTCGTGCTCGTCGGCGGCGACGGCTCGCTGCACGCCGCGGCGAACGTCGCCGGCCCGAAGCCCGAGCTGGCGCTGCTCCCCGCCGGGCGCGCGAACAACGTCGCGCGGAGCCTGGGCGTCCCGGTGGACATCAAGGCTGCGGCGCGTCTCGCCCTCGCCGGCGGGGCGCGCCCACTCGACCTGATCGCGGCCCGCACCGCGACGTCCCGGTACCTCGCCGTCGAGGGCGTCAGCGTCGGCTTTCACGCGCTCGCCCGCGCGCAGTACCACGGGGTCAACTCCGCCGACCTGGTCGCCGGGGTCAAGGCCGCCGCCCGCGCGTTCGCCGCCTACCGGCCGATCGCGGTCGGGATCGAGGCCGACGGCTCCGACGAGGTCGCGCGCATCGGCCAGCTCTTCCTCGCCAACCTGCCGCTCTACGGGCCCGGGCTCCACGTCGCGCCCGGCGCCGACCCGCAGGACGGCCTGCTCGACCTCGTCACGATCGAGGCGGAGAGCCGCCGCGAGCTGGCCGGGATGCTGCGACGCCTGCGCGCCGGCGCCCACGTCGGGCGCGAGGGCGTCCGCGTGCGCCGCACGCAGAGCGTCCGCATCGCGACCGGCGGCCGGTCGCCCGTGATCGCAGACACCACGAACCTCGGCTCGGGCACCGTCGAGCTCACCGTCGAGCACGCCGCGCTCTGGGTCGTCGGAGGCCACCGATGAGCGCCATGAGCGTCGCACTCCGGGCCGAGCGGCTGTCGCTGCGCGCGCCCTTCCTGCTCACCTTCGCCGCGGCCGCGCTGGCCGCCGGCCTCGGCCGGGCGGTGACCACGACCTACCTGCCCGTCCTCCTGCACCGGATCGACGACGAGCCGGGCCTGATCGGCACGGTCATGCTCGTCAACGCCGGCGCGGGGATGCTCGTCCCGCTCGTGATCGGCCTCTGGAGCGACCGGCGGGCGCGCCGCGGCCGGGGTCGGCGGCTGCCGTTCATCGCCGGCGGCAGCATCGTCACCGCGGGCGGGCTCGCCGCGGTCGCGCTCGGCTTCTCGAGCTCG
Source organism: Gaiellaceae bacterium (assembly GCA_036555085.1). Classification (GTDB taxonomy): domain Bacteria; phylum Actinomycetota; class Thermoleophilia; order Gaiellales; family Gaiellaceae; genus Gaiella. The sequence continues at coordinate 4,799 of DATBMD010000167.1, forward strand.
TACCTCGTGCTCGCGCTGGCCGGCGCGGTCGTCTACATCGGCCTGAACGCCGTCACGACCGCCCACCGGGCGCTCGTCCCGGAGATCTTCGCCGCGGCCGATCGCGCCCGCGCGACGAGCGCCCAGGAGCTCGCGATGCTCGGGGGCGGGCTCGCCGGCCTCGCCGTCGGCGGCGTCCTCAGCGGCATCGCCTCGTGGGCGCCGTTCGCGCTCGCCGCCGTGCTCGTGCCGCTCCTGGCGCTGCCCACGCTGCGGCGGACGCGCGAGCCGGAGGCCGCCGACGTGCCCGCGGATGCGCAGGCGGCGGCGATTCCGGCCGCCTACTACTTCCGGGCCGCCTCGCGCCGAGGCGTCCGGGGCTTTCTGCTCGCGCAGGTGCTCTGGGTGCTCGGGTACGCCGCGCTGCCCGCCTTCTTCCTCCTGTACGCGAAGGAAGAGCTCCACCTTTCCGCCGCGGTCGCCTCGATCTGGCTGGCGGGCTTCGGGCTCGTCACGGGCGCGGCGATCTTCGCGGCCGGCCGGGTGCGCAAGCCGAGCCTCCACCGGCCGCTGTTGCTCGCCGGCGTCGCGCTCCTCGGCGCCGGCTTCCTCGGCGTTGCCGCCTCGACGAGCCTCGGCGTGATCGCGGTGGCGCTGATCGCCGCGGCCGGCGGGTTCGGGCTGATCTCGACGCTCGCGTTCCCGCTCTTCTCGGAGCTGATCCCCGAGGGCGAGTCGGGCGGCTACACGGCGCTCTTCTTCTCGGTGCGCTCGATCGCGTCGACGATCGCCCTGCCGGCGGCGGGCTGGATCGTCGAGGCGACGGGCAGCTACCGCGGCATCTTCGTCCTCGGCGGCGGCGCCGCGCTCGTCGCCCTCGTGCCGCTCGTCGGGGTGCCCCGCATCGGCGCCCGCGGGCGGCTCGTCGCCGGGCTCCTGCTCGCCGTGCCCGTGCTGGGGCTGCTCGTGGCGCAGACACCGGTGCGCCGGCTCGACGAGGAGCTGTACCTGGCGGTGAACGGGCTCGGGCCGGGGCCGGACGTGCTCTGGTGGCTCCTCGACCCGCACACGCGCAACTACCTGGTGCTGCTGGCCGTCGCCGTCGCCGCCGGGGCGCTCGCGCGGCCGCGGCGCCCGTTCGGCGCGCTCGCCCGCGTGCTGGGCTCGGCGATCCTCTCCTGGGGCCTGCTCGAGGCCGTCTACTCGGTCTATGACCGGCAGCGGCCCGAGGAGGTGCTCGGCGCCGAGGCGACCCTGAACGGGCACAGCTGGGGCCACCTCAACTCGTTCCCGAGCGGCCACATGGCGATCACCGCCGCGCTCGCCGTCTCGATCGGGCTGGCGTTCCCGCGGCTTCGCCACGCGCTCTGGGCCTACGTCGCGGCGGTCGCCTTCACCCGCGTCTTCTTCGGCGCCCACTTCCCGCTCGACGTCGTGGCCGGCACCGCCCTCGGCATCGCCGGCGCGCTCGCGGTCGCCGCGCTGGTCGACCGGGGGCGCACGCGGTTGCAGCCTGCCGCCGGCGCTCCGGCCGCGGCGGCGCTCGACGCGGCCGGCGTCGTCGCGATCATGCCGTCCCACAACGACGTTCCCGACCGCGCGCTGCTCGACGGCGTCCGCAGCCGGGTCGGCGGGCTCGTGCTCGTCGACGACGGCTCCGATCCCGACGTCGCCCGCCGGCTCGAGGAGGCCGCGGCGGCCACCGGCGCGGAGCTCGTCCGGCTCCCGCAGCGCCGCGGCAAGGGCTTCGCCGTGCGCGCGGGCATCGAGCGGGCGCTCGATCGCGCCGACGCTCCGGAGGCGGTGCTCGTGATCGACGCCGACGGCCAGCATCCCGCCGCCTCGATCCCGGACTTTCTCGAGGCCGGCAGACGGGCCGAGCTCGTGATCGGCGATCGCTTCGGAGATCTCGACGGGATGCCCTGGCAGCGACGGCTCGCCAACCGGACGAGCGGCCGCCTGCTGGAGCTCGTCACCGACCGCAGGGTTCGCGACACGCAGAACGGGATGCGCCTCTTCCGGGGGCGCGCGCTGGAGCTGCTGCCGCCGCCGGGCGGCTACGAGGCCGAGACGCGCCACCTGAAGCGGGCGCTCCGCGACGGCGTGCACGTCGCCTGGGTGCCGATGCCGGCGATCTACGGCGACGAGCGCAGCTCGTTCAGGGCGCTGCGGGACTCGGCGAAGGTGATCTGGGCCATCGTCGGGCCCACCGGACGGCCCAGCCCGTCGCCAGCCCGATAGCGACGCCCAGCAGGCTGCCGGCGAGCACGTCCGACCAGTAGTGCACGCCGAGGTAGGCGCGCGACACCGCCACGAGCAGCGCCAGCGCCAGAAGCGGCGCGCGCAGCCGCGGGCAGAGAAGGCCCACCGCCACGGCGGCGGCGAACGCGGTCGCCGAGTGACCCGACGGGAACGACGTCGAGCCCGGGATCGACCCGAGCGCGTCGATCCCGGGGTCGGCGAGCGGGGGCCGGGGCCGCGCCGTCGCGTTCTTGACGAGCTCGACAGCCAGCCCCGCGAGCGCGGCCGCCGCCAGCGCCGCCAGGCCCGCGAGCGGCAGCAGCCGGCGGCACGCGAGGTCGCGGGCCGCGCCGACGGCGGCGAACAGCGGCCACTTCACCCACCAGGCCGAGGCGAGCAGGAAGACGGACGTCAGCGGCTGCCAGCGAAGCGCCTCGCCGGCCTGCATCAGCGCGGACTCCCACTCCGAGAGTTGGCGGAGGAGCTCGGACAGAGCGCTCAGGATACGGCAAGCCGACGGTCTGGCGGCGAGCGGAGGGGAGGCCACGGGGGTCAGTGGCCTCCCCCGAGCGCCCCGTCCGCGAGACAAGGCGGCGACGCTATCGGTCCCTACGCAGAATGGACGCGGCCGGATTCGGCCGGAGCGATCAGACGTCCGGCTGGGCCAGCGCCACGGTGAGCCCGATCTCGGGCACCTGCTCGACGTCGGCTCGAGCCGCGAACAGCCGCTCCCGTGTCATCAGGAACAGCTCGGGGATGATCTCCGCCTGGACGGTGCCCGCCGTGTACACGCGGACGACCGAGCTCTGGGAGACGACGATGGCCGTGGCCTCGGTCGCGGTGCTGATCGAGGCCGCCGCGGCGTGCCGCGTGCCGAGCCCGGAGACGAAGTTCGCGTCGCCGGACAGCTCGACCTCGACGTAGCGACCGGCCGACACGAAGTCGCCGTCGTCACGGACGACGAACGCGCCGTCGAGCTGAGCGAGCTCCTTGACCGTCTCCCGGAAATCGGGGCGCTCCACCCGCAGCAGGTCGGCAGGGTGGCCGAAGAGCGGGTCGAGGATCAGCGGCCGCGAGCGCAGGAGCACGGCGTCGCTGTCGCCGACGACGAACAGCGTGCCGATCTTGCGGCCCTCGCGGCCCTCGCGGGCGATCTCGACCGCGAGCTCGATCACGTCCTCGAGCGTCCGCCGGCGCTCGTCCGTGCACGAGGCGCGTTCGCAGACCTTGCCGAACACCTCGGCGGCGATGCGCGGGTCGATCCCCATCCCTTGCCTTAACGCCCGCCGCCGGTGCTCTGTTCCCGGGCCTGCCAGGGCAGGCCGCCGCACGCGGCTTGGAGCTCGGCGCGAGCGGGGTACGAGCGTGCGCACCCGCGGGCGCGGCACGAGAGCGCGGCCGCGACGGCGCCCACCTCGAGCGCGGCCTCGGGGGAAGCGCCCGCGAGCCGCGCGGCGAGGTAGGCACCTGCGAGCGCGTCGCCGGCGCCCGCGGCGTCCACGACCTCGACCTGGAACACCGGCCGGGCGGTCTCCGTGCCGGCGTGCCGCACGAGGCAGCCGTCTGCGCCGCGCGTGACCACGAGCTCCTCGACGCCCGGTAACGCCGCGGCGATGAGGCTCGGCTCCGACGCGCCGAAGACCGCGCCGGCCTCCTCCTCCGAGACGAAGACGACGTGCGCGCGCGACGCGAGCTCCGCGATCCGGGCCGGGTCGCCGCCGAGCGCGGGCCGGTGATTGGCGGCAACCGAGATCCGCGACCCCGCCGCCCGCGCGCGCTCGACGGCGGCGAGCGCGGCCTCGCTCGAGGACTGCGAGACGGCCAGCGTGATCCCGGTCACGTGCAGCACGCCGAGCCCGTCGTGGAACGCCGGCCCGAGGTCGGCGGGCGCGAGCCGCGACCCGGCCGACCCTGCTCGGTGGTAGTCGAAGCGCTGCAGCCCTTCGGCGCCCCGCTCGTTGACGTAGATCCCCGTGGGCGCCCCCGGGTCGACGACGACGTGCGCCACGTCGACGCCCGCGGACCGCCAGAACGCGAGCAGGCGCCGGCCGAGCGCGTCGTCGCCCACCCGCCCGGCGATCCGGGCCGGGACGCCCAGCAACGCGGCCATGACCGCGGCGTTCGGGGCGTCGCCGCCGAAGCCGAGGGTCACCTCGACGTCGGGAGGCGGCTCGACCCCGAGCTCGACCAGCCCCTCGCCGACGACCCCCAGCGCGCGCACGGATACGCGCTAGTGCGCCCTCTTCAAACCTTGCACCAACAACCCTGTAGGGGCCGGACCTGTCCGGCCCGCGAGCGCCGCGCGTGGCCAGAGTCTCATCCCGAGACGCCGCACTAGTTCTGGGAAGGGTCGGGCGGCATGAGCGCGAGCACCGTGAACGGCCCGCCCTTGCGGCGCAGCACCGCGCTCCAGAGTCCGTCCGGGTCCTCCGTGAAGACGTCGTCGGAGACCGCCGGCTCGATGATCCACGATCCCTCTTCGAGCTCGATCTCGAGCTGGCCCGGAGACCAGCCGGCGTAGCCCGCGAAGACCCGGGCGCGGTTGAGCTCGCCGACGTCGGCCGGGTCCTCGATCTCCCCCGGCAGGAACCCGATCGTCCCGAAGACGAGCGCTCCGGCCCGTGTGGGCTCCTCGAAGTCGCCGAGCACCACGATCGCTTCGGGCTGCACCGGGCCGCCGACGAAGACCGCGTCCTTGCCGTCGTCCAGCCCGGAGAGCGTCGCCAGCGGCTCGACTGCGTCCGCGACGGACACGGCCGAAGGCCGGTTGAGCACGACGCCCATCGCGCCGTCGTCCCCGTGCTCGCCCACGAGCACGACGCTGCGGCGGAAGTTCGGGTCGATCAGCCTGGGGCCCGCGACGAGCAGGTGTCCGCGCAGCGACTCCATCCACGGACAACGATACGCCGATGGCGCTCGTGCTCGTCGACGCACGGAACGTGCTCCGCTCCGTCTGGCCGAACATCCCTGAGCGCGAGCTCGTCGACCGCTGCCGCGCCTGGGCGGCACGGGAGGGGCACGAGGCGGTCGTCGTGTTCGACGGATCGGCGCCCGGGGGTGGCCAGGAGGGCTGCGAGGTCGTCGGCACCGGTCGCGAGAGCGCCGACGACTGGATCGCGCGGAGGGCGGCCGGGCCGGTGCAGGGCGAGCTCTGGGTGGTGACGTCCGACCGCGAGCTGCGCGGCCGCGTGGCGGGCGCCCGCCTCCTCGGCGGCGGGGCGTTCGCGCGCGAGCTGCTGTCGCTGACGCTCTAGGATCCGCGCGTGAGACATTCTGTGTCGAGCTCCCGATCATCGGCCCTGATCGGCGCCGGCCGCGCCAGCGGCCGCTTCAGGGATTGTCGCGATCCCGAGTCTGCTTCTGCAGATTCGGGATCTGCGGGGAAGGCATGACCGGCCGCGAGATCCGGCTCGCAGCCCGCCCCGAGGGCGTGCCGGGCGAGAGCCTCTTCGAGGTCGTCGACGTGCCGGTGCCGGAGCCCGCGGACGGTCAGCTGCTGATCCGGAACGCCTACCTCTCGGTCGACCCGTACATGCGCGGGCGGATGAACGACGTGCGCTCGTACGTGTCGCCGTACACGCTCGGCGAGCCGATGACCGGCGGGGCGGTTGGCCGGGTCGTCGACTCGAAGCACGCCGACTACGGCGAGGGCGACTGGGTCGTCCACCAGCTCGGCTGGCGCGAATGGGCGCTGTCGGACGGGCGCCGCCTGCTCCGCGTCGACCCGACCGTCGCGCCGGTCTCGACGGCGCTCGGCGTCCTCGGCATGCCCGGCTTCACCGCCTGGTACGGGCTCTCGGAGCTCGGCCGGCCGCAGCCCCGCGAGACCGTCTTCGTCTCGGCCGCCGCCGGCGCGGTCGGCAGCGCCGCCGGGCAGCTCGCGAAGGTGGCAGGGTGCCGCGTGATCGGCAGCGCCGGCTCGGCGGACAAGCTCGCCTGGCTCACCGAGCTCGGCTTCGACGCCGTGTTCTCGTACCGGGACGGGCCCGTCCGGGACGCGCTGCGGCAGGCGGCGCCGGACGGGATCGACGTCTACTTCGACAACGTCGGCGGCGATCACCTCGAGGCGGCGATCGGCGCGATGCGGACCTTCGGGCGCGTGGTCGCGTGCGGCGCCATCTCCCGCTACAACGACCTCGAGCCGGCGCCCGGCCCCCGCAACCTGTTCATGCTGTTCACGAAGCGGCTGACCGTCAGCGGCTTCATCATCACCGACCACTACGACCGCTATCCCGAGTTCCTCGCGGCGGTCGCCCCCCTCGTCCACGACGGGCGGCTGCGCTACCGCGAGACGATCGTGGACGGGATCGAGGACGCGCCGCGGGCGTTCATCGGCCTGCTCCAGGGCGAGAACATCGGCAAGATGCTCGTCCGCGTCGGTCCGGAGTAGCGTGGGGGAACCCATGGTTCCCCCACGTGCCCCCTCCTTTGCCGCGGCACTGACGGCTCGCGGCTGGCCTCCCGGCCGGCAAAGCCGGCCTCCGGCCGCAACCGCGTATCCACAGGAGCTCTCGCTACGAGCCTATCCGGGGGAGGGCAGCCCGAGCTCCTCGCGCCACGCGGCGGTGTCGGCGCCCAGCTCGTGCTCGGGCAGGTCGCCGAGCGGGTCGGGCGCCAGGGCGACGTCGTCGAGCGGGACGACGGGCGCCGCCGCCGTGTCGGCGTCACCGAACGCCGCCAGCCACTCCTCCACCGAGCGCGTGGCGATCCGCTCGGCCAGAGCCGTCCTGAGCTCGCCCTGGGCGGACGGGTCGTACTGCCGCTCCGCGAGCTCCGGCACGCCGAGCAGCTCGGTCAGCGTGCGGAAGAACGGGGGCTCGAGCGCCCCCACCGAGAGCCAGCCGCCGTCGCGCGCCCGGTACAGGTCGTAGCAGGCGAGCCCGCCGAGCAGCGGCGCCGGGATCGCCTCCGTGCCGCCGCGACGGAACTGGACCAGCCGGTAGGCCTCGTCCGTCATCGAGACGCGCTGCACGGAGCCCCGGCCCGTGCGCTCGCGCAGGAGCAGCCCGGCGAGGATCCGCGAGACGGCCGTCAGGGCGCCGGCGGCGAGGTCGGCGATCGGGACCGGCGGCAGCACCGGCGCCGCGGGGTCGAGCACGCCGGCCAGGCCCAGGTAGTTGACGTCGTGCCCCGCGCGGGCGGCCCACGGGCCGTCGCCGTCGAAGCCGCGGATCGAGCAGTAGACGACGGTGTCCGGGAGGTCGTCCGGGCCGACGCCGAGCCGCTCGGCGACGCCGGGCCGGAACCCCTCGACGACGACGTCCGCGCGGGCGCAGAGGGCCCGTCCGAAGCCCGGGTCGCGCTTCAGGTCGCAGACAACGGACTCCTTGCCGCCGTTGAGCCGCGCGTGCCATCCCGGCGCCATCGCGCGGAGCGGATCGCCGCCGGCCTGCTCCAACCGCACCACGCGCGCGCCGAGCCGGAGCAGCTCCCGCGTCGCGAACGGCCCGGGCAGGTGCCTCGTCAGGTCGACGACCAGGACGCCGTCGAGCGCGTTCGCGCCGGCGGTCACGCGGCGTCGAGCGCGGCG
>DATBMD010000081.1:0-3117 GCA_036555085.1 Gaiellaceae bacterium
GGCGTCGTCTTCCAGGTCGCCGGCGCCTGCGGCCTGGGCGCGCTCTCGGCGGCGGAGGAGCGCGACGTGTGGGGGATCGGCGTCGACGCCGATCAGTCGTTTCTCGGCCCGCACGTGCTCACGAGCGCGCTCAAGGGCGTCGACTCGGCGGTCTTCCTGACGATCCAGTCGGTGCTCGACGGGACGTTCGAGGGCGGCGGCAATGCCGTCTTCGGGCTCGACCAGGACGGGGTCGGCCTCGGCACCGTCAGCTCGGAGGCGGCGGAGGAGGACGTCGCCGCCGTCGAGAAGGTCGAGCAGCAGATCGCCGACGGCGAGATCACGGACATCCCCACCGAGCTCTGACCCGGGAAGAACTCGCCGCCGCTCGGCGTTCTACTCCCTCGTCGCCCTCCATCTGCAAGGAGACCGCGTGGCCGCTCTCACCGCTCGTCAGCAGGAGTTCCTCCGCAACCCGTTCGTCGGCGTCCTCACCGATCTGCGGGCGGACGGGTCGCCGCATTCGACCGTCGTCTGGGTCGACGTCGACGAGCAGGGCGTGCTGTTCAACACGGCGTACGGACGCGTCAAGCCCACGAACATCGTCCGCGACGCACGCGTCTCGCTGCTCGTCCTCGACCCGGCGGACCACTACCGCTGGCTCGCGGTCAGCGGCACCGCGACCCTCGTCGACGAGGGCGCGGACGCGCACATCGACCGGCTCGCCAAGAAGTACCTCGGCGTCGACGAGTACCCGAATCGCACGCCGGAGGAGCGCCGCGTCACCGTCCGGATCGACGCCGACCGCATCTTCGCGCGCGGCCTCGACTAGCCCTCTCGGGGGCCCGAGATCGTGACATGGTGACGGGCTCTGAGGTCAGGCGTTCGGTGCGCAGACCGAGGGACGCATCTGTGATGCGAGGAGGGCTTCGCAGGAGTGCTCCTGTGGATCGGCGGCTTGCGGCCGGAGGCCGGCTTTGCCGGCCGGGAGGCCAGCCGCGGGTCGTCCTCTGCGCTGCGAAGAAGGAGGGGGCCCGTGGGGGGACCATGGGTTCCCCCACGCTCGAGGAGGGGGCCCGTGGGGGAACCAGGGGCTCCCCCGCGCGGTCAGGCGATCCGCACCGAGTACACCGGCGGCAGGTGGGTCGCCGCGGTGAACCAGGTGGCGCCGCCGTCGCTCGAGCCGAACACGTCGCCCGACGTGGCGCCGAAGTAGAGCTCCAGCGCTCCGTTCGCCCGGCCTCCGTCGAACGCCTCGCGTAGGACCGTCAGGTACGCGTCCTGCTGCGGCAGGCCCTTGTCCCGCGGCGACCAGCTCGCCCCGGCGTCCCGCGTCTCCCAGACCTGCACGCTCCCGCCCGGCGTCGTCCGGTCCTCGGCCCCGATCAGCGGGATCACGTACGCGTTGTCCGCGTCGTCCGGGTCGACGACGATCGGGAAGCCGAAGTCGGACGGCAGGCCCTCGCCGATGTCGATCCAGCTCTCGCCGGCGTCGTCGGAGCGATAGACGCCGCCGTGGAACTGCATGAACAGGCGCTCGGGCCGGCCCGGCGCGCGGCGGACGTCGTGCACGCAGTGCTGGATCGGGTTGTCGCGCGCGTCCTCGGGGACGTACTCGGGCACGATGCCCGTGTTCGAATGGCGCCAGCCGGCGCCGCCGTCCTCGGAGAGCCAGACGCCGACCGCCGAGATCGCGACGAGCAGCCGGCTCGGGTCGCCCGGCCACGGCGCGATCGTGTGCAGGCACAGCCCGCCGTTGCCCGGGTTCCACTCGGGGCGCGTCGGGTGGTCCCAGAGGCCTCGGTTGAGCTCCCAGGTGCGTCCGGCGTCGCGGCTCTCGAACAGCGGGCCGGGGTCGCCGCCCGCGTAGACGAGCCCGTCTTCCTCGCCCGGGGCGATCACCCAGATGCGCTCGAGCGCCTTCTCGCCGTCCTCGGGCAGCGTCATGCCCTCGCCCTGGTCCCACTCCCCTGCGGGGTCGTCCGCCGACCAGACCTTCGGGCCGTAGAACCACGACGTCACGGACGCGAGATAGCGGCCGCTCCGCGGGTCGCGCATCGCGTACTCGACCGCCTGGCCGGCGAACGCCCGCGCCTTCACCTCGAACGCCCCGTTCGCCCCTGCGAGCACGAACAGCCCCTTCTTCGTCCCGACGAGCAGCTCGGTCATCTGATTAGCCTCCTTGGGGGCGAAAACTCGTGACATGGTGACGGGCTCGAGGTTGACGCGCTCCCTCCGTGGCCTGAAGGACACGGCGTGTGCCGCGCTGCGAGCGAGAGCTCCTGTGGATAGGCGGTTGCGGCCGGAGGCCGGCTTTGCCGGCCGGGAGGCCAGCTGCGAGCCGTCCTTTGCGCTGCGGCGGAGGAGGGGGTCCGTGGGGGAACCATGGGTTCCCCCACGCTGCCTCCCGTGATCGCGGGGAGGACGTGCACCCGGTCGTCCGGGCCGAGCGGCGTGTCCTCCCGGCCGTGCAGGCCGTTGACGAAGACGTTCACGTGCTGCCGGATCCGTCCCCGCTCGTCGAGGATCCAGCCGGACATCGCCGGGTGCTCGCGCTCGAGCGCGAGCAGGAGCTCACCCACGGTCGTGCCCTCGACCGTGTGATCGGCCGACCCTCCGGCGAGCTCCTTCAGCGGCGCGCGCAGCCGGACCGTGGCCATGGCGACATCCTAGGTCGTTGCATCCGTCCCTACGACGAACGGCAGGGCGCGAGATCGACACCGCAGGGCGCGAAGCCGCGAGGGCTGCATGCCTCCGCGAGACATGGCCGAAACGGCCGGGTGCTTGTGCCTGGCACCGGGACGCGGCCGTTCCAGTCACGTCCGGAATGGACACTGCTCGCGGCCGGCAAGGGGAGGTGCCCGGCGGCGCCTACGGCGCCAGCTCGAGGACGCCGTGCGGAGAGCCGAGCTCGGCGAGCTTGTCGAGGAACGGCTGCGCCGGGAACGCCTCGGGGCCGAGCACTCCCGTCCCCGACCAGGCGCCCGACTCGAGCAGCTCGAGCGCGACGACGGGGTTGATCGCCGTCTGCCAGACGACCGCCTGCGAGCCGTACTCGCGCATCGACCACTCGTTGTCGACGACGTGGTAGAGATAGGTGCGGCGCGGCTTCCCGTCCTTGCCGGTGCCCGTGACGAG
>DATBMD010000087.1:0-1580 GCA_036555085.1 Gaiellaceae bacterium
TCGGTGAGCGCCAGGCCGGCGCCGCCGCCCCGCCGCTCCGGACGTGACGCGGCCCAGGCGAGCAGGGCCGCGCCCGGCGGCCGCACGAGGCCGGAGTGGGTGGACGAGAGCTCCACCGGGCAGACGACGAAGGCCGAGACGATCCTGCCGTCGATCTCGGCCACGAACGTCCCGATCGAGGGGTCGGCGAGGTCGGCCAGGAACTCGGCGCGAAGCTCGTCCTCGGGCTCGAGCGGCGGCCCCGCGCTGAAGACGGGCGCCCGGGCCTGGTGCTCGTTCAGCAGCGGCGCGAGCTCCAGGAGGTCCTCGACGTCGCTTTCCGCCGCCTCCCGGACGACGACGGAGCCTGCGGGCGCGGGGGCTCTCGTCGGAGTGCTGGTCTCCTGGATGCCGCAGGCGTGCTGTTGCCCGAAGCCGACGCGGAACCACGCCGCCACGAGGGCCGGCTCAGCCGGCACGAGCGCGTAGTGCCTGGTCAGCCCCGCCTCCACCCAGGGCGCCGCCGCGGCTCCGTAGAGGTCGCGGACGAGCTCCGGCTCGGAGGCGGCGTGGCCGGCGGGATCGACCCAGACGTTCGGCCCCCAGGTCTCGACGTCGGCCCGCGGGACGCCGAGCAGGTAGCCGACGAGGGCGCCGCCGGCCACGGCGGCCGCCCCGGAGGCCCCGTCTGCGCCGAGCAGCGCCTCGATCTCCTCGCGCGCCGCGGCCGGCTCCTCGAAGCGCTCCGGCAGCAGCGGCTCCGCCCGACGATGCCTCGCGTGGCGCTCGGCGAGCAGCGTCGCGGCGGCGTCGACGTGCTCGGCTTCGAACCGCATCAGCTCGATCCCCCTCACGGCGCGCGGACGATAGCGTTCGGGCGATGCCGAAGACGCTGACCGGCGCCGAGCTGCAGCTGGACGACGGGCCGGCCCGCGAGGCCGAGCTGTTCCTCGTCGACGGCAACAACCTGGCGTATCGGGCGTACTTCGCCCTCCCCGAAGAGCTCGCGACGAGCGAGGGGTTCCCGACGAACGCGCTGCTCGGCTTCACGAACATGCTCTTCAAGCTGCTCTCGGACTACCGCCCGCGCGGCGTCGCCGTCGCCTGGGACACGCGGCCGGTGCACCGCACGGAGATCTCGGCCGACTACAAGTCGGAGCGGCGGCCGATGCCAGACCTGCTGCGCGAGCAGTTCCCGCACTTCCGGCCGATCGTGGAGGCGTTCGGCTACCGCAACCTGGAGTTCGAGGGCTGGGAGGCCGACGACGTGATCGCGACCGTCGCGACCCGCGCGGACGAGCGCGCAATCCGCACCTGCGTCGTCTCGACCGACCGCGACGCCTTCCAGCTCTGCTCCGAGAACGTGTCGCTGATGATGACGCCACGCGGCGTCGCGGACGTCCACGTCTACACGCCGGAGCGCGTCGAGGCCCGCTACGGCGTCCGGCCCGACCAGGTGCCCGACTTCATCGGCCTCAAGGGCGACACGAGCGACAACATCCCGGGCGTCCCGGGGATCGGCGACAAGACGGCCGGGCAGCTGATCGCGCAGTACGGCTCGCTCGAGGAGGTGATCGCCCACGCGGACCAGCTGTCCCCCG
>DATBMD010000092.1:0-7799 GCA_036555085.1 Gaiellaceae bacterium
CCTGCTGCTGCGCTTCCTCGACCCCGAGCGGGGGCGGGTCGCGATCGGCGGCGTCGACGTCCGCGACCTGCGGCAGGAGGACGTCCGGCGCACGTTCGCCCTGGCGGGCCAGGAGGCGCACCTGTTCAACTCGAGCATCCGTGCGAACCTGCTCCTCGCGCGGCCCGGAGCGAGCGACGCGCAGCTCGCGGACGCGCTCGAGCGGGCCCGGCTCGGCGACTGGGTCGCTTCGCTCCCGGACGGCCTCGACACGCTGGTGGGCGAGGAGGGCTCCGCGCTGTCCGGCGGGCAGCGCCAGCGGCTCGCCCTCGCGCGCGCGCTCCTGGCCGGCGCGCCGGTGCTCGTGCTGGACGAGCCCACCGCGCACCTGGACCCGCCCACGGCGGAGCGGCTGGTCCAGGACGTTATCGGTGCGGTACCCGACCGGACCGTCCTGCTGATCACCCACCGTCCCGAGGGCCTCGACCTCGTCGACGAGATCGTCAGGCTGGACGGCGGCCGCGTCGTCGCGTGACCCGGGACCCCGAGAGGAGGACGCGGAGCTGCTCGAACGGCTCGGAGAGTGAGCTGCGAGCCCGAGGCGGTGCTCGAGCGACCGCTCGCCGCGATCCGCTCGGGCGCTCCCTGATACCGTCCCGCCGTGGCCCGCCTCGCCGTCGCCGCCGTGCTGCTCGCCGCCGTCGCGCTCGCCGCCGGCTGCGGGGGCTCGGACGACGACGACGACGACGGCGGCACGTCCGCCACCACCCAGTGGGCGGACGATCTCTGCTCGGCGACCTCGACGTGGAAGACGTCCCTGCAGGAGAGCGTCGACACGCTCAGGGAGGGCAACGTGTCGAGCGACGCGCTCCAGGGCGTCGTCGACGACATGAAGAGCGCCACCTCGACGTTCGTCGACGATCTCCAGGGCCTCGGACGGCCCGACACCGAGTCGGGGCAGCAGGCGCAGGATGCCCTGGAGCAGCTGTCGGACCAGCTCGACGACGGGGTGAGCTCGATCGAGGACGCCTTCGACGACGTCTCGGGCGTCAGCGGGCTGCTCACGGCCGTCTCGACGGTCTCTACGACGCTCTCGTCGATGGGGTCCGACCTGACGTCGACCTTCGACGAGATCCGGCAGCTCGATCCCGGCGGCGAGCTCGAGGACGCGTTCGACCAGGCCGGCGACTGCGGCTGACCTGGTTCCGGGCGCCGCGCCCGGTCAGCCTGTTGCAGGCTCGGCCGGCAGCCGTTCGCCCGCCGGCGGCCCCTCGCCGCCGCTGGCGTCCTCGGCGTGATATTCGGCCAGCAGCCGCTCCTCCTCAGCGTGCTTCGGGAAGCGGGTGAAGACGAGCGCCGCCCCGACCAGGATCGCGACGATGCCGGCGGTGTAGGCCCAGTCGTCGCCCTCGAGGAACGACTGCCTGGCGGCCGCGATGATCTGGCTCGCGTACTGCGGGTGCTGCTGCGCGAGGTTCTCCGCGCTCGCGAACGAGAGCTGCAGCTGGCTCTGGGTGCTGTCGGTGACCTTCGCCCCGTCGGGGGACGCCGCGATGGCGGCGCCCATCGCCGAGGCGTAGCCGGCAGTGAGGAGGGCGCCGAAGATCGAGGTGAGCAGCGCCCCGCCGAGGTCGCGCTGGAGGTCGGCGGTCCCCGAGGCCATGCCGGCACGCTGCACCGGGACCGACCCGGTGAGCGAGTGGGAGGCCGGCGTCCCGGCCAGGCCGACGCCGATCCCGACGAAGGCGTAGGCGAGCGCGATCTGCCAGTACGAGCTCCCGTCGCCCCAGAGCAGGAGCATCCAGACGAACGCGAGCAGCAGGAAGACGTACCCGCAGAGCAGCGTGAACCGGGCGCCTCGCGCGTCGACCAGCTTCGCGGAGCGCGGCGCGACGAGCACCATGAACAGGACCGCCGGCAGGATCGCGGCGCCGGCCTCGAGGGTCGAGTAGCCGAGCACGTTCTGCAGGTACTGCTGGCTGACGAACGCCGCCGCCATCAGCGCGCCGAAGACGATGATCCCCGCACAGGCCGCCACCCAGAACGTCCGGCGGGCGGCGACGCGGAGGTCGTAGAGCGGGTTCCGGGCGCGCAGCTGGCGGAGCACGAACGCGATCGCCGCTGCCGCCGCGACGACGAACAGCCCGGCCGCGAGCGCCCCCTCGTTCGGCACCGGCGCGAAGTTGATCGCGAGGATCAGCGCCCCGACGAGCACGACGGAGACAATGCCCCCGAGGTTGTCGACCTCGTCGGTGGTCTCGTTGACGTGCGCGGGGACGAAGACGAAGGCCATGACGAACGCGATCCCCACGAGCGGGAGCGTCACCAGGAAGACCGACCCCCACCAGAACTCCTCGAGCAGGGCGCCGGCGACGAGCGGGCCGAGCGCCGCGATGCCGCCGCCGACGGCCGACCAGAGCGCGATCGCCCTCGTGCGCCCCGGCCCTGACCACAGCGCCGTGATCAGCGCGAGCGTGGTGGGGTACGCCATTCCCGCCGAGATCCCGCCGACGACGCGGGCGACGAACAGGACCTCGTCCGACGGCGCATAGGCGGCCAGCAGGGACGCGGGCACCGAGAGCGCCATGCCGAGCAGGAGCATCAGCTTGCGCCCGTAGCGGTCTCCGAGCGCTCCGAGCCAGAGGACCGACGCGGCGAGGCCGAGGGAGTACCCGACCGCGATCAGGTTCAGCGCCGTCTGCGAGGAGTCGAACGCCTCGCCGATCTCCGGCAGCGCGACGTTCGCCACCGACAGGTTGAGGTTGGCGACCGCCGCGACCAGGATCAGCGAGATCAGGACGAGACCGGACCGCGCCGGCGCCCCCGACATGTCAGGTGCCACCGCGCTGCGTCGCTGTGCTGGCGTGTCCGGCAATCCGACATCGTCCCACGCGGGCGCAGCCGGCGGCGGGCCGACCGGCCCGGCTGCAGCCGTCGGCCGATTCGTCCAGACTGACTGCCGCAATGAGCACCACTCCCGCCGATGCCGTGCTGCCGTTCCACGACACCTCCCGGCGCAGGCGCCTCGTCAAGGTCGCCGCGTGGCTGATCGGCATCGCGCTCGCCGTGGTCGTCCTCGAGCTGCTCGGCGTCGACGTCCGCGGCTGGCTGCGTGACCTCTGGGATCAGATCAAGGCCGTTCCCGCCGGCTACATCGTGGGCGCGCTCGTCTTCCAGAGCGGGCAGACGTTCTTTGCCGGGCTCGCCTACTACGGCATCCTGCGCGCCGCCTACCCCGGCCACGTCCAGCTCTGGCCGATCATCACCGCCTATGCCGTCGGGGTGGCGATGAACTGCTTCCTGCCGGCGAACATCGGCACGTTCGTGACGCTCCTGATGTTCGTCGCGATCATCCCGCCGTGCACCTTCGCCGGGTCGATCGCCGCCTACCTCGTGCAGAAGATCTTCTTCACGATCGCCGGCACGTTCGTCTACCTCTACCTGTTCCTCTCGGTGCCGGACTCGTTCGAGGAGAACCTCGGCAACATCTCCGCGCACCCCGTCGCGACGATCCTGATCCTCGCCGGGGGCGCGTTCCTGATCGTGCTCCTCGTCCGCGCGTTCTGGGGGCAGGTGAAGAAGCTCTGGGAGAAGGCGAAGGAAGGCGGCGTCATCCTCACGCGCCCGAAGGAGTACCTCCTGCGCGCGTTCCTGCCGGGGCTTCTCTCCTGGCTGTGCAAGCTCACCGTGGTCGGGATCATGCTGGCCGCCTTCGCGATCCCGGTCACGTTCGAGTCGATCATGTGGATAGTGGGCTCCGGCTCGCTCGCGAACGTCGTCTCGTTCACGCCCGGCGCGGTGGGGATCACGCAGGCGACGAACGCGCTCGCGCTCGACGTCTGCTGCAACGTTCCGAAGTCGCAGGCGATCGACTACTCGACCGCCCAGCAGCTGATCACGACCGCCTGGAACGTCCTCGTCGCGATCGTCCTCGTGATCGTCTTCTTCGGCTGGACGGGCGGCAAGACGCTGGTCGGGCAGTCGTACGAGGACGCCAAGCTCAAGGTCGCCGAGCAGAAGGAGCAGCGAGCCGAGAAGCGGGCGCTCAAGAAGGCCGAGCGCGCCGAGGAGGGAGGCGGGCTGCTCCACCGGCTCCGCTCGTCGGGGAACGACGCGGGCTCGGAGGCAGGCGGCACGGAGACGAGGCCCGATGAGTAGCCCGTCCGAGCCCGTCTACGGCCGGCCGGCGACCTGGAAGCCGGAGCCGATCCGGCTGCGCCCGTTCGCGTTCTTCGGCTCCTGGCTCGCGACGGCGGTGGCGCTGATGGTCGCCGCGGGCATCCTCGGCGGCGTCCACGTCGACGACTTCTGGGGCGCGCTCCTGATCGCGGCGATCGTGGCGGTGCTGAACGCGATCGTGCCGCCGGTGCTGGCGGCACTGCACCTGCCGTTCACGCTCGTCCTCGGCTTCCTGCTGGTGCTGCTAGCGGACGCCGGGATGCTCCTCCTCGCCGCCGAGCTGACCGAGGGCGTGCTGCGGGTCGACAGCTTCGGCTGGGCGCTGCTCACCGCGCTCGTCGTCGCGGCCGTCAACGTCGTGATCGCGGTGGTGACCGGAGCGTCCCATCACGCGTCCGCGATCCGCGTCGCGAACAGGATCGCCCGGCGCCAGGGGATCATCGCGAGCACCGCCGTGCCGGGGATCGTCTTCCTGGAGATCGACGGGCTGGCGCTGCCGGTGCTCCGTCGCGCGGTGCGGGACGGCAACGCGCCCACGATGGCGCGCTGGCTGGAGGAGGGCACGCACCGGCTGGCGGGGTGGGAGACCGACCTCTCCTCGCAGACCGGCGCGAGCCAGGCCGGGATCCTGCTCGGCTCGAACGAGGACATCCCCGCCTTCCGGTGGGTCGAGAAGGAGACGGGGACGCTGATGACCTGTTCGGCGCCGCCGGACTGCGCCGAGATCGAGCGGCGCCACTCGACCGGGATCGGCCTGCTGCGGGACGGCGGCGCCAGCCGCGGCAACCTGCTCTCGGGCGAGGCCGACGAGGTGATCCTCACCGTCAGCCGGATGGAGGCCGAGAAGAAGGCGAACCCCGGCTACCGGGCGTTCCTCGCCAACGGCGACAACGTCACGCGCACGCTCGTCCTGTTCGTATGGGAGGTGATTCTCGAGGTCACCGCGTCGCTGCGCGCGATCCGCCGCAACATCCGGCCGCGCGGCCATCGCGGCGGCATCTACCCGCTGATGCGGGCGGCGCTCTGCGTGTTCGTGCGCGACCTGATCGTCTCGGGCGTGCTGACGGACATGATGCGCGGCCGGCCGGCCGTCTACGCGACATTCTCGAGCTACGACGAGGTCGCGCACCACTCCGGCCTCGAGCGCGTCGACACGCTGGAGGCGCTGCGCAAGCTCGACGACCACTTCGCGCTGATCGAGGAGGCGCGCCGGTATGCGCCCCGGCCGTACGAGCTCGTCGTCCTCTCCGACCACGGGCAGACGCAGGGAGCGACGTTCAAGCAGCGGAACGGCTACGGGCTCGACGACCTCGTCGAGCGCTCGCTCTCTCGCGGGGACGTGACCGGGATCGCCGACGGGGACGAGCAGAGCTCGATGGTGGGGCACGCCGTCACCGAGGCGACGGGGCACACGAAGAAGGAGAAGCGCCCGAAGAACGACGTCTCCGACCGCGACGTCGTCGTGCTCGGCTCGGGCAACCTCGGGCTGGTCTACCTGATGGACGAGCGGCGCCGGCTGACGCTGGAGGAGATCGACGAGCGTCATCCCGACCTGATCCCGGCGCTCCGCTCGCACCCGCACGTCGGCTGGCTGCTCGTCCGTTCGTCCGAGCACGGGGCGGTCGCGCTCGGCGCGAACGGTGCGCATTACCTGCAGGACGGCCGGGTGGAGGGCGAGGACCCGCTGGCGCCCTTCTCGCCTAACGCGCCGCGGCACCTCCTGCGCACCGACGGCTTCGAGCACGTGGCCGACATCATGGTCGGCAGCTTCTACGACCCCGTGCTCGAGGAGGGCTGTGCCTTCGAGGAGCTGATCTCCTTCCACGGGGGCCTCGGCGGGCCGCAGACCCAGGCGTTCGTCCTGCACCCGGCGGCGCTGCCGATGCCCGACGAGGAGCTCGTCGGGGCCGCGCACGTCAACGAGCTGCTGCGGGGCTGGCGGTCGGCGCTGGCCGCTCCGCCGGATCCTTCCGAGGGCGGCGATCGGGCGAGCGAAGAGTCGACGGCGCCGGCTGCGTAGGAGCCCGCCGAGCCGATGAACCTCGTAGTCGCGGTCCTGATCACGGTCGGCACCGCCGCCCTGGCGATCACCGCCATGCTGCTCGTCCGGCGGCGTGCTCCCGAGGGCGGCTACTTCGCGGACGGGGACCGTGCCGCGGGCGTCTTCGGCGTGCTCGCGACCGGCTTCGCGGTGCTGATCGGCTTCGTCGTCTTCCTCTCGTTCGAGAGCTTCGACACCTCGCGCAGCGGCGCCGAGGCCGAGGCGCGCGTGGTCGCGCAGGGGTTCGAGACGGCGCAGTTCCTGCCCGCGCCCGGCGGCCCCGAGCTGGCGGGCGAGCTGATCTGCTACGCGCGCTTCGTCGTCCACGGTGAGTGGCCGCAGATGGAGTCGGGATCGCTCGAGCGCGAGCTCAACCCCTGGTCGGTCGAGCAGTTCCGGACGCTGCAGACGATCGAGCCGCGTACCGCCGCCGAGCAGTCGGCCTACGACCACTGGCTCGACCAGCGGTCGGACCGTCAGGAGGCCCGGGCCGACCGGGTACACGGCGCCTCCGGGGTGATCCCGCCGCCGCTGTGGATCGTCCTCTTCCTCTCGGCCGGGGTGCTCTTCGCCTACATGCTGTTCTTCGCCGACAGCGGCGAGCGCTCCCTCGTGCAGGCGACGATGATGGGCGGCGTCGCCGTCGTGATCACGTCGACGCTGCTGCTCCTCTGGTTCCTCGACAACCCCTACCACGGCGGCTTCGGGTCGCTACAGCCGGTGGAGATGGAGCGAACGCTCGAAATCCTCGAGGAGGCGGTCGAGGTCACCGGGGAAGTCCCGATCCCGTGCGACGAGCAGGGAGCCCCCGCTGGAGGCTGAGCCCGGCAGGGGCTGGACGCACTGGATCGAGCTCGTGTCGACGGTGCTGCTCGCGCTGGCGGCGGTCGGCACCGCCTGGGCGACGTACCAGTCGGCGCACTGGCGCAGCGAGCAGGCGCTCGCCGGGAACCGCTCGACGGCGGCGCGGGTCGAGTCGACCAGGGTGGCGGGCGAGGCCAACCGCCAGATCCAGGTCGACGTCGAGACGTTCACCCAGTGGGTCGACGCCTACGCCGCCGGCGACAAGCGGCTGTCCAGCTTCTACTTCCGCCGCTTCCGCGACGAGTTCAAGCCGGCCGTGCAGGCGTGGGTCGCGACCCGGCCGCTGCAGAATCGCCGGGCGCCGCTGACGCCGTTTGCGATGCCGCAGTACACGTCGGCGGCGCTCGCGGAGGCCGACCGCCTGCAGCGGGTCGCCGCCGCCGAGTCGGTCGAGGCCGAGGAGAACGTGCTACGGGCCGACCGCTACACGCTGTGCCTCGTCCTCTTCGCGACGGCGCTCTTCTTCGCGGGGATCAGCACACGCCTCCGGAGCGAGCCCTACCGCGCCGCCGTGCTGGGCATCGGGTGCGTGCTGTTCCTCGTCGCGGTCGCCTGGATCCTGACCTTCCCGGTCAGCATCGACCTGTGACCGCGGCGCCGCCGCCCGGAGGGGCGGCGGCGCTTCCTGCCGCGCTCAGATCCCGAGGATCTGCTTCTTCTTGGCGGCGAACTCCTCCTCGGTGAGGATCCCCTGCTCCTTCAGCTGCGCGAGCTTCTGCAGCTCCGCGGTCGGGTC
>DATBMD010000162.1:0-1603 GCA_036555085.1 Gaiellaceae bacterium
CGAGCCCGAGGCGGCGCTGGCCTCGAGCCGCGACCTCGTTGGCTGGGTGCGGCGCGAGCGGCGCCCCGCCGTCCTGCACCTGCGCACCGTGCGCTACCTCTCGCATGCGGGCGCCGACGTCGAGGCCGCCTACCGCACGCCCCGGGAGATCCGCGACGAGTACGCGCGCGACCCGATCCTCGGCACCGGCCGCTGGCTCGCCCGCACCGGCGCGACGACGGGCGAGCGGCTCGCGGCGGACTACGAGGCTGCCGCCGAGCGCGTGCGCGAGGTGGCGGCGCGCGCCGCCGCCCGTCCGCGCCTGGAGTCGGCGGCGGAGGTGATGCAGCCGCTCGCCCCCCGCTCGCCCGCGCGCGTCGCCGCGGCCGCCGGCGAGCAGCCGTGGCAGACGCACGAGCCGCTCACGCTCGCGCAGGCGATCAACGCCGCGCTGGCGGACGTGCTCGCGAGCCACCGCGACACGCTCGTCTTCGGCGAGGACGTCGCCGTCAAGGGCGGCGTGTACGGCGTCACGCGGGGGCTGATCGGCCACTTCGGCGCGGCGCGCGTGTTCGACACGCTGCTCGACGAGACCTCGATCCTCGGCTTCGCGCTCGGCGCGGCCCTGGCCGGCTTCGTGCCGATCCCGGAGATCCAGTACCTCGCGTACCTGCACAACGCCGAGGACCAGCTGCGGGGCGAGGCGGCGACGCTGTCGTTCTTCTCGCAGGGCCGCTACCGCAACGGCCTCGTGCTCCGGATCGAGGGCTACGGCTACCAGAAGGGCTTCGGCGGCCACTTCCACAACGACAACGCGGTCGGCGTGCTCCGCGACGTGCCCGGCCTGGTGGTCGCGTCGCCGGCCCGCCCGGACGACGCGGCGGCGATGCTGCGCACCTGCGTCGCGGCGGCGCGCGTCGACGGCAGCGTCTGCGTCTTCCTGGAGCCGATCGCCCTCTACCACGAGCGCGACCTCTACGAGCAGGACGACGGGCTCTGGCTCGCCGCCCTCGATCCCGCGCACGTCCCGATCGGCTCGGCGCGCACGCACCTGGACGGGGACGACCTCACGCTCGTGACCTGGGCGAACGGCCTGCGCCTGTCGCTCCGAGTCGCACGCCGGCTCGCCGCTCGGGGCATCGGCGTGCGCGTGGTCGACCTGCGCTGGCTGGCGCCGCTGCCGGTCGAGGACCTCCTGCGCGAGGCGCGCGCGACGGGCTGCGTGCTGGTCGTCGACGAGACCCGCCGCACGGGCGGCGTCTCCGAGGGCGTCCTCGCCGCGCTGGTCGACGGCGGCTTCGAGGGCCGGCTCGCGCGCGTCGCGAGCGAGGACTCGTTCATCCCGCTCGGCGACGCGGCCAGGCTCGTGCTGCTCGACGAGGACGAGATCGAGGCAGCGGCGGTGCGGCTGGTGGGCCAGCCGTTCGGCGTCCTCCGCTGAGGGCCGGACAGGTCCGGCCCCTACGCGGCGTAGGGGCGGGACCTGTCCCGCCCTCCCCCGGCTCCCCCAGCGCGACCCCGGCCCCAACACGTAGGGGCGGGACCTGTCCCGCCCTCCCCCGGCTCCCCCAGCGCGACCCCGGCCCCAACACGTAGGGGCGGGACCTGTCCCGCCCTCCCCCGG
>DATBMD010000202.1:0-4394 GCA_036555085.1 Gaiellaceae bacterium
AGGCGAGGTCGGCGAGCGAGTTCATCCGCATCAGGATCAGGTTGTCGCACTGCGAGACGACGTTCTCGTGGACCTTCTGCGGCCGCTGCGTGACCACGAGCAGGTAGATCCCGAACTTGCGGCCCTCGCCCGCGATCCGCACGGCGTGCTCGGTGGCGAGCGCGAGCTGGGCGCTGTCGGGGAGCTGCGGGCAGACGTTGTGCGCCTCGTCGATCACGAGCAGCAACGGCTCGCGCTCGGTCCTCCGTTCCCAGAGCCGCGCCAGGACTGCCTCCGCGACGAGCGCCTGCTCCTCGCGGGTGTCGAGCGACCCGAGGTCGACGACGAGGCAGCGCGGCCCCGACGCGGCGAGCTCGTCCAGCAGGGAGCCGTCGTCCGCTCGGGCCCAGATGCGCCACGAGTGAATCCCGAGGTTGCGAACCCGGCGGCCGATCGTCTCATACTCGTCCGTGAGCCAGTCGCCGACGCTCGCCGCTGCCTCCGCGGCGTCGACCTGCCGACCCCGCTCGACGAGCTCCACGAGCTGGGCGTACTCGAGCGGGTCCGCGACGGGGTTGAGCCGAAGCGACGCGGCTTGGGTCGCCGGGGCAAGCTCCGGATAGCGTAGGCGGAGCCGCTCACGCCCGCGCTCGGCGGCGCTGCGGACGACGACCCCCTTCGCGGCCGTCGCGTACCGGTCGGCCAGGCCGGTGTCGGCGCCGGCGCGACCCTCGCGCAGGCGCACGAAGTCCGAGTTCGGGTCGAGCACGACGATCCGCAGGCTGGTCTCGAGCAGCAGCCGTTCCAGCAGCGTTCCGAGGGCGTATGTCTTCCCCGAGCCCGACTGCCCGCACAGGAACGTGTGCCGGTCGAAGCCGCCGGCGTCGAGCTCGAGCGGGGTTCCCGTCGACAGCGCGAGCTCGCCGACCATGAGCGTCGCACGCGATGGTCTCGTCCGCTCGAGCCAGGCCGAGACCTCCCCGGGCGACGCGGGCCGCGCCCGGGCGTCGTGGAAGGGCACGGGAGGGCCGTCGAGTACGACGCCGTGGCCGCGCGCAGCTCGAATGGCGATTCGGCTGCGGGCCTGGAAGCCGTTCCCCTCGCCGACCGGGCCTCCGAGCTCGGGGCCTTCGACCTCGGTGAGCTCGAGGCCCAGCACCTGCCCGAGCCGGATCGTCTCGCCGTCCTCCAGCGCGACGTAGCCGCCGGCGCGCAGCTCGAGCCCGTGCAGCGAGGCCTGGATGGCGAAGCGGCGCCCGTCGACGGAGGTCGCCAGCGGCAACACCGCAGTCTCCAGCCGGCGGCGGAGATCCCTGAAGCGCTCGATCTGGTCGTCGATCTCCGTCACGGCTCGCCGACCCTAACGGTTACCGCGGCGGCCGGGCCGGTTCTAGACTGGCGCGCGTGGAGGTGCGCAACTACGCGGAAGCGGAGACGTTCACGACCAGGGACGGCTCGACGATCCGCGAGCTGCTGGGCCTGCCGACCTCGTCGCTCGTACGGAACCAGTCGCTCGCGGAGGCGACGCTCACTCCCGGCCAGGCGACCGAGCGGCACTTCCACGCCGAGAGCGAGGAGATCTACTACCTGCTCGAGGGCGGCGGCACGATGGAGCTCGACGGCGCGCGCCGCGCGGTCGGCCCCGGCGACGCGATCCTGATCCCTCCCGGCGCGTGGCACACGATCGAGGCCGGGTCGGAGGGCGCGCGCTTTCTGTGCTGCTGCGCGCCGCCCTACCGGCACGAGGACACGTTCTTCTCGTAGCAGGCGGCGTCAGCCGGGCGGCGCGCTCGGGCTCGGCGCGGGCGCCGGTTTGTGCCGGGTCTCCCAGCGGAAACGCACCCGGATCAGGGCTGTCAGCATGATCGCGAGCGCGATCGCGAGGCCGACCCAGGCCCAGATCGTCTGGAACTCGTTGTCCGTGATCAGCTTCACGAGCGTGCAGATCGCGAGCGCGACGCCCAGGATCGCGGTCACCACGGCGGTCGTCCAGCCGCGCATCGAGAGCTTGGGGAACAGGACCGGCAGCAGCTCCCAGATGAGGATCGCAGCGGCGAGGATGCCCGCGTAGAGGCCGAAGTCCGAGCCCCCGTAGGCGGTCCTCCAGCCGCAGACGCGTGGATCGTCGCCGCCGCTCGTGACCGCGCAGATCCGCTGCCACGGCGCCAGCATCTCGATCAGCATCGCGATGCTCAGGAGCAGGATCAGCTTCGATCCGAGCGGCCTGTTCCAGAACCGGCGCACCGCGCGAGTCTACGTCGCGATCGCGATCCCGACCAGGATCGGGATCAGGATCCAGGAGCCGAGGGTGAGCGCGACGGAGACGATCACGAACGTGCGGCTCTGGTCCTTCGGGGGCTTGCCGCACCAGCCGATGGTGTTCCAGAGCGTCTGGGCGGGGGCGCGCGTGGAGAGCCGGATCCGCCGCGAGGCGAGCGCTGCCCCGCGCAGGATCACCCACGACGCGATCAGCGCGATCACCATTCCCGCGACGGCGATGACGCCGGCCCAGAGCCCGGAGGACAGGATCCCGGTGGCGCGGCCGACCGAGGCGAAGATCGGCAGCAGCGCGCCGCCGATCAGGAACGTCGGCAGCCCCAGCTCCTTGGTCTGGAGCGCGTCGACCATCCGGTCGGCGTCCATCCGGGCGCGGCGCAGCTCGCGCCGCTCGAAGCTGCCGGGGACCGCCTGGATCTCGCGCAGGCCGTAGAGGTTCCGGAGCTGGGTCGACGTCGTCTTGATGTGCGAGACGACGACGTAGCGGCCGACGAGCTGGACGGCGTAGGCGGCGGCGGCGCGCAGCGGCCCGAGGCCCTTGCCTGCGCCGGTTCCCTTGTAGCCGTGGCGGGCGAGCGACTCCAGCGACTCGACCATGTTCCGGTGCGCCTGCGGGAACAGCTCGGGACGCGCCAGCGGGCGCGTCCGCGAGATCTCGTGGAGCATCTCGCGCTCGCGCGGGCTGGTCACCTCGATCGTGTCGAGGTATTTCCCGATCGCGTCGTCGTCCTCGCCGAGCAGCTTCAGCTGCTCGATCGGGTTGTCGATCTCGTCGAGCTGCTCTTCCCGCGGAGACGGCGTGACGTCGGTCGCCATGGGCTTGCCTCGACACGATAGACCACCCGTCGCGTTTGCGACGCCGGCGGCGGAGGCGCCGCGCTTGCCTAGACGGCCGCCGGCCCCGGCCCGGGCCGGAGGATCTTGACGAGCAGCCACTCGTCCAGCAGCGAGTAGACGACCGTCGCGAGCCAGACGATCACCGTCGCGAGGATCCAGGCGGTGGCCCCTTCGATCTGGATCCCGTCGGAGACGAGGTCGGTGATCAGCAGGATCACGAACGTCGTCACCAGCGCGACGACGCCGAGCAGCGGCCGCGCCCACTTGGCGATCACCCACACCAGGATCGGCCGCAGGATCAGCGAGAGGATGCTGAAGATCACGACCGAGACGATGAAGCCGGTCGCGTCGATCTCGAATCCGTCGAGCAGGCTCGCGGCCACGATGAACGCCACCGCGTTGGCGGCAATCGCGAGCGCGATCCGGAGGCCCCACCTGACCATGCAGCGCGGACGATGCCATACGGCGCCCGCCGCGGCAACGGCGTCGGCGCTACTCGAGCGACGTGATCGCGAAGGCGGTCGCGAAGCCGAGCGTGGTGAAGACGCCGACGAGCTTGCCCCCGTGCTCGAACGCCTCCGGCATCATCGTGTCGGCGAGCATCGTCAGGATCGCGCCGGCAGCGAACGCGAGCACGAACGCAACCGCCCGGGGCGAGGCGTTCTCGAGCAGGCCGTAGCCGGCCAGCGACGCGAGCCCCGAGACGAGCACGACGATCGCCCAAAGCCCCAGGACGTGCGCGCGTCGCCAGCCGGCCTCCACCAGTCCGGTCGTCGCGGCGATCGCCTCCGGGAGATTCGAGAGGAAGACGGCCGCGAGCATCGCGGCGCTGACGGCGCCGCCCTCGAGCAGCGTCAGCCCGATCACGGCCGACTCGGGGATCCCGTCGAGGACGATCCCGAGCACGATCGCGAGCGCCGACCCGCTCGCCTGGTCGCGTCCCGTGCGCTTGCGGTCGCCGCCGCCCAGGTGATCGATCAGCGCGTCGCCGATCGCGAACGCGGCGCAGCCCGCGAACAGCCCGACGGCGACGTCCTGGATCACTCCGGTCTCGGCGAAGGCCTCTTCGACGAGCTCGAACGAGACGGCGCTGATCAGGACGCCGCCGCCGAACGCCATCACCAGGCCGAGCAAGCGGGGGCGGACACGCCAAACCAACGCGACGAGCCCGCCGAGCACGAGCGACGAGGCCGCGAGCAGCCCCCAGGCGAACGCCTCGAGCATCGACCGATCTAAGCGCATCGCGCGGCCGAGCCGCCGCGTGGAGTGGCGCTAGGCGGCGTCTCGTGACGATTCACCGG
>DATBMD010000208.1:0-21019 GCA_036555085.1 Gaiellaceae bacterium
CGCGTCAGGTCGCGGCCGCCGACGATGATCCTGCCGACCGTCGGCTCGAGCTCCTTCAGCAGGAGCCGGATGATCGTCGACTTGCCCGAGCCCGAGGGGCCGACGACGAAGACGAACTCGCCCTTCTCGATCACGAAGGAGACGCGATCGAGCGCGACGACGTCGGGCTCGTAGACCTTGCGAACGTCCTCGAACACGATCATCGCCGAGCCCGGCGACGCGAGGGCGACCGGCTGCGGCTCGGCTACCGCCTGCGGCTCGGCGACCGCGGTCGCTGACTGGGTCTGGAGAAGATCGACGTCCGGCACCGGATCAGAGGGGGAAGCCGGCGCTGGGGCCGGTCCGGTCTCGCGTGAGTCCCCGAGTGTAGCTGACATCCTGTCTCCCGAGTCAGGCGGACGGTCCAGGTTTAACCTGCTAGACGGCCTTTCCGGCGGCCTTCGCGAGCAGGTACGCGTGCACGAACCCGTCGAGCGCGCCGTCGAGCACGCCCTGCGCGTTGCCGACCTCGTAGTCGGTGCGATGGTCCTTCACCAGCTGGTACGGATGGAGCACGTACGAGCGGATTTGACTCCCGAAGCCGATGTCCTGCGCCGCTCCCCGCTCGCGCGCCAGCTCGGCCTCCCGCTCCTCCTCCTGCAGCTCGGCGAGGCGCGCCTTCAGGATCCGCAGCGCGGTCGCCTTGTTGGAGGTCTGCGAGCGCTCGTTCTGGCACTGAACGACGATGCCGGTCGGGATGTGCGTGATCCGGACGGCCGAGTCGGTCTTGTTCACGTGCTGGCCGCCCGCGCCGCTCGCGCGGTAGGTGTCGATCCGCAGGTCGTTCTCGTCGATCTCGACGTCGTCGTCCTCCGGCAGCAGCGGTGCGACGACGACCTGGGAGAACGCGGTGTGCCGGCGATGGGCGGCGTCGAACGGCGACAGGCGCACGAGCCGGTGGACGCCCCGCTCCGCCTTCAGCACGCCGTACGCGTTCTCGCCCTTGACCGTGAAGGTCGCCGACTTGAGCCCCGCCTCCTCGCCGGGGCTGGCCTCGACCAGCTCGGCTCTGAGCCCGCGATCGTCGGTCCAGCGCAGGTACATGCGGAGCAGCATCTCCGCCCAGTCCTGGGCATCCGTTCCGCCCGTGCCGGCGTTGATCGAGACGACGGCGTCGCCGCCGTCGTAGCGGCCGTTGAAGAGGGCGTCCTCCTGGAGCCGGTCGAGCTCGTCGCGGATCGGAACCAGCTGCTCGGCGACCTCGGGCTCGAGGCCCGGGTCGAGCTCCAGCAGCTCGCGCGCGTCGTCGACCTCGCGCCGCAGGCGCTCGTAGCGCTGGAGCCGCCGCGAGACCCGCGCGTGCTCCGTCGAGATCTGCGCGGCGGCAGCCTGGTCGTTCCAGAAGCCGGGAGCCCCCATCGCCTCCTCCAGCTCGCCGAGGCGAGCCGTCAGCGCGTCGGGGTCAAAGGTAATCACGAACCCAGGCGAGCTGGGCTCCGACCTCCTGGAGCTGCTGATCGACGCTCTGTGCCGTCTCGGCCATCCGTCGATGCTAGCCCACGCCCCGGCTGCGACCCGGCCGCACCCACCCACGGGCCGGGCAAAGCACCCACCCAGGGGCCTGGCAAAAGCACCCACCCACGGGGTGGGCAGCCCCCTCCGGGGGGTGCGCGAGACCCCCTACCGGAACGATCGCAGCCATCCACTCACGTGTCCGTCACAGGCTCGTGCCGGATGCGCGACGTTCTGTCCACACCCGGCAGGCTGGACAGCGCGAGCAGGCAGAGCGCGAGCCAGGCGAGCCCGAGCGCGAAGCCGGCCAGCACGTCGCTGACGTAGTGGACGTTCAGCACGACGCGGCTCGCGCCGATCGCCAGCGCGATCGCCGCGCCGACGGCGAGCACCAGCAGCCGCCGGCGGCCGGCCGGGACGGCCGCGGCCGCAGCCGCGGCCGCGAGCAGCGTCAGGGCGCCGAAGAACGCCGCGGCGGTGCCGGCGTGGCCGCTCGGGAAGGAGTACGAGGGAGGCAACGGGATGGCGCTGCCGTCATCCGGGCGAGAGCGCTCGAAGGCCTGCTTGAAGCCGAGCGTCAGCAGCTGGATGCCCGCCAGCGAGACGACGACGAGCAGCGCGTCCGCCCAGCGGCGCCGGCGCAGCAGCAGCGCCACCGCGCCGAGTGCCAGGAGCGTGACGCAGACCCAGCCGCCGAGCCACGAGAACGGTCGCGCGAGCCACTCGGCCCAGGTGGGCACGTGGGCCGCGACCCAGGCCGCCACCTCGCGGTCGACCTCCGAGATCAGGCCGTCGCCCGAGTACGCCCAGGCGAGCAGCGCGAACGCGCCGACGCCGGCAGCGACGATCGCGCCGAGGAGGATCGACGGGTTACGCCTCATCGAGCGCGTGGCGAGCGCAGCCCGGCTACGCGCCGTGGCACTTCTTGAACTTCTTGCCCGAGCCGCACCAGCAGGGATCGTTACGGCCGACGTCGCGGTGCTCGTTGACCACCTGCTGCGGACGGGGTGGCGCGGCCAACGCGGTCGCGGAGCCCGCCTCGGCCGCGCCACCGCCCGCCGCTGCGATCGCGTCGGCGCCGGCTGCGGTCTCGTGCTCGTACTGGAGGGAGCCCTGCTGCTCGAGCGGCTGCAGCTGCTCGACGTCCTGGGGGGCGAGCTCGACGTGGAAGAGCGTCAGCACGACCTCCTCCCGGATCGCCCGCCCGAGCTCCTCGAACATCGAGTGACCCTCGCCGCGGTACTCGACGAGCGGGTCCTTCTGCGCCATCGCCCGCAGGTGGATGCCCTCGCGCAGGTAGTCCATGTTCTCGAGGTGCTCGCGCCAGCGCGTGTCGACGACGCTGAGCATCACGTAGCGCTCGATCTCGCGCATCACCTCGGGCGTGAACGACTCCTCGCGCTCGGCGTACGTGTCGAGCGCGTCCTCGGTGAACTCCTCGGTGAGCGCCTCCCGCGACGACTCGACCTCCTCGCGCAGTTCCTCGACGGTCATGTCGGTGCCGTAGAGCGCGCGCATCTGGGTCAGCAGCCCGCCGAGATCCCAGTCCTCGTCGTACTCGGCGTCGGTGAACTGGGCGACGTTCGCCGCGACGACCTCCTCGATCCAGCCCTTGATCTCGTCGGAGACGTCCTCGCCCTCGAGGACGCGGCGCCGCTGCTCGTAGATCACCTGCCGCTGCGTGTTCATCACGTCGTCGTACTTGAGGACGTTCTTGCGCGCGACGAAGTTCTGCTCCTCGACCTTCTTCTGCGCTCCCTCGATCTGGCGCGAGAGGATCGAGGCCTCCATCGGCTGATCGTCGGGCAGCTTGAAGCGCTCCATGATCCCGTGGATCCGGTCGCCGGCGAAGAGCCTCACGAGGTCGTCCTGCGCCGACAGGTAGAAGCGGGACTCGCCCGGGTCGCCCTGGCGTCCGGAACGACCGCGGAGCTGGTTGTCGATCCGTCGCGCCTCGTGCCGCTCGGTGGCGAGCACGTAGAGCCCGCCCACCTCGAGCACCCCCTCGCCGAGCTTGATGTCGACGCCGCGGCCGGCCATGTTCGTCGCGATCGTCACCGCGCCCGGCTGACCCGCGTCCTTGATGATCTCGCCCTCCCGCTCGTGCTCCTTGGCGTTCAGCACGTTGTGCGGCACGCCGCTGCGGGTCAGGAGATCCGAGAGGTACTCGGACGTCTCGACCGCGATCGTGCCCACGAGCACGGGCTGGCCCTCCTCGTGGCGCTCGACGATGTCCGTCAGCACCGCATTCCACTTCGCGTCCTTGGTCTTGAAGATGAAGTCGTTGCGATCGGCGCGCGCGACCGGCACGTTGGTCGGGATCTCGACCACGTGGAGGTTGTAGATCTCGACGAACTCCTTCTCCTCGGTCTTCGCGGTGCCGGTCATGCCGGCGAGCTTCTCGTAGAGGCGGAAGTAGTTCTGCAGCGTGATCGTCGCGAGCGTGACGTTCTCCTCGCGGATGCGCACGTTCTCCTTCGCCTCGATCGCCTGGTGGAGGCCCTCGCTCCAGCGGCGCCCCTCCATGATGCGGCCGGTGAACTCGTCGACGATCTTCACCTCGCCGTCCTGGATCACGTAGTCGACGTCGCGCTGGTAGAGCGACTGCGCCTTCAGCGCCTGGGTCAGGTGGTTGACGAGCTGCACGTTGCGCGGGTCGTAGAGGTTCTCGACCCCGAGCGCGCGCTCGACCTTCTCGATCGCCGTCTGCGCGGGCGAGACGGTCTTGTGCTTCTCGTCGAAGAGGAAGTCCGCGCCGGACAGCTCCGTCTCGTCCTCGCCCTTCGCGGTCTTCCGCGTGGCGGGCTTGCCCTCGAGGTCGCGCACGACCCGCGCGAAGTCGTAGTACGTCTTGGCCGCCGTCTCCGGCTCGCCGGAGATGATCAGCGGCGTGCGCGCCTCGTCGATCAGGATCGAGTCGACCTCGTCGACGATCGCGTAGGCGTGCCCGCGCTGCACCACGCCCTCGAGCGAGACGGACATGTTGTCGCGCAGGTAGTCGAAGCCGAACTCGGAGTTCGTGCCGTACGTGATGTCGGCCGCGTAGGCCTCCTTGCGCGGGCCGAACGGCATCATGTTCTGGATCCACCCGACCGTCATCCCGAGCCGGTCGTAGACGCCGCCGTTCCACTCCGCGTCGCGCTTCGCCAGGTAGTCGTTGACGGTGACGAGATGGACGCCCCGGCCGGTCAGCGCGTTCAGGTAGAGCGCGAGGCTCGCCACGAACGTCTTTCCCTCGCCGGTCTTCATCTCGGCGATGTCGCCCTCGTGCAGGACGACGCCGCCCATCAGCTGCACGTCGAACATGCGCTGGTCGGACTCGCGCAGGCGCGCCTCCCGCACCGCCGCGAACGCCTCGAAGAGCAGGTCCTCGAGCGACTCGCCGTTGTCGAGGCGCTGCCGGAACTCCGCGGTCTTCGCACGGAGGTCGGCGTCGGACAGCGCCTGGAAGTCCGGCTCCAGGCTCGTGATGTACGCGGCCTGCTGCTGGAGCCGCTTCAGGCGCCGGCCCTCGCCGATGCGGAGCACCTTCTCGAAGCGGCCGAAGTCGGTCGTCGGCATCACGGGAGAGCGTACCGGTTGGCGGGAGCGGCGTCCCCCGGCCGTCCGGCAGCCGAACCGCAGGGCCGGCACAGCTTGACGCATCCCTAACCGGGACGCCGCGGTTCCTTCACGTCGAGCCCGTAGCGTCGGTTCCGTGAGAGCCCGCATGGCCGTGATCGCGCTCGCCCTCGTCGTCGCGGGCACCGCGCTCGCGGCCGCTCCCGTCCGCACAGCGGCCCCGGGGCAGGTCGTCGCCATCGCCGCCGACCGCCACCGCGTCGCGTTCGCGGTCGGCCGCTCCCCCGGAGACTGCGACCGGGTGCGCGTCTGGCGCCCCGCGACGGGCGGCGTCTCGCGACTGGGCCGGCGGTCGCCGTGCGTGGAGACGAGCACAGGTCACGGGATCGCGGCGCTGGCCATCGCCGGCACGCGCGCGCTCTGGCTCTCCTACATCGGCGGCAACATCCGGGAGTGGTCGCTGTGGACCGCGTCCACGACCGCGCCGGCCCCACGCCTGCTCCGGTACCGGGCCGTGGACGTCGATCAGGGCTCGCCGATCGTCGTCGGCGCCGTCGACGCTTCGCCGCGCGGCAGCGGCCTGCTGCCGTACGCCGTCGGCCGTCGCGTCGTCGTCCTGCGCGCGAACGGCAGCCGCCTGTTCGCCTGGACGGCCCCGGCCGCGGTCACGGCGCTCGGCGCCCATGCCGGCGGCCTCGCCGTGGCGCTCGCCGACGGCCGGATCTTCGGGTTCCAGCCGCTGCGCTCGCCCGATCCGGTCGACGAGTGGTCGGGCGCACCGGCGGCAGCGGTGTTCGTCACCGGCGACGGCGTCGCCGCGCAGCGCGGCCGGACGCTGGAGCTGCGCAGCGCGTCGAGCCGCATGTTCCAGTTGCCCCCGGGCGGCCGAGTGACGGACGTCGAGGGCGGCCGGGCGGCCTACGTGGCCGGCGGCCGGGTCCACCTCGTCGACCTCGCGACCGGCGCCGACCGGGTCGTCGCGAGGGGGACGCTGGCGCAGCTCGCGGGCTCGAAGCTCGTGGTCGCCGACGGCCGCAGGCTCACCACCCGCGCGCTCGGCTGAGCAAGGGGGCCTACAGCGGCAGGACGCTCAGCTCCCAGAGGCGCCCGTCGAGCCGCCGCGCACGCGCGACGTAGGCGTCGAAACGCGAGGCGGCGATCCGCTCCAGCGCCGGCGCGAGGGCGGCAGACTCGACCCCGTCGACGGTCAGCGTGCGCTCGGTGCCGTCCCAGACCAGCTCGAGCAGCGAGGCCTCGTCCAGGTCGTCCAGCTCGACGACCTCGATCCTGCGGCCGGCCACCGTCCACCCGCGGCCGTCGTGATTCACGGCCCTGGCCCGGAACGGGAGCCGGAGCCGCAGAGCAGCCACGAGCGGGAGCGGGTCGAGAGCAGCCGGGCCCTCCTCGACGAGCACGCGCCCGTCCGCCAGCGCGACGAGCCATGCCACGTCGCCGTCGTGCCCGGGCGCGGAGGCGCCGCCGAGCTCGTCCCACTCGCGTTGCCGGTGCAGCCCGTGAATGCCGACCTCGCCCCAGTGCGGGCCGGGGTCGTGAGGCAACGGCATCGGCTACGCGGCCGACTCCTCGGCCGGCTCGGGCCCGACGAGCCGCTCCAGCTCCTCGGCGGTCGGCACCGGCGGCTCGTTCGCGGAGGCGCGCCGCCGCGGCTCGCGCACGCGCTTGTCGCGGTAGCGCTCCACCTGCCGCTCGAGCTTGTCGACGAGGACGTCCGCGGCCGCCTCGTACGTGGACGCGGCCTCGCGGCCGTGCAGGGTGGGGCCCTTGAGGTACGCCGTCGCCTCGACGACGTGGTCGTCGGCGATCTTCGGATTGCGCTCGCGGTCGAGCACGACCTCGATGAGCGTCGCGTCGTGCAGGCGGCGCTCCAGCTTCCGGAACTTCCCCTCGACGTAGCCGCGGACGGAGTCGTTGACGTGACCGTGTCGAACCGTGACCTGCAGTCGCATCGCGTCTCCTCTCGGTCTGTCCTCCTCCGACTCTACTACCGCACAGCCCGGGCGAGGGCAATCGCCTCGACCCGTCGGGCGCCGGCCTGCCTGAGCGCCCGCGCACAGACGTTCGCCGTGGCGCCGGTGGTGTACACGTCGTCGACGAGGCAGACGTGCGGCGGCGCCCGCCCGGTCGCCGCGAACGTGCCGCTGACGTTCCGGCGCCGCTCGCGGAGCGTCAGGCCCCGCTGCCGCGGAGCGGGACGGGCGCGTTCGAGCAGCGGCGCCGTGGGCAGCCGCCAGCGGAGGGCCAGGGCGCGTGCCAGCCCGACCGCCGGCGCATGGCCGCGCCAGAGGCCGCGCTCGGGATCGGTCGGGACGGCCGTCAGCACGTCCGCGTCCGGCCGCGGCAGCACGTCGGCGACGAGCGTCGCCGCGGCCGCTGCGAGGTCGCGCCGGCCGCGCTCCTTCCAGGCGCCGACGAAGGTCCGCGCACGGTCGTCATACACGATCGCCGCGCGCGCCCGCGCGAAGGCGAGGCGCCGGCCCGCGCACTCGGCGCACCGCTGCACCGGCCAGGCCCCGGGAGCGCCGCATCGCTCGCAGAACGGCGGCGCGAGCCGGACGAGCGCCGAGTCGCACGCGTCGCAGAGCGCGGCTCCCGGGCGGGCGCAGACCGCGCAGCGCTGGGGCAGCAGGAGGGAGACGCGCACCATGCTCCCGACGGTACGGCGAAACGTGTGACGGATGTGTGACGCCTTCGTGCCGAAAGCGTGCCGACGTCCCCCGGAGGTCAGCTCGCGGCGCGGAGCTCCGCGTCGGCGGCGTGCAGCGACTCGAGCGAGCCGATGTCGTACCAGGGCTCCGGCACCCGCCACGTGAGCACGTCGACCCGCGTGTAGAGCCACTCGACGAGCCGTCCCGGCTGATCCGGGTTGTTGCCCTCGGCGAGATAGCGCCGGATCAGGGGCAGCGCGGACCTCGGGTAGAAGTAGAGCGCGACGCCCATCAGGGTGCTCGTCGCGCCGCGCGGCTTCTCCTCGAAGAACGTGATGCGGCCCCGCTCGTCCGTCACGACCTGGTTGTACTTGGGCATCTCCGCGATGTCGCCGACGTCCCGCACGCCGAGCACGGGCGCCGCCGTCTCGCGCGCGTAGCTCCCGAACCCCGCGACGTCCGCCCCGAAGAGGTTGTCCCCCGCGACCACGACGACGTCGTCGTCCAGCGCGAGCGTGTCGAGCACGAAGCCGATGTCGCCGATCGCGCCGAGCCGGTCGTCGTCGGTCGTCGTGCCGTCGTCGACCACGACGATGCCGTCGCCGCGCGCCTCCGCCCAGTCGGCGAAGCGCCCCGCGAACTTCGCGTTGGTGACGACGATCGTGCCGTCGATGCCCTCGATCGCGTGCACCTGCTCGAGGAGCCGGTCGACCAGGGCCCGCCCGCCGACGTCCAGCAGCGGCTTCGGCGTGTCGAGCGTCAGCGGGTAGAGGCGTGTCGCGTACCCGGCGGCGAGCACGAGCACTCTCACGCCGCCACCCGGGGACGCGGCAGCGACGAGGCGTAGGGCGGCCGGTGCACGCCTGCCTCGGTCACGATCGCGGCGATCAGGTCGGCCGGCGTGACGTCGAAGGCGGGGTTGCGAGCGGCGAACCGGGGCGTCACCTCGCCGGGGTCGCGCTCCTCGATCGGGATCGCCGCGCCGGTGGCCGCGGCCGGGTCGAGCGTGGACGTCGGCGCCACCACGACGAGCGGGAGCCCGTGATGCCGCGCGAGCACGGCGAGCCCGTAGGTCCCGATCTTGTTCGCCGTGTCGCCGTTGGCTGCGATCCGGTCGGCCCCGGTGACCACGGCGTCGACCTCGCCGGCGGCCATCAGCGAGGCGGCGGCGGAGTCGGCGACGACCGCGTGCGGAATCCCGAGCGTCTCGAGCTCCCAGGCCGTGAGCCGGGAGCCCTGGAGCAGCGGCCGCGTCTCGTCGACCCACACGTGCTGCACCAGGCCCCGCTCCCAGGCGGCGCGGATGGCCCCGATCGCCGTGCCGTAGCCCGCCGTCGCGAGACCGCCGGCATTGCAGTGCGTCAGGACGCGCGACCCGGCCGACGCCGCCGCGAGCAGCGGCGCTGCGTGCGCGGCCATAGTCCGGCACCGCTGGACCTCCTCCTCGTGGAGCCTGCGGGCGCGCTCGGCAGTCGGGTCGGCGCGCAGCTCGTCGAGCGCCCAGCGGAGGTTGACCGCCGTCGGCCGTGCGGCCGCGAGCGTCTCGTAGGCGGCGTCGAGGTCCTCCCCGTGCTGGGCCGCGAGCGCGAGGCCATACGCGGCGGCGACGCCGATCGCGGGCGCGCCGCGGACGGCGAGCGTCCGGATCGCCTCGGCAACCTCGGCGCTCGTGCCGCAGCGCAGCTCGACCACCTCGTCCGGGAGCCTCCGCTGGTCGAGGAGGACGACGGCGTCGCCTTCGAGGCGAACGATCTGCTCCGGCGCCAGCTCCACGCTCGGAGTCTAGGGCCGCCCGGCCGCCGTCGGACCGCCTGGCGCGGGGCTGGACGACGACCTGTCGGGCGTCGCCCGCCAGAATATGCGCGGTGCGGATCGCGGCTCTCGCCGACGTCCACGGCAACCTGCCGGCGCTGACGGCGGTGCTGGCCGACGTGGACAGAGCGGGCGTCGACACCATCGTCGTCGCCGGCGACATCGCGTCCGGCCCGATGCCGGCCGAGACGCTCGACGCGCTCCAAGCGCGCGGTGCGCAACTCGTCCGCGGCAACGCCGACCGCGTCCTCGACCTGGGAGGCGCAAGCGAAGAGGAGACGTGGGTGCGGGCGCGCCGGTGGGTCGCCGGACGCCTTGGCGAAGAGCGACTGGCGTTTCTCGCCGCCCTGCCGCTCGATCTTCGACTCGAGCTGCCTGGGCTCGGGCCTGTGCGTTTCTGTCATGGCGCCCCCGGCAGCGACGAGGTGGCGATCACCCGGCTGACGCCCACCGAGCGACTGCGCGGGCTCCTCCACGGAGTCGACGAGCGCGTGGTCGTCTGCGGGCACACACACGTCCAGTTCGACCGCACCGTCGACGGCATCCGCGTCGTCAACCCCGGCAGCGTCGGCGCGCCCTACGAGGCCGACCCCGGTGCCTACTGGGCGCTGCTCGACACCCGCGTCGAGCTGCGCCGGACGGAGTACGACTTCGAGGCGGCGGCAGCGCAGATCGTCGCCACCGGCTACCCGAAGGCGGCAGAGGCGCTCACGTACCTCGCCTCCGACCCGGAGCGTCCGCAGCGGTTGAGCGCGCTGATCGAGCACGACGACCGCGTCGACTTCCAAGCGGACGATCTATGACGGCTCGAGCTAGATGCAGTCAGATCTCCCGTGCACCGCCGTTCGCGGGCGGAGCCGGGCTTTGCCCGGCGGGAGCCCAGAAGCGGCCGCCCCGTGGGGTCACGCCGAAGGAGGGGCCCGTGGGGGAACCATGGGTTACCCCACGATCAGGTTCCCTCGTCCCAGCTCGCGAGGTAGCGCGCCTGCTCCTCGGTCAGGGTGTCGATCGCGATGCCCATCGTCTCGAGCTTCAGCCGGGCGATCTCCTCGTCGATCTCCTGCGGGACGACGTAGACCTTTCGCTCGAGCGTCGCCGCGTTCTGGATCACCCACTCGGCGGCGAGCGCCTGGTTCGCGAACGACATGTCCATCACGAGCGCGGGATGGCCCTCGGCGGCGGCGAGGTTGACGAGCCGTCCCTCCCCGATCAGGTAGAGCCGGCGGCCGTCGGCGAGCGTGAACTCGTCGACGAACGCCCGCGCCTCGCGCGTCTCGACGGCCAGGTCGCGCAGCGCCGGGATCTCGATCTCGACGTTGAAATGGCCGGTGTTGGAGAGGATCGCGCCGTCCTTCATCCGCTCCATGTGCGCCCGGGTGATGACGGCCTTGTCGCCGGTGGCGGTGCAGAAGAGGTCGCCGATCTCCGCCGCGCGGTCCATGGGGAGCACCTCGTAGCCGTCCATCGCCGCCTCCAGCGCCCGCATCGGGTCGACCTCGGTGACGATCACGTGCGCGCCCATCCCGCGCGCCCGCATCGCGACCCCGCGGCCCGTCCAGCCGTAGCCGGCGACCACGAAGCGCTTCCCCGCGAGCAGGACGTTCGTCGCGCGGATGATCCCGTCGATCGTCGACTGGCCGGTGCCGTAGCGGTTGTCGAACAGGTGCTTCGTCCGCGCCTCGTTGACGGCGACGACCGGGAAGCCGAGCTTGCCGTCGCGCTCCAGCGCGCGGAGGCGGATCACGCCGGTGGTCGTCTCCTCCGTCCCGGCGATCACGTCTCCGAGCTGCTCGCGGCGATGGGAGTGGAGGACGCCGATCACGTCGGCGCCGTCGTCCATCGTCACGTGCGGACGGTGGTCGACCGCGGCCTCGATGTGCCGGTAGTACGTGTCGTTGTCCTCGCCCTTGATCGCGAACGCCGAGACCTCGTAGCGATCGACCAGCGCGGCAGCGACGTCGTCCTGGGTCGAGAGCGGGTTCGACGCGCACACGACCACGTCCGCACCGCCCGCCCGCAGAGCCCGCATCAGGTTCGCGGTCTCCGTCGTCACGTGCAGGCAGGCCGACACGCGGTAGCCCGCGAGCGGCTGCTCCCGCTCGAAGCGCTCGCGGATCGCGGCCAGGACGGGCATCTGCCGGTCGGCCCACTCGATCCGCCGCACGCCCTCGGGCGCGAGGCTCAGGTCCTTGACGTCGTGCTTCTTCACGGTGGCCATCGCAACTCGTTTCGTCGGGGGCTCGGGCGGCAGTCTACTGGCGCCGCGCAAGCTCGTAACACTTTGTCACAAGGGAGCCGCGGCGGGCTCAGGCGGCGCTCGTGCCCTCGCGGCCGTAGCGGTCCTCGAGCCGGACGACGTCGTCGAGCTGCGGGGTCGAGACCTCGACGATCAGCGTGTCCTCGAGCGCCGTCACGCGATGGACGGTGCGCGGCGGGAAGCGGAACGTGTCGCCGGCCCGGATCTCGACCGTCTCGAGCTCGCCGTCGACGGGGCCGAGCTCCAGCGCGGCCCGGCCCTCGCGGACGAGCCACGACTCGTGCTTCTCGACGTGGTACTGGAGGCTGAGAGCCTGGCCGGCGCGGACGAAGAGCAGCTTGCCGACGTAGGCGTCCGCCTCGGCCCAGATCAGCTCCCAGCCCCACGGCTTCTCGACGCGGCGGGGCTCTGCGCGATAGGCCTCGCTCATCGGCGCGGCGCCGCCGGTCGCAGCTCCGGGTGTGACTCGAAGTACTCGGCGGCGAGGCGAAGCTGCTTCGGCGTGTTCACCGTCAGCCAGACGCCCTCGTGGCGATGCGCGAGCAGCTTGCCCTCCGCGGCCAGCGCGGGGAAGGTCGTCTGCTCGTGGTCGCCGCGCTCGGGCAGCCGCTCGAGCGCCTCGCCGTCGAGCACGTAGCAGCCGATGTTGACCCAGAACGGCAACCTCGGCGCCTCGCGGAAGCCCGTCACCCGGTCGTCGTCGGCGACGTCGACGACCCCGAGCGCCGACAGCATCGGCGCGACGGCGATCGTCGCGGCCGCTCCCCGGGCGCCGTGGCTTGCGAGCATCGCCAGCAGGTCGACGTCGAGCAGCTCGTCGCCGTTCAGGGCGTACAGCGGGCCCGACCCGTCGCGCGACGCCGCCGCGAAGCGCAGGCCCCCGCCCCGGCCGAGCGGCTCCGGCTCCTCGGCCGGCACGATCTCCGCACCCAGCCCGGACAGCGCCCGCTCGAACAGCTGCCCCTGGCCGACGGCGCAGCTGACGATCACCCGGTCGACGCCGGCTGCGACGAGCTGGCTCACCTGGTAGGCGGCCAGCGGCTGGCCGGCGATCGGGACGAGGGCCTTCGGGCCGCCGCCCGCAGCGTCCCCGAGCCGCTCGGCCTTGCCTCCGGCGAGGATGATCGCCTCCATCACGCGCCCTCGCCGGCACCCCGGCCGATGCCCTCGTAGGTGAAGCCGGCGGCGCGCAGCGCGGCGGGGTCGAGCATGTTGCGCCCGTCCACCAGCAGCGGGACCCGCATCGACCCGGCCAGCGCCTGCCAGTCCGCCTCGGCGAGCTGCGGCCATTCGGTCACCAGCACGGCCGCGTCGGCGCCGGCGAGCGCCGCCTCGATCGAGGCGGCCTGCTCGACGCCGTGCAGCCCGTTCGCGCTCGCGACCGGGTCCCACGCGCGCACGTCGGCGCCCTCGGCCAGCAGGCGCCCGGCCAGCACGACGCTGGGCGCTTCCCGCATGTCGTCGGTGTCGGGCTTGAACGCCAGCCCGAGCAGCGCCACCGTCCGGCCGCGCAGCGTGGTCAGGTGCCGCTTCAGCTTGGCGATCACGCGCCGCTTCTGGAGCTCGTTCACCTCGATCACCGCGTTCAGGAGCTGGAAGTGGTAGCCCGAGTTCGCTGCGAGCTGCTTGAGCGCGAGCGAGTCCTTCGGGAAGCAGTTGTGGACGACGAGCCCGCCGGTCGTGACGAACGTATGCGTCTGCGGCACCTCGACCGAGTAGACGTCGCCGTCGGAGGGCTCGCGCCGAACGCCGGTGACCCGCACCCACGCCGCGTTGCCGTCGCGGTCGTACCCGGTCGGCGCGATCCGGTTCGTCCGTCCGATCGCCGTCGCCACGCGAGCCCGATCCTTGCTCTTCACAAGCTCCAGGAGCCGCTCGACCTGCGCGGCCCCGGAGACGACGAGCCAGTAGGTGTCGGTGGTCGACTTCGCCGTCCGCCCGACCTTGAGACGGGCCACGATTCCGAGCTCGCCTAGCAGGCGCAGCAGCCCGTCGGCGAGCTCGCGGCTCACCGTCCCGTACTCCAGCACGACGCTCGGCCCTCGGCTCACGAACGACCACGAGCCGTCTCCGTGCCAGGCAGCGGCGAGCAGCGCGAGCTTGTGTCGCTCCGGCTCATCCCAGATCAGGTCCGGCAGCCGCTGCCCGTAGCAGTTCGAGCCCAGGCCGAGCGCGTCCGTCCACCAGCCGGCGAGGAGACGCGAGGAGACGACGACGCTCGTCGTCGTGGGCCGGCGCCGCACGTCCGCGCGCACGCCCACTCTCCGCCAGTAGCCGGCGACCTCGCCGACGAGCTCGTCCTCAGCCGATGGATGAAATGACCACTGCAGACGCCGTCGCCGCCCGTCGACGGAGACGTGGCCCTCCGCGATGTACAGGCCGACGACGCGCCAGAACGCCTCGTCGGCGCGAAGCACGGCGGGGACGTACGTCCCGTTCCTGGCCGTTCCGAGCCCGCTTTCGTCGAGCTCGAGATCGAGCTCGAGCGCCTCGTGCAGGCGGAGAGCCCCGGTACGAAGGACATCATGTGCTCGGGCGGCAGCGCCACGCGGGTGGTCGAGGGTTGCCAGGGCGGAGCGGATCTCCCGGCCTCCGATCTCCGCCAGCTCCCCGGACGTCGGCCGTACGATCACGTCCGACGCCGCCAGCCCGGCGCTCTGAACGGCGTCGATGACCCTCAGCCGTCGGGGCCGCGCTCGGCCTGCAGACGCCGGGCCGATCGCGATCGGCAGCCAGTCCTCGGTCGTGAGCTCCCCGGCGAACCGGACACCGTCCCGAGTGACGAATGGATGGTCCGGAGTACAGCGGATGCGACGGCCCATCTTCGTCCGCACCTCGATGAGCTCTCCGTCGTGGGGACGGCGGGTCACGAGCGCAGCAGGGAAGAGCTCGGGCCCTTGCGCGCCGGGACGCCACGAGAGGATCTCGACGTCGGCGCCGGCTTCGACCTCGTCGTAGAGCCGCTCGAGCGTGAGCAGGCGGCTGCCCGCCTCTGTGCGAACGAGGACCGTCTCGTCGCCGGCCAGGCACGAGCCTCCGTAGCCAACCCCCGCCCGGAGGAAGCTGGAGCCGATCCTCCGGTCGAGGCCGATCCCCTCCGCCACCCGGACGACGTCTGCGCCGGTCGCCTCGCAGACGTTGGCGATCTCGTTGATGAACGAGATGCGCGTCATCAGCGCGGCGTTGGCGGCGAGCTTGATCATCTCCGCCGAGGCGACGTCGCACCGCACGACGGGCGCGTCGATGCCGCGGTGGAGCTCGACGATCGTCTCGATGTCCGCGGGGTCGGAGGCGCCGACGACGATCCGGTCCGGCCGCATGAAGTCGGCCACCGCCGTCCCCTCGGCCGTGAACTCGGGGTTCGAGACGTAGCCGACGTGCCCGAGCCCGCGCTCGTCCAGCCGGTGCCGGATCTTCTCGCCGGTGCCGACCGGGACGGTGCTCTTCATCGCGAGCACGGTCCTGCGCTCGAGCTGCGGCAGCTCGTCGACCACCGTCCACACGGCCTCGAGGTCGGCGTCGCCGGAGTAGGTCGGCGGCGTGCCGACGGCGACGTAGACGACCTCCGCGCCCTCGATCGCCTCCGCCACGTCGAGAGTGAACGCGAGCCGCTCGCGGTTCCGCTCGAGCAGCTCGCCGAGGCCCGGCTCGAAGATCGGCACCTCGCCGCGCCGGAGCGCCTCGATGCGCTCGGGGACGACGTCGCGGACGACCACGTCGTGGCCCAGCTCGGCGAAGCAGGCGCCCGTGACCAGGCCGACGTAGCCGGCCCCGAAGACTCCGATCCTGGACACGGCCGCGAAGCCTACCGGCTGCCTCTGAGGGCCCAGACCCGCTCGAACGAGCACCGGGCGCCGCGGAATCACTAGTCTCGGCCGATGCGGATCGTTCGCCCGGAGCCAACGCCGTGAGCGAGCTCGAGGTGGGCCGAACGCTCCTGCTCTTCGCCTGGGCCTTCGGGCTGGCGGGGATCGAGATCGAGATCGAGGGCGGCCTCGGCTGGGCCGAGCGGCTGCCGACCTGGTTCCGGAAACGCGGGACGGTGGGCCGGGTGTACGGCCTGGCGATGGGGCAGCGCCCGCTGACCGGCTACCACGTGTACGCCTTCACGATCCCGGTGCTCCTCCTGCACCTGCCGTACGTGATGGGCGTGGACTGGACGCTGGCGGGCGAGCTCGGGACGCTGGCCACCTTCTTCGCGCTCGCCGTCGTGTGGGACTACCTCTGGTTCGTGCTCAACCCCGCCTACACGGTGCGGCGCTTCCGGCGGGGGGCCGTCTGGTGGTTCGAGGTGCCCTGGATCTGGCGCTTCCCGCTGGACTACTACTCCGGCGTCGCTCTCTCGGTCGGGCTCGCCGCCCTCGCCTGCTGGCCCGCCGGCGACGCGGAGCCGCTCCGCCGCCACGTCTGGATGCTCGCCGGGCTGGCGGTGCTCGTCGCGCTGACGGTGCTGGCCGCGCCGCTCTACCACCGCTGGTATCGGCACATGCGCCGCGGCGGCGCGGACGACCGCGGCGTGACACGCATGTACGCTCCGCCCGCACCCGACGCGGCGTGGGCGGGCGGCGCCCCCGACCTGCATCCGCTCGAGACATCGCCAACGGACGACGGGAGGAACGCATGACGAAGTGGCCGTTCGCCGCCGGCGCGCTCGCAGGCGCTGCGGGCTGGGGAATCTATAACGCCATCGCGCCCAAGGCCCAGGGCTTCGGCCGCACGTTCGTCGGTACGCCGGGGACGGGGAACCTGATGGCGATCACCTTCGACGACGGGCCGAACGTCGCCTGGACACCGCGGCTGCTCGAGGTGCTCGACCGGCACGGCGTGAAGGCGACCTTCTTCAGCATCGGGCACTACGCGAGAGAGCAGCCGGCGCTGCTCCGCGAGGTCGCCGCCGCGGGGCACGCGATCGGCAACCACACCTACACCCATGTCACGATGCCGCTCCACACGGACGACACGATCCGACGCGAGCTGCAGCTGACGACCGCGGCGATCGAGGACGCCGGCGTCGAGATGGCCCACGTCGGCGGCCGGCGGCTGATGCGGCCGCCGTACGGGCGCCGGCGGCCGGGCACGCTCCGCGTGCTCCGCGACGAGGGCTACGTCCCCGTCTGCTGGTCGGTGACGCTCTGGGACTGGAGCAAGGGCGTGACGACCGAGAAGATCATGCACAAGGCCGAGAAGCAGATCCGCGGCGGCGACGTGGTCCTGCTCCACGACGGCTGCGACGTCGCCATGGGCTGGGACCGCAGCCACTCGGTCGAGGCGGCCGACCTGATCCTGACCCGGTGGAAGGAGCAGGAGGGGTACGAGTTCGTGACGGTGCCGGAGATGATCGAGCGGACGGGCTTCACCTACCCCTGATGCGGATCTTCGTCTGGCACGGCTACCTGCTCGGGGGGACCGGCTCGAACATCTACGCGCGGCAGCTTTCCCGCGAGTGGAGCCGCGAGGGGCACGACGTGACGGTGTTCTCCCAGGAGCCGCGGCCGGAGCGCTTCGACCTCGGCGGCGCGGCCACGGTGCGCCCGGACGTGGGCGGGCTGCTGCCCGTCTTCGTCCTCGACCGCTACGACGGCTACACGGTGAAGCGGGTGCAGGACTGCACGAGGGCGGAGCTGGACTCGTGGGTCGACGCGAACGCGGCAGCGCTGCGCGAGCGCGGGCCCGCCGACCTCGTCTTCGCGAACCACATTCTCCTGGGCGGGCCGGTCGGGGCGGCGAGCGGTAGCCGGTACGTCGTCAAGGCGCACGGCTCGGAGCTCGAGTACTCGCTGCGGGGCAACGCCGCCCTCTCGGCCTGGGGCGGCGAGGTGCTCCGAGGCGCGGCCGCGACGATCGTCGGCTCCGAGCACATCCGCTCGGTCGTCCGCGACGTCTGCGGCACGGTCGACGGCGTCCACGAGGTCCCGCCCGGCGTCGAGGTCGACCTCTGGGTCCCCGCGCCGCGCGACGAGGCGCTCGATCGCCTGCTCGAGGAGGCCGGGCGCGACCCGCCCAACCCGGGCAACGCCAACGAGCGCCTGCCGGACGAGGGGAACGCGGAGCGGCTCGCGTCGTTCCTCGCCGGCGACCGGCCCACAGTCGTCTACTTCGGCAAGCTGATCGAGAACAAGGGCGTGCAGATCCTGCTCGAGGCCTTGCGCGGCGTCGACGCGCGCGCCGTGATCGTCGGGTTCGGCGACTACCGGAGCGAGCTCGAGCGGCTCGCGGAGGGCCTCGACACGCTCTTCACCGGCCCGCTCGAGCACCGCCATCTCGTGCACCTGCTCGCGCTCGCCGACGTCGCCGTAGTGCCGTCGATCTTCCCCGAGGCGTTCGGGATGGTCGCCGCGGAGGCCGCCGCGGCGGGCTGTCCCCCGGTTGTCGCACGCCACTCCGGGCTGGCCGAGATCGCTGAGGGGCTCGAGCAGGACTACCCGCCGGCCCTCCGCGACCTGGCCGCCTTTCCGAGCGGCGACGCGGACGCGCTGCGCGAGCGCGTGCAGGCGATCCTCGCGCTGCGGGCCGACGAGCGGGCCGCGCTCCGCGAGGCGGCCCGCCGGGCGGCGGTCGAGCGGTGGAGCTGGACGAGCGTCGCGCGGCGGATCCTCGCCGCGGTCGAGTAGGGGCCTGTCGGGGCAGGCCCCAGGTCACGTCAGCCGACGTCGCGCTCGGCGCCGTCCGCGGCCGGTGTCGCCGCCGTCGGCGCGCCGCCGACGAGGTCCTCGAGGCGGTGCCGCCGCGCGTCCCAGCGCCGG
The DNA here is from genome assembly GCA_036555085.1 of Gaiellaceae bacterium. Taxonomy (GTDB): domain Bacteria; phylum Actinomycetota; class Thermoleophilia; order Gaiellales; family Gaiellaceae; genus Gaiella. The sequence goes on from DATBMD010000208.1 coordinate 18,531, forward strand.
CCGCTGCCGGCGTAGCGGGCCTCGGCGCGGCGCCGGCGGCTGCTGGTCGGGCCGTAGAAGCGCCGCGCCCAGACGGAAGTCGGCTTCGCGAGCCGGATCGCGCCGACGAGAGCGATGAATGGGACGAAGACGCCGAAGAGGCCCATCATCAGCTTCCCCTTGAGCAGCGACACGACGACCGCCACGAGGTTGTAGACGACGTACGCGACGAACGCCCAGCGGCTCTCGTCGTCGGCCTGGGCCGACTCGAACGGCACCACGTGCAGCAGCACCAGCCCGCCGAGGACGACCGCGATCGCGACGGCGTCCACCGACTCCCGCCCCTCGTCGCTCCAGTACACGTCCTCGAGGCGGAGCACGAGGGCGAACTCGTCGAGGATGAACGCCGCGCCGACCCCGAACAGGGCGCAGAGCAGGAGCTGCCAGAAGCCCTCCTCCGGCTGGAACCCGATGATGAAGACGCCGGCGACCAGCACGAACACGATGCCGACGACGATGTGGTGCACGTGCACCCCGCCCGCGCTCGCGCTTCCCCAGCCGTAGATGCGCGCGAGCCGCGTGTACGTGCGCGTGAGGGCGAAGGTGATCAGGTAGGCGGCGAGCGTGACGAAGATCGGCTCCCGCCCCGACTGGAAGATCTGCCGGTCGTAGCCCGGGAGGAAGTCGAGCAGGTTCACGGCTCTCTAGTGTGCCCCATCTCTGGCGTGGGGGCACCCATGGTTCCCCCATCACGAGTTCTCGGCCCAAGGGAGCTGGACGGGCTCACGGCCGCGCGGGGCCGCTACCCGTCGCCGGTCGGCGCAGGCCCCAGCCCGTTCAGCGTGCGCGCGACCCCGACCACGTCGCCGAGGTTCGAGAAGTCGACCGCGACGATGTTCGGGCGCGCCGCGCGGATGCGGGCGCAGCGCCGCACCCGGTCCAGCAGGAACGCACGCTGGTTGACGACCGCCGCGTTGCTCGGCTTCGGCGGGTACGTCGCGACCCAGTGATTGACGAGGAAGAGCGGGTTGCCCTGCTTGCCCCGGTTGGGCCGGCAGCTCGCGTCGGTGCGCAGAGCGGCGACCGTAGGGTGGTTGTACGGCGTCTCCTGCAGGAGGTAGCGGTACCCCGGCGGGTACCACGTGTCCGGCAGGCCGATCAGCTCGGCCATCACGAACAGCCGGTGGTTCTCGGCGATCATCTGCCGGAGCGTCGGCAGCGGGTCCCCCCGCCGGTAGGTGTACGCGAGCTCGAGCAGCCCGCTCGCCTTGAACGCCTGCTCGGTCTGCTGCACCGTGATCGCGTCCTGCACGATCATCACGAGCACGTCGCGCGGGTTGCGGTCGAGCCACGTCCGGACCCCGCGGAGGGCGTCGACCAGCCGGATCGCGCCCAGCTCGCAGATCATGTGGCAGAGGTACGGCACGGGCGGGCCGGTGGGCTTGGCGACGGAGCGCTGAACGATGTCCTGCAGGGCCTGGATCGCCTCCGGGCCGACCTCGGCGGCGGCGCGCTCCTCGGTCCGCCGGTCGAGCACGGTGTCCGCGATCGTCCGCTTGTCGGTCGGCCTGGCCAGATGGGTGTCGACGAGCAGGCCGCGGATGCCGCTGTCGAGCTGTTGCTCGATCGTGTAGAGGTTGTTCGCGTCCACGAAGCTCATCCGCGCGGACGACATCGAGTTGTGGCTCGCCGGGAAGGTGACGCGGTCGAGCGGCCGGTCGCACAGCTCGGCGGCGCCGTTGCAGACGTCGCCGAACTCCTGCACCGGCCGGCCGGAGGAAGCGAGGGCGACGGTGCCCGCGCTCAGGGCGGCGACGACGACGAGCGCGGCGAGCCCGGCGGCCAGGAGGCGGTGGCGGCGTACGTGGACGGGATGCTCCTCGGCGGGTCGGCGGCGCGCCCGCCCGGCCAGCAGGGCCACGAGCTCGGCGACGCCGTCGACGAGGACGACGAAGCCGAGCACGAACGCGATCGCGGCGAGCATGGACAGCGGCGCGAGCACGAGGGCGAGGCCGGCGACCGCGAGCGCGAGGCCGCGCAGGGCCCGGCCGAGGCCGGACACGGGCCGGTCGGTGAGGAAGCGCCCGACGGACCCGAGTAGGCGCTCGCTCTCGTGGGCGTCCTCGTGCGACCAGGCTGCCGCGCAGATCACCGCGCCCGTGACCAGCAGGACGATCGCCCAGCGAGGCGCCCCGGCCAGGAAGGCGTCCAGCACGTCGTGCACGAGGTCGGGATCGTCGAACCGGCCGGGCACGACCCATCGCAGCAGCACGTCGGCGAGCAGGAGCAGCAGCCCGCAGCCCCCGACGACCAGCCCGACGTGCAGCACGGCTCGCCGCCGGTCCGGCGACACGAGCACCGCGGCGGCCAGCAGCAGCGCGCCGAGCACGGGCAGGGCCCACCTCAGCACGCCGAGCGCCTCCGCGGCCTGCAGCGTCCGCGCCGCGAAGCTGCGGTTGTTCACCCGGGCGACGACGGCCTCGAGCTCGACCCGCAGCGCCTCGCTCGTA
>DATBMD010000209.1:0-30255 GCA_036555085.1 Gaiellaceae bacterium
CGCTCGGCGATACTCCGGTCGTGACGCTCGCGCGTGCCGCGACCGCGCTCGTCGAAGGCGTGACGGAGGACGGCGCTGCGCTGGCGCGGCTCCTCGTCGCCGAGGGCGAGACGGTGCGGCTCGCCGGCCGCGTGCCCGGCGTCGCGGCGGCGCCGGGCCGGCTCGACGAGCTGCGCGCGCAGGGCGTCCTGGTCGAGCCGGACGCCGTGCTCGACCTCGACCCGGGCGCGCCGTCGGTGGCATTCCTGGACGTCTGGACGCCGGAGACGGCTCCGCGGGTCGCGCGGCTGCGCGCGGCCGGCACCCGCCTGAGCTGCCTGGCCGACCTCGTCCTCGCGCGCGCGCCCGGGCCGGTGATCGGCGTCACGGGCACCGCGGGGAAGACGACCACCGCCGCCCTGACGGCCGGCATCCTCCGCGCGGACGGCAGAACGGTGCATGCGGGTGCGGCGCGCGCCGGGAACCTGTGGCCGACCGGCGAGCTGCTCGAGGCGCTGCCGTCGGCGGCGCCGTCGGACTGGCTCGTCGTCGAGCTGACGAGCTCGCACCTCGCCTTCACGAGCGGCTCGCCCCACGTCGCGGTCGTCACCTCGTTCTGGCCCGACCATCTCGAGCTGCACGGCTCGCTGGCCGCGTACCGCGCGGCCAAGGAGCGCCTGGTCGCGTCCCAGGTCGCCGGCGACTGGGTCGTCGTCGACGCCGACGAGCCGGCCGTCCGCGCCTTCGCCGAGCGGACGCCGGCGCGGCGGGCGTCGTTCTCGCGGCGCTCGGGCGTCGAGCGCGGCGCGTTCCTCGACGCGGCGACGATCCGCGTTCGCTGGGACGGGCGCGAGCACGACGTGTGCGCCGCCCGCGAGCTGCCGCTGCGCGGCCGGCTGGTCAGCAACGCGCTGGCGGCGTGCACCGCCGCCCTCGCGGCGGGCGTCCGGCCGCAGGCGCTCGCGGGCGGCCTCATCGGCGCGAGCCTGCCCCCGTACCGCGGAGCGGAGGTCGCCCGGTGGGGCGCAGTCCCGGTCCTCGACGCCGGCGCGGCCGCGACGCCGGGGAAGGTGGCCGCCCTGCTGGAGCCGTACGCCGACAGCTCGATCGTCCTGATCGCCGGCGGCGAGACGGAGCTCGGCGGGCTGCCCGTCCACGCCTCCGGGGAGGAGCGCCGGGTGCTCGAGGCAGCGCTCGCGGAGGTGACGAGGGCGGCGCGCGCGGCTGTCGTCTTCGGCCCGGCCGCCGGACGGCTCGCCGCGTCCCTGGCGGAGCTCGAGGTGGAGCGCGTGCGGACGCTGGGCGAGGCGATCGGCGCGGCCCGGAGCCTGGCACCCGGCGCGGAGGCGGTCCTGTTCGCGCCGATCTTCCCGGTCGCGCTCGACGACCGCGAGCGCTTCGCGGCGCTCGCGGTACGCTGACGGGAACGGATCTCGAGGAGGAGCGATGACCGAGCTGGCACCCGCCCCGGCCGAGCGAGCCGCAGAGGGCGACCTCAAGCGCATCAGCCACTGGATCGACGGCGCATCCGTCGCCGGCACGTCGGGCCGGAGCGGCCGCGTCTTCGACCCGGCACGCGGCGTGCAGACGGCGGAGGTGGACTTCGCGTCGGTCGAGGAGATCGACCGGGCCGTCGAGGCGGCCAAGCGGGCCTTCCCGGCCTGGCGGGCGATGTCGCTGTCGCGGCGGGCGGAGCTGATGTTCCGCGTGCGCGAGCTCGTGCACGCGCGGCGCGAGGAGATCGCGCGCCACCTGACCGCCGAGCACGGCAAGGTGCTCTCCGACGCGCTCGGTGAGGTCGCGCGCGGCCTCGAGGTGATCGAGTTCGCGTGCGGGATCCCGACGCTGCTCAAGGGCGACTTCTCGGAGCAGGCGTCGACCGGCATCGACGTCTACTCGATCCGGCAGCCGCTCGGCGTCGTCGCCGGGATCACGCCGTTCAACTTCCCCGCCATGGTCCCGATGTGGATGTGGGCGCCGGCGCTCGCGTGCGGCAACACCTTCGTGCTGAAGCCGTCGGAGAAAGACCCGTCGGCCTCGGTCTTCACGGCTGAGCTCCTCAAGGAGGCGGGCGTTCCCGACGGCGTCTTCAACGTCGTCCACGGCGACAAGGTGGCCGTCGACCGGCTCCTCGACCACCCGGACGTCGCCGCCGTCAGCTTCGTCGGCTCGACGCCGATCGCCCGGTACATCTACGAGACCGGGACGAAGAACGGGAAGCGCGTCCAGGCGCTCGGCGGCGCGAAGAACCACATGGTCGTGCTCCCCGACGCGGACATCGACATGGCGGCCGACGCGGCCGTCAGCGCCGCGTACGGCTCGGCCGGCGAGCGCTGCATGGCGGTCTCCGTCGTCGTCGCCGTCGGCGACGCGGCCGACCCGCTCGTCGAGGCGATCCAGGCTCGGCTGCCGAACGTGAAGGTCGGTGACGGGCTCGACCCGGCCTCGGAGATGGGGCCGCTCGTCACGGCCGAGCATCGCGACAAGGTCGCCTCCTACCTCGACTCCGGGCCCGCCCAGGGCGCGACGCTCGTGGCGGACGGCCGCGAGACCGCGCCCGGCAACGGCGGCTTCTTCCTGGGCGTCTCGCTGCTCGACAACGTCACGCCCGAGATGGACGCCTACCGGGACGAGATCTTCGGGCCGGTGCTGTCGGTCGTCCGCGTGCCGAGCTACGACGAGGCGCTGCGGCTCGTCAACGACAACCCGTACGGCAACGGCACCGCGATCTTCACCCGGGACGGCGGCGTCGCCCGCCAGTTCCAGTTCGACGCGCAGGCCGGCATGGTCGGGATCAACGTCCCGATCCCGGTTCCGGTCGCCTACTACTCGTTCGGGGGCTGGAAGGCGTCGCTGTTCGGCGACCGGCACATCTACGGGCCCGAGGGGATCGATTTCTACACGCGGGCGAAGGTCGTCACGAGCCGCTGGCCAGACCCGGCCACGAGCAAGGTCGACCTCGGCTTCCCGCAGACGCGTTAGCGTGGGGGAACCCGTGGTTCCCCCACGGGCCCCTCCTTCGCCGCAGCGCAGAGGACGCAGCTAGCCTCCCGGCCGGCAAAAGCCGGCCTCCGGCCCAAACTGCGGATCCACGGGAGCTCTCCCTGCATCACGGCACACGCCGCATCCTTCGTCACAACATCACGAGTTCTTGCCCGCAAGAAGAGCTAGCTTCAGCGGCCGGCCGGCCAGGTTTCGCCCGACCCTCTAGCGTCGGGGCGGCCGAGGGAGTAGCTTCCACACAGTGGGCGCCGCCAGACCGCACGACGATCTCGACCTGCTCCGTGTCGACGATCTGACCACCGAAGGGCTGCCGGTCGGGCTGCGCGGCTACGAGCGCAGCGAGGTCGAGCGGCGTCTCGCCTGGGCGGCCGACAGCTACGGCCGCGTGCTCGCCCAGCGCGACAGCCTGCGCGAGCTCGTCGAGACGGCCGAGGAGCGCGCCGAGGCGGCGGAGGGCGAGGCGCGCGTCAGCGCGCGCGAGGTCGCGACGCTCGCGCAGCGCGCGGCGACGGCCGAGGACGAGCTCGTGCAGGCGCGCGAGCAGCTCGAGGAGCTGCAGGAGCTGCTGGGCCGGGCCGAGGCAGGGCGGAAGCAGGCGGTCGAGGAGCTGCGCGAGGCGAAGGAGGAGTCGGTCCGGATGGCGTCCCGGGTCGAGACGCTCGACACGGCGCTGCGAAACCGCGTACAGGAGGCGGCGCCCAGGCCGCCGGAGCCACCGTCCCCGGCTCCCGCTCCGGCGCCGACGCCGGAGGCGGCGGAGCTGCTCCTGTCCGCCGCGCGGGCGGCCGACGAGCTGCGCGCGTCGGCGCGCGAGCAGGCTTCGCGCGCGCTCCGGAAGGCGCGCAAGCGCGCGACCGAGCTCGGCCGGGAGGCGGAGCAGCAGCGGGCATCCCTCGGCGAGCTGCGGGAGCGCGTGGCGGCGCTGTCGGCGCAGGCCCGCCGGGAGCAGTCGGCCGCGGAGGAGGCCGCCGTGCGACGGCAGGCCGCCGAGCGCGAGGCCGAGTCGGTGCTCGCGCGCGCTCGCAGCGACGCCGAGCAGGCGCGCAACGAGGCCGAGCGGACGCTGTCGTCGCTGGGTGAGGAGCGCCAGCGGGTGAAGGGGCTGCTGAGCGCCGCCCTCGCCTCGCTGGCGGCGGAGGACGAGCCCGCCGACAGCGTGCTCGCCGACCTCTCGTCGCGCCTGCGCGGCCAGGAGCCCGCCGGCGAGACGACGGGCCCCGCCGAGCGCGAGTAAGCGCACCCGAACGGGGGTTACGGCCGCCGGCGGACTGGGGTAGAACGGGCGAGTTCGCCGCGTTCTCGTAGCCGTCAGCTGTTCGACGCGGGCTCCCCGGCCCGGTCGGAGCCTGGGCTGCTGCCGCCGCTCGGCCGGAGGCGCCGGGTAGGTGCTCCAGGCGCTCACGAACGATCGGCTCAGACGGGTCGTCCACGGCTCGCCCTGGCTGCACGGGCTCGCCCGGCAGGTGGCGCCGCTGATCTACCGCGAGGACGGCTGGGGCTGGCACCGGGTCGAGCGCGGCCCGGCGGGCGGCTGCTGGATCGCCGCGCGGCCGCGCACGCACAAGTTCGTGCTCGCAGGCCGCTACGAGCCCACGCTGGTGCGCTACCTCGACGAGCACCTGCGCCGCGGCGTGCTCTGGGACGTCGGCGCCCACACCGGCTACATGACCCTCGTCGCCGCTCGGCTCGGAGCCACGGTCGTGGCGGTCGAGGCCCATCCGGACAACGCCGCTCGGCTCCGGTCGGCCGTCGCCCGCAACGGCCTGGGCCGCCACGTGCACGTCGTCGAGTCGGCGCTCGGGTCCAGCGGCGGCGTCGCGCGCCTGGCGCCGGGAGGCGACTCGAGCACCGGGCGCATCGCAGCGGACGGGATCGAGGTGCCGATGACGACGCTCGACGAGCTGCGCGTGCGCTACCCGGCGCCGACGATCCTCAAGATCGACGTCGAGGGGTTCGAGGCGGAGGTGCTCCGCGGCGGCAGCGTCCTGCTGGCGGAGGATCGCCCGGCGCTGCTGATCGAGCTGCACCCATGGGCCGATGCGGGCGAGGTCTACGCGCAGCTCGGCCGGTTCCGGCTCGAGGAGCTCGATGTCGGGCACGTGCTCGGGAAGCCCATCCGGTAGCGCGAGCCACCGCCGGCGCCTCGCCTCTCCGGGCTATGCCAGCAGCACCTGGAGATAGCGGCGGGCGACGGTGGACGGGTCGTAGGCGCGACGCAGGTCGGCGACGTCGGCGGCCGCCGGCGCCCATCGCTCCGGCTCCTCCAGGATCTCCGTGATCGTGGCCGCCATGCGTGCGGTATCGGTGGGGTCGTCCAGCAGGCAGGCGAGCCCTCGGGTCGACTCGGGGATCGCCGTCGTGCGGCTCGCGACGACCGGCAGGCCGAACCCCAGCGCCTCGACCGCCGGCATCCCGAACCCCTCGAAGAGGGAGGGGAACGCGAAGGCCGTCGCACGGCGGTAGAGGGCGCCGAGCGCCGCATCGGAGATGTACCCGGTCGGGACGACCCACTCGCTGCTCGGCAGCTCCGCCCTTCCCTTCAGCGTGCCGACGAGCCCGCGCGCCAGCTGGCCGGCGACGACGAGCGCGACGTCGCGGAACCGCGGCGTCCGGCGGACGATCGACATCGCCTGGACGAGACGCTCGAGGTTCTTGTGGGGGTAGTTCGCGGCGACCGTGAGCACGAACGGCCGCGAGTCGACGATCCGGCGCGTCGCCGCAGGGAGCTCTCCGTGGGCGCCGTTCGCGTCGAAGCGGGCCCACGAGACCGGGTCGGGGATCACGGTCAGCTTCGGTCGCCAGCGCTCGCCGTAGCACCCCGCGATGTCCGCCGCGACGAACTCCGAGATCGCAACGACGCGGTCCGCGCGCCGGAGCGTGTGTCGGTGCGCGGCGCGTAGCCAGAGTCGCTTGCGACGAGAAAAGAACTGGGGAAAGTGCCGGTACTGCAGGTCGTGGATGACCGTCACGACGCGGCCCGCCCGTGTCGAGAGCCCCGGCGGGGTGAAGTAGTTCGGGCAGAGGATCGAGCGGGCGCGGAGGTCGCGCAGGCCGGTGGTGCCCGCGAGGAAGCGGTTGCGGCCCGGCTGGAGGCAGCGCCACGTGACCCGGCCGCCGTCGTCGGCGAGCCAGGGCCCCTCTCTGGTGACGATCGCGAGCCGTAGGTCCGCCGACGTGTCGAGGAGGCCGCGGACGAGGTTCTTCAGCATGTGCTCTGCGCCGCCGACCGACCCCGGCGCGAGAAAGGAGGCGTCGACCGCGATGTCCACAGCGGGCTCGTCGGTGCTGCTGCCCGCACGCCCGTCAGCCATGCGGCCCCTCCCGTGCGGGCCGCGCCGGCAGGTGCCGCCCCAACGCTGCCTTCCGCCGGCCCCTTCCGGGTGCAACGGCCGCCCAGACGAGCAGGCCGGTGCTGATCGCCGCCCCGAGCACGAGCGAGTAGGCCGCTCCCTCGATCCCCCACTGCCGGGAGAGCGGGGCGACTGCGGCGAGCGACGCGACGGCTCCCGCCACGCGCGCGACGAAGAGCGACCGGCCGCGGAGCTCCGCTCGCAGGAGCAGCGAGGATCCGAGCGCGGCGGCGATCAGGACCTGGCTGAGCCCGACGGGAAGGGCGAGCGACGCGTACGACCGGAAGTCGTCTCCGAACACGCGACCGACGGCAGGGCCCGCCAGCGGCAACAGCAGGACGACGTAGACGCTCGTGAGGCAGAGCGCCGCCGCCGTGTAGCGTGCCGAGGTCCCGAGGGCGGCTCGCCGCGAGCGGGCGAGCGCCCGGGCCGCTGCCGGCAGCCCTGGGAGCGTCAGCGCCGGGACGATCAGGGTCAACGGGGCGTAGACCGACTGCACGGCGCGCAGGCCTCCGAGCGCGGCCGACCCCAGGACGTCGAGGATCACGTAGGTCGTCGCCAGGAGCGAGCCGGTATAGACGACTCCTTCGGCTCCCAGCCAGCGCCCGAGCGGCCAGCACTCACGCCGCCAGTCCCGGAGCGCGTGGCCCATCCGGGACGGGCCCGTGCGGACGAGGATCAGGCCGAGAGCCGCACCTGCGCAGGCTCCGAGGCCCCAGACGGCGATCGCGGTCCACACGGATGGGGAGCCGATGCACAGCGGGAGGGCAGCGGCGGTTGCCCCGAGCCAGACGGCGTCGACGGCAGCTGCGCTTCGCTCCCGCCGGTTGCGGAAGAGAATCGACCGGGTGAGGTCCTGGGCCAGCGCGGGAACGAGCCAGGGCGCCATCGCGAGCAGAGCCCGCGCGAGATCGCCGTCGAGCGCCGCTGCGGCGGCGCCCATCGCGAGCGCCGAGATCAGGGCGGCGACCAGCGTGAGCGTGAGGGCGTGCCCCGTGAACGTGCGGGAGATCGTGGCGCTGCGCGAGCTCGTGTAGGCGATCAGGGGCTCGGTCACGAGCGAGCGGGCGAGGCCGAGCGAGAGCAGGTAGACGCCGAAGGCGAGCGCGACGGCTCCCAGTCCGCTGGGGCCGAGCGTTCGTGCCGCCAGCACGGTCAGGAGCAGCGAGGACACCGACGAGAACGCCTGGCTCGCGAGCCCCCAGCCGATGGGCAGCATCCGGGCGATCATGCGGCCCGACCGTTCCCCGCCGGCTTGTCGAGGACGCCCTCCCAGTACCGGACGATTGCCGCTGCCGCGACCGCCGGGTCGTACAGCGCGGCCGCACGCGCTCTCCCGCGCGCCACGAGCTCCGTGCGCCGCGCCGGGTCGCCGGCGAGGAGCTCCACCGCTCGGGACAGGCCGTCCACGTCCCCTTCCTGGACGAGCAGGCCGGCGTTGCCGACGACCTCGGGAAGCGCCCCGGTCGCGTAGCCGACGACGGGGACGCCCGCATGCATCGCCTCGACCGCGATCCGGCCGAACTGCTCCTTCCACTCGGGAGTCGTCGTGCTCGGCACGGCGAGGATGTCGCACGCGCGCAAGGCCGCCGGGACGTCTGCCAGCGGGAGCGGGGGCTGCAGCGTTCCGAGCTGCGGCCGGTCTCCGAGCAGGCGGCCCAGCTCGTCGCGCAGGGGGCCCGTGCCCCACACGGCGCAGGAGGTCGTCGTGCCGTCCAGGCGACCGACGGCGTCGATCAGGTCGAGCACGCCCTTCTCCGGGGTCAGGCGGCCGATGTACCCGACGACCACCCTGTCCGCCGGTAGCGCGAAACGGGAGCGCGCGTCCGCGGTCGACCCGCCGTTGGCGAACAGGCTGGGCTCGGGGACCACCGCCGGGACGACCGCGGCGGCGACGCCCCGTCGGAGCCCGTGCCGCTCCGCGAGCTCCGCGCCCTCCCTGTTCCAGCTCAGGTAACCGTCGAGGCGTCCGAGCGTGTACCGGATCGCCGCCGTGCGCAGGGCACGCTCCCACCGGGGCCCGTGCAGGAACTGGTTGTCGCAGCCGTGAGCGACGACTTTCAGGCTCGGGCTGGCTCGACGGATCCGGAGCGACTGGAGGACCAGGGTCGACCAGGCTTCGGTGAGCACGTGGACGATCTGCGGGCGACGGTCGTCCACCACCGTGCCGAGCCCGTCGTACCACCACCAGATCGGCCCCCTGCCGCGGCGAAGCTGGCGCACCGGCAGCCGAACGCACTCCACGCCGGGGACGTCGCCGTCCTGCCAGGGCCAGAGGCCCGTGTACGGGTTCAGGTTCCCGCCCACGAGCGTGACCTCGACTCCCCGCGCGACCGCGGCCCGCCAGATCGCGTGGTGCTCCGGGAGGATCGTCCCGGTGACGACGACCGCTCTCATCGCCTCGCCGACCCCGCCTCGGCGCGCGCCCGCGGGGCCAGCGCGAGGCCGGCGAGCACCCCGACCAGGATGCCGAAGGGCGGCTGCTCCCACCAGTCGAAGACCAGGCCCAGCACCGCGAAGAGGGCCAGCCCGCAGGTGGCCGGAACTGCCTCGGGGCTCCTGGAGCGGCGCAGTGCCACGAAGAACCAGCCCAGGAGCGCCACGTAGACCGCTGCTCCCAGGACGCCGATGTCCCCGAGCACCCCGAGCGCGCTCGACAGGCCCGTGTCGAACGAGGTGTAGCCCCCGGAGACCTCCTCGGCGCGCGCCTGCACCTCGGGGGCGAGCTCGGCCGGCCGGAGCCCGAGGACGTGCAGCGGCGAGTCCGTGTCGACGAAGTCTGGGGTGGTCATGAACGCCGCGCGGCTGATGCTCATCGCGGGCCCGACCCCCACGGTCATCGAGACGGGATCGGCCCGGAGCGTGCTCCAGACGACCGTCGTCGCCGCCTGCTTGCCGCCCCGTCCCTCTCTCGCCTGCTCGAGGAACCCCGTGGCGTTCTGGCCGGCGGGGATCACGGTCAGGAGGACGAGCACGGCGAGCGCCACGGCCCCGACGCGCAGGAACGCCTCGCGCGTGTTCCGCCAGTTGCCTGCAAGCAGCATCGCAGGGGAGGCGAGGATGACCTGCTTCGCGTCCGCGAGGAACGGAATCACGAGCAGCGCCGCCGCCAGCGGGACGCGCGCCCGGGCCCTGAGCGGCGCCGCCGCGAGGACCCAGATCGCGCCGACGACGGCAACGGCCGACATCACGTGCGCCCCGGCGCCCGCCCCGATGAGCGTGCCCTCGACACGATCCTTGTTCTCGTTGGTCAGCGCCTGCCAGTAGGCGAGCGGGACCTGCACGGCGAGCAGCACGAGGAGCACGCGGTTGAGGCTCCGCCGGCCGCGGAGATCGGGCGGGTCGACGAGCAGGGCGGTCGCCGCGACGAACGGCGTCGCGAGGAGCATCAGGTACACGACCGGTCGCAGGAGCTCGGTGTCGTTGAACGCGCCGGAGACCGCCATCGACAGGCCGAGCGCGACCAGCAGCCGCACCGGCCAGGCGGCTGTCGCGGGCAGGCGTCGCCGCCGTAGCCCGGCGGACGCCAACGCGCCCCACACGAGGAACATGTCGGCGAACGTGGCCACCGAGGGCAGCACTCCGATCGTCCCGAGCCCCTTGAACGTGAGCGTGGCGACCAGCGCGGCCGCGAGCCAGGCGCTCGCGGGGGCGCCCAGCGCGGCCAGGCCCAGCACGCCGACGACGAACGCTGCCGCGAGGTGCGAGCTGGTGCTCACGAGGAACCCGAGCACGAGCGCGGCACCGGTCGCGGCCAGCGGCTGACCGAGACGGACGGTCATCCTGGTGCGCCGTTCCGGCGGCGCGTCCCGTTGGCCCCGTCGAGCACCGCTCGGTGGTACGTCGAGTCCAGGGTCTCGACGATCTCGGACCGGTTGAGCGGCAGCGGTCTCGGCCCCGGCGCGGGGCTCGTCCGGCACGCCTGCAACGCCCGTGCGATCTCCCTCGAGACCTGGTGGCCCCCCGCGACGCCGACCAGCCGAATCCGCTGCCCGGGAGCGCGTGCCGCGATCGCGCGGGGACCGGCGTGATCCAGGCCGACGACCGGTGTCCCGATCGTCATCGCCTCGACGAAGATGAGCGGCGCCTCGTCGCGCAGGCTCGGGGCCACGAGAGCAGTGGCCTCCGCGAGCCTTCGCCAGAGCTCCTCCTGCGACTTCCAGCCCACGAACGCGACCCTCGAATCGACGCCGAGCCGCACGGCGAGCCGTCGCAGCCGGCGCTCGTCGGGGCCGGAGCCGACGATCTCGAGCGTCCAGCCCGGCAGCTCGACGAGGCTGCGGATGACCAGCGAGACGCCCTTGAAGGGCACCAGCCGGCCCGCGTACAGGGCAAGCGGCCGGCTCGACCGTCGGGTGCCGCGAACGGCGACCTGGAGACGATCCGGATCGACCGACGAGTGGGGATGCACGACCACCGGCGCCGGGGTGCGGCGCTCGAGCGTCGACGACGTCTCCGCGTTCTGGGCGATCACGGCTCGAGCCCGGCGCCACCCCGAGCGGACCAGCGGATTTGCGAGGCTCGCGAAACGGGCGCCGCGCAGGGCGGCTTCATGGATTGCTCCGCCGACGCCGAGCTCCGGGTAGAGGTGGAGCGGCACCGTAGTCCCACCGCCCACCGGTCCGAGCACGAACGGCGGGCCGGTGAAGCACGCGAGCGCCGGCAGCCACATGTTCGCGAACGTCAGATGGTGGACGACGTCGAACGCGATCCGGCGCTGGAGGCGCCGCGCCCGGCGCAGCGCCTCGAGCTGCCAGAGCACGTAGTAGGCGCGGGCGCCGCGGTTCCCGCGCTTCCATCGCCGTGACCATTCCGGCAGGTCGACGTAGACGAAGCGAAGCCGAGGCACGGGGCGCCGGCGGAGCTCTGCCTCGATGACCGCCCGGTTGTTCGCGCGTGTCACCACCCAGACGTCGTGATGGACGGCGGCGGCCGTGGCCCAGTTCCAGCCCGCGCCGGGCTCGGAGCCCCTCCCCGGCTCGCATGCGTAGGCCGAGATCAGGACCTTCACGTGCGCCCCTCCAGCAGTGCGAGGAGCCTGCGATTGAGCTGCAGCTCCGCGTTATTCCCGCCGGCGCCCAGCCGGTCGATGCGAACCGCGAGCGACGCGGCGAGGCTCGGAGCGGCCTCGTCCGCGGCGACACCGAGCCTCGCGCAGAGAGCGCGAAGCCGCCTGCCGGGAGCCAGGGCATCGCGCACGAGCGCGCTGTCCGAGCCGCTCTCGAAGTGGACGAGTCGCTGCGTCTGCCAGTGGAAGTAGTCCTCGAGCGGCCCCCCGGCGTGCGCCCACTCCCAGTCCCACAGCGCGAGCTTCCGTGCGCCGATCCGGGTCGAGTTCCAGCCGCAGAAGTCGCCGTGGACGAACCAGCCGTGGTCGAGGCCGACGGCGGGAAGCAGCTCGGAGCGAGCTCGGGCCAGGCCCACGAGTGCCTCTTCCTCCGCGTGGCCGAGGGCCCGGCTCGTGCTACCGCGCGTCGGCAGGAGGGTCGTGACGAGGACGTCGAAGCCGCACCAGACGAACGAGGCGATGGGCCGCGGTGCCGCAATGCCGTCGAGCGTCACGCTCTCGAGCCGTGTCAGGACGCGCAGCTCGCGCTGGAGCTCCGACGACCCTGTCGGCGCGACCTTTGCGATCGCAACCGGCCGTCCGCGGTGGAGGACCGCGACAACCGCGCGGCTCCGGCGCAGCGGGTCCGTCGGGAGGAGCGCGCCCAGCTCCACGCGGTCGAGGCCGAGTGCCGCGGCCAGCTCGGGCGCCAGTCCGACCGTCTCGTCGAGCGCGATGCGGGGCAGGCCGAGCCCGCCGAGCCGCTGGGCGACCTCGAGCGCGGCCGCGCCGAACGCGTGGCGCACCGTCCCGGCCCGGTACAGCCGCGCTGAGGCGGGGCCGGGTGCTCCACTGTGACGAGGCAGCAGCCAGCGGGCGCGGCCGCCGCCGCGCAGAACCGAATGGCTCGTACCGCGCACGTGCGGCCCGCCGAGGCACCGCAGGGTCGGCGCGAATGGCGCCAGGTCGCCCGCGCGGGTCGCGAGGTGATCGCCGATCGCGACAAGAGCCTGCTCGACGACGCTGTCCTCGTCTGCCGACGCTTCGATCTCGACGAATGCGCGAGATCGCCGCCCGAGCTCGCGCCAGCGCTCCAGCTGCCTGGCGATCTCCGTCGTCGCCAGCTCTTCCTTGCGCGCGGAGATCACACCGGGAGGCGCCGCGAGCAGCAGCGTCAGATCCGGCTTCGGGAGTGCGCGGCCGGCGATCCTCACGAGACCTGCGCCGGCCGAGAGCCGGTAACGTCTGGGATCCACGAGCAGGTCGTTCCAGCCTCGTTCGAGCACCACCAGCGTCGAGCGGGCCCGCGGGAACGCCATCCGGGGAATCCAGCCGACGAGCGCGTCCGTCGCCAGGTACGCGATGCGGGCGACCGAGCCGAGCGATCCCGAAGGAGCGCGGGCGTGGGGCTCCGTGAAGTCGCGGGGCGTACGACCGAGCAGACGGCCGGGCGGAGGGAGCAGCCCGGGGCCGAGATGTCGCCGCTCGGTGCGTCGGAAGGGCCCCAGCGCCGCGAGCTCGAGCGCATCGGCCAGCGTCGACTTGCCGGTGCCGTCCGGGCCGGCGAGGCAGACGACCAGCCCGGTCGGGCGCCGCCCGCGCCGGACGATGCGGGCCGCCTGATAGACCGCGCGACGGGCCCGCCGCGCCGGCGCACGATCGAGGCGCCGCAGCTCGTGCTCGACGCTCTGCAGCGGCTCGCCGAGATCGGCATCGATGCGCAGCGCGTCGGCGAGCGCGCTTCCCGCCCTGCCCAGGTGGGCTTCGAGCAGGGCCGCCGCAGCATCGGGATCGAGCGCGAAGGCCCGGCGGAGGCTCCCGGTCTGCGAGGCGGAGCGCATTCGCTTGCGGCTGCGCTTCACCGCCAGGTAGAGGCACTGAGCCGCAGGCGAGGGCACCGCGAGGCCGTCGCGCCGCTCTGCCTGTGCGAGCGCGACGGCCGGCGCGGCGCCGTACCGACCGATCCCGAACGGGTCGGCCGCGACGTCGAGCTTCCGGTAACGGGGAGCTGCCTCACCGGTCTCGACGACATAGAAGCGGCACCACGGCACGTCGTAGTCGAGCCGCTGCACCAGGCGGCCGAAGCTGCCGCTGCGCGCGAGCGTGTCCACCGCGTCGAGGGCGCGCCGATGGACGACGACGTCGACGTCCGAGTCCCGCTCGTCCGAGTAGTCGTGCAGGAAAACGTGCTCGACGCCGGCGTGGTCGAGCGCGCCATGAACGGATTCGATGAACCGACGCCGCGGCGCCACCGTCTGCTGGGGCTCGAGCCTCACGCTGCGGGCCGTCGGCGGACGAGCACGATTGCGGCATGGGCGACGAAGGCGCTGTTCGTCTTGACATAGCGGCCGGCGAGCCGGCGTGGCTCGGAGCCCAGGCGGTGGAGCCACTCGAGCCCGGCGTGCTGCATCCACCGGGGCGCACGCGCGCACACCTCCGCGTGGAAGTCGAACGCCGCGCCGACGCCGAGGACGAGCGAGGGGGCGAGCGCGGCGGCGTGCTCGCTCATCCAGAGCTCCTGCTTCGGCGCGCCGAGCGCCAGCCAGACGATGTGCGGGCGCCACGAGGAGACCGAGGCGATCACGTCCTCCGACCACGACGAAGGGGAGCCGAACGGAGGCGCGACCGTGCCGGCGATCGTGATCCCGGGGTAGCGCGCTTGCAGCCGGCCGGTCAGCGCGTCGAGCGTGCCGCGTGTCGATCCGACGAACGCGTGCCTGAGCCCGACGTCGCGGCCCCGGTCGAGGACGACCGGCATCAGGTCAGGGCCGCCGACGCGGCGGGCCGCGTCCGCTCCCAGCCGGCGCTGGAGCCATGCCACCGGGGCGCCGTCCGGCAGGACGAGCCAGGCGTCCTCGAGGGCCCGGCTGACCTCGGGGTCGCGCGTCGCCGTCATCAGGACGTGCACGTTGCACAGGACGACGTGGCCGCCCTCCCCGGCGAGCGCGCGCCGGATCACCGTCTCCGCGACGGTGTCGACGTCGCCCACGAACGTCTCGACGCCCATCACCCTCACGCGCGGTTCCGTGCTCGGAACGGCCATGGTCAGTGTGACGGCCTCGATCGCAGGAGGACCGGGATCGTGAGCGCGATCAGCTTCAGGTCGTTGAGCAGCGACCACGCCGTGACGTAGCGGTAGTCCAGCTCCACCATCTCCTCGAACGGGATGCCGTCCCGCCCCAGCACCTGCCAGAGCCCCGTGATCCCGGGCTTCAGGTCGAGCCGCTTCCTGCCCCAGCCGTCCACGCACTGGTCCTCCTCCAGGATCAGCGGCCGCGGGCCGACGATGCTCATCTCGCCCCTCAGCACGTTCACCAGCTGCGGCAGCTCGTCGAGCGAGTAGCGCCTCAGGAAGCGGCCGACGCGCGTGACACGCGGGTCGTCGACGACCTTGAACATCCGCGGATCGCCGCCGAGCCGGAGGTGCTTGTTCAGGTGCGCGATCTCCTGCTTCCGCGCATCGGCGTCGAGGCTCATCGTGCGGAACTTCAGGATCCGGAAAACGCGACCGCCGTGCCCCATGCGGACCTGCCTGAAGAGCACGGGCCCCGACGAGTCGAGCCTGATCGCGAGCGCGATTCCCGCGAGCACCGGCGCGAGCAGGACGAGCCCGACCGCGGCCAGCGTCACGTCCAGCATGCGCTTGATCGCGAGCGACGAGCGCGAGAGCTTGGCGCGCGGCACGGAGACCAGCGGCAGGCCCTCGACCGTGTGAACGCTGACGTTCGTCCCGATGATCTCGAACAGCCGCGGCACGATGTCGACCTGGACGTCGAGCTCTCGGAGCTCGCGCACCAGCTCGAGGGTCTGGCGAATCGTCAGGTCCGAGAACGCGATGATGATCCGGTCGAGCTGGAGCTCCTCGACCAGGCTCGCCACTTCCCCCGGGGCGCCGACGATCGACACGTCGCCGATCTCCTCTCGTCGCTCCTTCGGGCGCGCATCGGCGAAGCCGACGAGGTTGACGCCGTACTCCGGGTGCTGGAGCAGCTTGCGCGCGATCGTCTGGCCGACGCCGCCGGCGCCGACGACCATCGTGTTCTGGAGGTACTCCTGCCGGCGGCGGCAGATCGCCCGGGCGGCGACGCGGCCGACCGAGACGAGGACGACGGCGGCGACCCAGAAGGTCAGGAGCTTCACGAACGTCGGGCCGGCGAGGCCCGTCACCCAGGTCCCGGCGTAGAACGCCCAGGCGCCCACGGTCACGGCGTTGAAGACGCCGAAGACGTCGTCGGCGGTCGTGTGGTCGGTGCGCTCCTCGTCGCGGTCGTAGAGACCGTACGCCCGCAGCAGCAGGATCCAGAGCGGGACCGTCAGCGCGAACAGCACGATCTCGGCCGTGGCCGAGACCGGATCGGCGCCGCGCCCGCTCGGGCCGACGAGTGCCTCGGCGAGGGCGAAGGCCGCCAGCAGGCCGAGCGCATCCGCAGTCGCGAGCGCTCGCCGGACGAGCCAGCCACGGCGATGGGAATTGGGCGCGCGGCGCTGCGCGATCAGCTCCAGCGTGCGGTCGTCGAGGCCGCTCCCGGTGCGCGGAGCTTCGATCTGCGCGGGCTCGATCGGCGTCGGCGACTGGCGTTCGGAAGAGCGCTCGAGAGTTGTCGCCGGCCTCCTCAAGCCGTTTCTCCGGCCGTCATGCGACTCCCGGAGAGGGGTGGAGCCGTCTCGGTCGCGTGCAGGAGGTGCACGCGACCGTAGCCGTTGCCGTATCCGTACGGGTCGTCCTTCTTGCCGGCGTCTGCGCCCGTGACGACGAAGCCGAGCGCGGGGGTCGGCGACGTCAGCAGCAGGCGCCGGACCTCGTCCAGCATCGCGCGGCGCGCGACGCGCAGCCGCACCACGACGATGATGCCGTCCGCGCGGTTCGAGAGCGTCAGCGCGTCCCCCACCCGCAGCAGCGGCGGCGAGTCGAGGATGACCGCGTCGTAGTCGTCGTGGAGCGACTCGAGGATGTCGGCGAGCTTCCGCGTGCCGACGAACTCGCCTGGATCGGGCGGGATCGGGCCCGAGACCAGCACGTCGAGCGTTCCGAGCTCCGCGCGGCCGTTCGCTCCCGTCCCGTTCCGGCGGCTCGACCGGCGGCCGGTCCCGAGATCGATCGGCTGGAGCGCCTCCTCGAGCGGCGTGTTGCCGAGCGCGACGTCCGTGACGCCCGGCGTCGTGGGCAGGTCGAAGAACCGCTCCAGATACGGCTGCCGGAGGTCGAGGTCGACCAGCGCGACCCGTCTCCCCGCTCGCGCAAGCGCGAGCGCGAGATTCGCGGCGGTCGTCGTCTTGCCCTCCTTCTCGACGGCGCTCGTGATCAGCAGCGTCCGAGCCCGCGCGTCGAGCTCCGTGAAGGCGAGGTTCGTGCGCAGCATCCGAAACGCCTCTGCGTGCGTGCCCGTCGGTTGGGCGAGCATCACGAGCTCGTCGCGCTTGGCGAGCCTTCGCGGCGGCGTCGGCAGCCGGGCCAGCAACGGCAGTCGCAGGCGCCCCGCGACCTCCGAGCCCGAGCGGATCCGCGTGTCCATCGCGTCGAGCGCCAGCGCGAGGCCGATTCCGAGAACGAGGCCCAGGATGACGCCGAGGGCCGTGCTGCGCTTCGTGGTGGGCGCGACCTGGTACCCGGTCTCCGCCTTGCGGATCACCGACGCCCGCTTCGTCCGGAGCGTCTCGAACGTCGCCAGCTGCTGCTCGCTCAGCTCGAGCGCCTCGTAGGCCGGGCTCTTGCGCTTGCGCTCGGCTCGCAGCTCGTCGAGGCGCGCGACGACGTCGGCTCTCGCCTGCTTGATCACGTCGGTGTCGAGCTCCGCGCGACCGGCGACGAACGACTGTGCCATCGCGTCCGCGAGCACGCGCGCCCGCTCGGGGTCCGGGTCGGTCACCCAGAACGTGAGGATGTCGCTGTTCCCCTTCTGCTCCACGGACGTCTCCGCGAGCACGTCCGCGGGCGACAGGTCCGAGATGCCCGCCGCGCCGAGCGCCCGTCGCGCCACCTCCGGCGTCTGGGCCAGGTTCGCCTGCGTCTCGAGGGCCCGGTCGTTGTCGATCCAGAAGCCGGAGTCCTGGATCCCCGACACGGCCGCCGCGATGTTCTGGTTGTTGAAGTAGACCTCGGCCGAGGACTCGTACTGGGCGGGCTGGCGCTGCGAGAAGAAGAACGCTGCGGTGGGCACCAGCACGGCGCAGAGCGCGGCGAGCCACCATCGTCGCTTGACGACGCGCAGGTACGAGACGAGCGTGGGACTGTTCCTCGAGTCCCCCTCCATCGACAGCTCCCCTGGTCGAACGATCGGACGGCCAGTCCAGGGTATGTCTCGATCCGGGAAATGAACATGGTCATTTCGAGCGATTCCGATCACCCGGGTCTTCTGCGTACGCTTCAGCGGTGAGAGGGCAAGCCGTGCAGGCGCCGACCGCGCCCGGGGTCGCATTCGCCCATGCCGTTCGGTCGCTGGCACTGGACGTAGCCGGGGTCGCCGTGATCGCGTCGCTCGAGCGAAACGGCGTGCAACCGCTGCTCCTGAAGGGGCCCGCGCTCGTCAAGCGCCTCCGCTCGCACGAACGCGTGTACGTCGACATCGACCTGCTGGTCGCGCCCGGCGACGTCGCGGCGGCGGAAGCTACGCTTGCCGAGCTGGGGTTCGAGCACTCGCCGCTCGACACCATTCCGGGTGATCGGCCCTGGCATGCCCACTACTGGCATCGCGCCGGCGACGGCGCGGGGATCGACCTGCACCGGACCCTGATCGGGGCCCGCTGCAGCCCGGACCGCTGCTGGACGGTGCTCTCGGAGCACGCGGCGCCGATGCCGCTGGCGGGTCGGGAGGTGACGGCGCTCGACGACGTCGGCATCGCGCTGCACGCGGCGCTCCACGCCGCCCAGGACGGCGTCCGGCTCCGTCGGCCGCTGCGGGATCTCGAGATCGCCCTGGAGCAGCTGCCCACCGGCGCGTGGCGGGAGGCGCGCCTGCTCGCTCGGGCGCTGGACGCAGAGCCTGCGTTCGTTGCCGGCCTGCGGCTCTGCGCCGCCGGCGACGCGCTCGCCGACCGCTTGGGCCTCGGGGGCGTGGACGACCTCGAGACGAGGTTGCGCGCTCAGGGCGCCGCCGACCGCGCGCTGGGGCTCGACTGGCTCCTGACGCAGCGCGGCTTCGGCTCGAAGGCCCGCCTGGTCGCCGCGAAGGTCGCGCCGGGGCCGGCGTTCATGCGCGCCTGGGCGCCGGGCCTGGCCCGGCACGGCCACCCCGGGCTCGCCGTTGCGTACGCGTGGAGGCCCGTCTGGCTGCTCGGGCAGCTGGCGCCCGCCTACCGGCGCAGGCGCGCGCTGCGGAGCGCGGGGCCGGGTGACCCCGGCGTCGCGGGCCCGCTCGACGAGCTCGCCGAGAAGCGGCTCGAAGCGCTCTTCACCCCGATCGAGGAGGTCGACTGGGGCAAGAAGCGCTCCCTGCCGTCGGTGCTCGACGCGTCGTGGAAGCGCTACTTCGCGCTCAGGCGGGCGGTCGCGAGCAGGGTGTTCGAGCACGGAATGGACACCGCCGAGACGTCGCTCGAGCTCGAGCATTTCCATACCGACCGCAGCCAGTACAGCCCGTCCGGGTGGCAGTTCCTGCGCAAGGCGCTGCACGTCGTCCCGGCGGGCCCCGACGAGGTCTTCCTCGATTTCGGCTCGGGGAAGGGGCGTGTCGTCTACCAGGCGGCTAAGCGGCCGTTCAAGCGCGTGATCGGGGTGGAGGTCTCGCCGGCGCTCAACGACGTCGCGCGCCGGAACATCGAGCGCGTGCGCCCCCGCCTGCGCTGCCAGGACGTCGAGCTGGTCGCCTGCGATGCGCTCGACTACCGGATTCCCGATGACCTGACGGTCGCCTACTTCTACCACCCGTTCACGGGCGAGACGTTCCGGCGCGTGATCGCGAACATCGTCGCCTCGCTCGAGCGGCGCCCGCGGCGCTTCGACGTCATCTACGTCTGCCCCCAGAACGAGCAGCTCCTGCTCGACAGCGGCTTCCGGTGCCTCAAGCGCTGGAGTGGGGGGTGGCGCTACGACGACCCGCTCAGGCGGATCGCCGTCTACCGCCGCGAGCCTAGGTAGCGGCCTCGAGCAGGTCGAGGCTCCGAAGCTCCTCGAGATAGGCGTCGACGTCGGACGCGGCCTGCGACTCGTCGACGTCGAATCGGGCCAGGATGCCCGCGACGAGGTGCTCCCGGTCGGCGCCGTCGGCGAGGAGCTTCCACATCGTCGCGCCGGTCTTGTTGACCGCGAGGTAGTTCTGCGAGGTCAGGTCGAGCGCGACGATCTCGCCCTCGACCTCCCGCCACTCGACCGCATTGCTCCTGAGCTTGTACAGGGTGGACACGGATCCTGATCTCCTCTCAGTACTCGACAAGGCTTCCCTCCCGTTTGGCCCGCCGGATCGACCGTAGGTAGACGGGCATCGCCAGCGGGATCGCCAGCAGCCCCGCCACGACGACGAGGGCGAGCTGGACGACGTCGACCTCGGCGCGGAGCGTGCCCGCCCGGACCACGTCGAGCGCCCACGTCAGCGGCAGCAGCTCGCCGATCGCCCGCAGGAACGGCGGCAGCTCTCCGACCGGGAAGTACACGCCCGAGAGCAGCGCCACGCCGGCGCCGAGCATGCCCGCGACCGTCGACGCCTGCTTGAACACCATCGTGAACGCTGCCGCGAGGATCCCCAGCGCTGCGAAGAAGAGGACGACGCACGCCGAGGCGACGACTGCCGCGGCAAACGACGCGGGGGTCGCGTCGACGCTCGCGCCGAAGAGGAGCACGCCGGCCACGATCAGGATCGCGGCGCGAGCCGCGGCGTAGAGCACGTCGTACGCGCCGCCCGCCAGAACGAGGAGCGGTGCGGGCGAGGACGTGGCCATCAGCGCCTCGAGCGTCCCCTCCGTCTGCTCGCCGCGAATGCGATCCGGCAGCGATCCCAGCACGGCGTCACCGAGCCCGAACACCGCGTAGCCGAAGAGAACGTAGGTGAAGTAGCCCTCCGCGAGATCGGGATCGCCGGGGGTGAGCGCCCCGTCGAACAGCTGGCCGATGAAGAAGAAGAGCGTGAGGCTGAAGGCTGCGGTGAAGAGGTCGAGGACGAACGGGAATCGGTACGAGGTCTGCTCCTGCCAGTCGCGCCGCACGAACGCCGCGACCACGTGCGGTGCGCCCGTCACGGCGTCGCCGCCAGCGCGAGCTCGAGCGCCAGCTCGTCGGCGCCGACCGCTCCGGTGCGGGAGAAGGCCACGCGGCCGTGCGAGAGCGCGATCACCCGATCGGCCGCGGCCGCCTCGACCAGGTCGTGCGTCGAGACGAGCACGCCGAGGCTCCGCTCGCGCGCGAGGCTGCGCAATCTGTCGCGGAACCCCGCCGCCGAGACCGGGTCGATGCTCGCCGTCGGCTCGTCGAGCAGGAGCACCCGGGGCGACCCGAGCAGGGCCCGCGCCAGCGAGAGCCGTGCGCGCATCCCCGTCGAGAAGCGGCCGACGCGCCGGTCGGCGACGTCTCCGAGACCGAGCTCGTACAGCAGCGTCGTGGCGACGCGCTGGGCCTCGCTCCGCCTGGCTCCGCCGAGCGCTGCGAAGAACTCGAGGTTCTGGCGCCCGGTCAGGCGCCAGTACCATGCTCGCTCGCCGCCGAGGTCGAGGCCGACCGCCCGCCGGACGCCGGCTCCGTCGCGAAGAACGTCGTGCCCGGCGACCTCGACGCGCCCCGAGTCGGGGAGGACGATCGTCGAGAGAACGCGGATCAGCGTCGTCTTGCCCGCCCCGTTCGGGCCGACGAGCGCGACCACCTCGCCCCACTCGACCTGGAGGTCGACGTCGGCGAGCGCCTGCACGGCCCCGAGTCGCTTCGAGAGCCTCGACGTGACGACCGCAAGATCTTCCATGTGTTCGTGTCTCGGCACGCCCCGGCCGGCGGCGGCCCGCGGTTCCAGCGACGGCGATACGCGGCTCCGTTCGGAGCCGCCCGAGCACGCGTCGATTGTCTGTCCGGGACGGGAGCGCGCGACTAGCTGCCGCCCATCATCCCCATCATGCCCATCATCCCCATGCTGCCCGACGGGCTGATCCCGTCCGCCATCATCCCCATGGCGCCGAGCGTGACCTCGCTGACGGAACCGAGAACGGAGACTCTCGGGGCCTCGTACTGCTCGCGCTTGACCGACTGACCCGTGTCCTTCACGGAAACCCCCTTCCGGTGGTTCCTCCCCTACGAGGCGCCAACGTAGCACCCAGTCCCCGGATCCGACTTCGCCCGTTCGAGGGATCCCACATCACCCCGACCGACACGGCTCGAGCGCGCCGTCGAACCCGACGCCGCGTTCCGCGGCGAGCCAGCACGCCTGCAGTGCGGGCCAGCTGGCGAAGTCCGGCGCCTGTGCGAGCCATTCCCGCCGCAGCAGCTCCGGGTCGACGAGATCGAGCGGGGCGCCTTCGCCGGCCCAGCTCGCCGCGAACGCGCGCCCGGCCGGCCCGAACATCGCGCGGGTGAAATCGGCCTTCTCCTCGCGCTCGATCACGGCCGGCGGCAGGAGGTCGCCGACGAGCGACGTCAGCGCGGTCACTCGATCGGGGTACCCGAAACGGGTGCCGTTCCCGGCGAGCGCGGCCAGGACGAGCGGATCGGCGAACGGCTGCACGAGCCGCGCGCCGTGGTCCGCGGCGAACGACGATGCCGCCTCGGTCGTCAGCCGGACGTACCTGGACGCGGCATACCAGCCGACGAAGGGGCGCCACTGCAGCGGCTCCCCGGCCGCGTCGGCGAGCGTCCTCGACTCGACCGACGAGCGTGCTGCTTCCAGGAGCCACGGCGGGCCGGGATCGACGCGGCGCCGCAGGGCGCGGCTCTTGACGGCTGCCGGCGAGAGCGCCAGCGCAACCGCCGGGAGGTCTCGCAACGTCGGGCGCGCCGTCCGGCCGAGCAAGCCGACCGCACGCCACCACCGCCGCTCGTCGAAGAGCCCGTCGCCGTCGAAGCCGGTGAGGACCGTTCCGTCCCGGGCGTCGCGCGCGACCAGCGACACCAGCTGCGCGTTCGGGGGCCACTGCAGGCCGTGCCGGCGCAGGCCGTGCCGGGCCAGCGGCCCCAGCACGTCGAGCTCGTCCGTCGCGTCGCGCCGCGACCACTCGGCGAGGCCGAGATGGCGGACGATCAGCTCCTGCCAGTCGTTCTCGTTCGTCTCGGCGTACGCGGGAAACACCGCCGACACCGGGACGGGCGGCGGGAGCCCGTCCCTGCGCGCGACGTGCGTCGCGAGGGCAAGGACGGCGCCGGAGTCGCGTCCACCCGAGAACGCGACGACACAGGGCGGCCGCTCCAGCGCGGTCCTGACCACATGCTCCAGCGCGGCGCGGGCCGAGAGGTCGGTGTCCGGCAGCACCGCCGGCGGGCCGCGCCCGACGATCGTTCCCGACGCGGCCTCGAGCCGGTCGAGCCGCACGTCAGAGCGCTGCGCGGGGCCGCCGGCGGACGAGCTCGGTGAAGCCGTCGACCTCGTCGACGTCGTCCCCCTCGAGCCACGCATGCGCCTCGAAGTCCTCGGCCGGGACGGTGATGCCGATCACGAGATCCCGCTCGTCGCCGTGGGCCAGGTACCAGGCCTGCCGGACGAGCGACTTGACGAGGCACGTCTCCCGCGAGAGGCGGAGCGTGTGCAGCATCGTCTTCTCCGCGGACGCCCGGACTACGGGCGCCGGCGGGGCGCTGGCGGCGTCGAGGCCCAGCTCGGCCAGCCGGGAGCGGACGACCCGCAGCGCGCTCAGCGTCCAGCGCGCCGTGGCGATGCGCTCCTCCACGCTCCCCCTCACCGGGCGATCGACCCCGTGCCGTCGGCGAGCGCCGACACCGCGTTCGCGAGCTCGCCGGCGAGGTCCGCGTCGATTGCGAGGCGCCAGGGCACGACGAGCTCCACCACCGGTACTCGCTCGACCGCAGCTGCGAGGTCGACGAGGAACTGCCGGCTCGGCTCGGCGGCCTCCCAGCCGAGGATGCGCGGGAACCGGATCAGCTCGAGGAGGCCGCGGTGCGTGCCGAGCTGCGTGACCTCGATCATCTCCGCCTCCCGGGTCAGCTTCGGCACCACGAACGCGGCGAGGTCGAGCTTCCGGCGTCGAGTCCGGGGAGTGTCGATCACGGTTCGCTCATCGGCCGACACGCCCGTCGGCCTGAGGCCGGCGTCGAGGAGCACGGCGGGAACGTTTCGGAGTCGCAGCGGTCCAGGTCCCGTCCAGCACCGCACGCGGGAGCGGGTCGTGGCGAAGCGCAGCGCGTCGTCGGTGACGAGCCGGGCGCCGTGTGCGCAGAGCAGAGCGGCGAGGGTCGTCTTCCCGGATCCCGAGCCGCCGACGAGGGCGATCGCTCGGCCGTCCAGCTCGACCGCGCTGGCGTGGAGGATCGTGATCCCCTGCAGCCAGACCAGCGCGCCGAGGACGTTGCCCGAGAGCAGGATCGCCGCCCACTCGCCGTCCCACCGCCGGTCGACCATGACCGTCACCTCGTCGAGCCCCGGCGAGAGCCGGTAGTCCGCCAGCCCGAGAAACCGATAGAGATACCCCTGCTCGTCCTCGACGATCGCGTAGCCCGACCGGTCGTCCGGGCCGAGCCGTGCGATCAGCCTGCCGGGAGGAACCCGTTCGGGCACCTCTCCCGCTCCGCGCAGGCGCACGGAGACCTCGACCGCGCGACCCGGCCGTAGCCGGTCGGCGTCGAGCGGCACCTCGGACTCGACCCCGATTCCGTACACCTCGTAGCGCGCCATCGACACCGTAGTCTGGTCACCGCTCCCGGACAACGAACAGGGGCAGCCGGTGATCGACCTGCATTCGCACGTGCTGCACGACCTCGACGACGGGCCCGAGACGCTCGCCGGGGCGGTCGCGATCGTCGCGGCGATGGCCGCCGACGGCGTCACCGCGGTCGCGGCGACGCCGCACGTGCGCGACGACTGGCCCGAGGTGACCCCGGCGCGGCGCGATGCCCGGCTGGCCGAGCTCCGGGCGGCGCTGGCCGCCGCGGGCGTGGCCGTCGAGGTCCTGCCGGGCGGCGAGATCGCGCTGGACACGCTGCCGGGGCTGAGCGCGGCGGAGCGCGGGGCCTTCGGGCTCGGCGGCAACCCGAACCTGCTGCTGCTCGAGTTCCCCTACTGGGGCTGGCCGCTGGCGCTCGCCGAGACCGTGTTCCGGCTTCGGCTCGAAGGCGTCACGGCGCTGATCGCCCACCCGGAGCGCAACCTGGAGGTGCAGGATGCGCCGGAGCGCCTCGAGCCGGTCGTGCGGGCCGGCGGGCTCGTGCAGCTGACCGCGGCGTCCGTCGACGGCCGGCTGGGCAGGCGGGCGCAGGAGACATCGCGGCGGCTGCTCGAGCGCGGGCTCGCGCACGTGGTCGCGAGCGACGCCCACACGGCCGACATCCGCGCCGCCGGGCTCGCGCGGGCCGCGCGGGAGGTCGGGGAACCGCTCGGGGGCTGGCTGACCCGCAACGTCCCGGCGGCGCTCCTGGCCGGCGAGCCGTTGCCGCCGCGCCCCGACGCGCGGAGCGGCCGGCTGCGGCTACGCCGGCGGACCCTGTAGGCGCCGGACCTGTCCGGCGCTATGACGCGGCGCGGAGCCGGCAGTTCGGCCGGTACGCGGACGGCACCAGCGCGCACTCCTGCAGCCGGCCGAGGTCGTTCAGGATCGTGCCGAGCCCGTAGAAGCAGCGCCCGCGGAACGGGTCCCTGACGGCCCCGCAGAACGCCATCGCCCGCTTGCCGCCCGCGTCGTTCGAGGCGATGTCGCGGACGGCGCCGAACACGCACTCGGGCTGGCCGGTCGCGGGGGCCCGGCCGCAGAGGCTCAGCAGCTTCTGCTGGTCGAGGCGCGACGTCCCCGACGCGCTCCGGCCGTACGACTGGAAGCAGGTTGCCACCCACTCCCGCTCGGACTCGAGGCACGTGCGCCCCGCCGCGGCGAAGTCGTAGCCGTTCAGCTGCAGGACGCGGTCGGTGATCTGGAGGTAGCAGTACAGCTTGTGCCGTTCGGCCACCTCGGTGCACGGGTAGAGCGGCTGGTCGTCCTTGAGGAACCGCGACTGGACGCCGTAGGACGTGTTGAAGTTCTCCATGAAGACGCCGCCGTCGCAGGACGTCTGCTCCCAGGGCGTCGCCAGGCTCTCGCACATCTTCAGCGAGTACGGCAGATCGAGACCGGTCCGGATCATCAGGCCGTGGCCGAGCCCGTGGACGCACTGGTACGCCGTGAACGTCGGCTCGGTCGCCAGCACCTCCTTGCACAGCGCTCGCACCCGCGCCTTCAGGACGATGTCCTCCGTCGCTCCCTTCAGCGCGCGCTCCAGGATGCCGTGGTAGTAGCCCGACCAGCAGGTCGAGTCGCCCTCCGCGAACGTCCGTCCGACGTCGCCCTTGTTGCGCGCGAGCGAGGCCGAGCCGATGTTGTGGACGATGCGGTGGCAGTCGCGCTCGACCTCGCTGTCGGCCGCCATGTCCGCGGCGAAGCGCTTCAGCGTCAGCTTCGGGCCCTTCGTGTACGCGAGGTTGCCGTAGGCCTGCTCCAGGCAGGCGTACAGGCCCTCGCTGCCCGGCTTGCAGTCGGCGAGCGTCTTCGCGCTCGGCTTGAAGTCGCCGGCGACCGGATGCGCGCTGCCGGACGGCAGCGTCTGCGGGCCGGTCGGCGGGGCGCTCTGCTGCGCGTCGTCCTCGCCCGTGCTGCCGCCGCAGCCGGCGAGCAGCACCGCGACGAGCGCGAGCGCGAGGGCAAAAGCGCGAATCCTCATCTCCTACAGGGTATGTACGGTTGGCCCTCGGTGGTAGAGGGATGAAAGTGACGATGCTCCTCGCAGATTTTGCGCAGGTGTCGGACGGCAAGCTGACCGTGGTCGGCGGCGGCTGGTCGATCACCGGCCCCGAGCCGGTCCCGTTCGGGATCGGGATCCTCGTGCACGTGCCGTGGGACCTCGCGAACACGCGGCACACGCTCCGGCTGGAGCTGCTCGACGCGGACGGTGGCCCCGTCGAGGTGGCGGTGGAGGACTCCGACGAGGAGCAGCCGGTCGTCTTCTTCGACGACGTCCCGTTCGAGGTCGGCCGGCCGCCGGGGATCAAGCCGGGGACACCGCTCGAGTTCGTCGTCGCCGTCAACTCCGGCCCGCTCCCGCTCGAGCCGGGCGCGCGCTACGAGTGGCGCCTCTCGATCGACGGCCGCCAGCAGGACGACTGGCGGCTGCCGTTCTCGGTGCGGGAGACCGAGCCGGCGTAGGCCGCTAGGCCGCGGTGCCCTCGAGCCGGCGGCGGAGCCACCCGAGCACGCCGCCCTCGTCCTCGTCGGCGTCGTTCTCGAGCTGGCGGCCGTCCCACGCGAACACGAGCTCGCCGCCGATCAGGAACGCGGTCGCGGCGACGTACACCGCCAGCAGGAACGCCAGCGCCGTGCCGAGCGAGCCGTAGACCGCGTCGTAGTCCGCCGGGCCCGCGAGGTACCACGCCATCACGAGCTGGATCGCCTGCAGCACGACGCCGGCGAAGGCCGCGCCGATCAGGACGTACCGCCAGCGGGCGCGTCGCGGCGGGACGTACCGGTAGAGGAAGACCGAGGCGCCGAAGAGCAGCACCGCCGGCGCCGCGAACCCCGAGACGAGGTCGTTGAAGAGGGCGCCGAGCGCGCCCTTTCCGAGCGCCTCGGCGACGCCGTCGCTCCAGGCGGTGACCGCGCGCGTCACCACGTTCAGCACCGCGGCCGCGAGGACGAGCACGGCGACCAGCAGCACGAGCAGGAGGTCGAGCAGCTTCCTGGCGCCGTAGGAGCGGCCGCGCTCGCCGCCCGCGGCGACGGTCAGCCCGATCCGGACGGAGCCCATCACGCCGCTCGCCGCCCAGACGACGGCCAGCAGGCTGACCAGGCCGATCACGCTCCAGGGCGAGGGGATGCTCGTCAGGATCCGCTCCAGGTCGGCACCCCCGTCCGCCGCCTCGAGCGGGAGCCGGTCGATCAGCCCGTCGATCACCGCGTCGCGCCTGCCCGGGTCGCGGAGGACGACGCCGATCACGGTGACGGCGAACGTCACGATCGGGATCACCGAGAAGATGGCCTTGTAGGAGATCGCGGCCGCGAGCTGCGTCCCGTAGTCGGCGAAGTAGTTCTCGATGCCGCGCACGGTGGCCGCCGCGAAGCGTCGCAGCCCGGAGGTGCCGGCGCCGGCGGCGGCCGTCTCGCTCGAGCCCACGGGACGACAGTAGCGCCGCCGCGTCAGAGCAGCAGGAGCTGGAACAGCGCCATCCCCACGAAGGCGACCGCCGTCGTCCCGGCCACGGTGCGCGCGGGCGCCTGCGAGAGCGCCTCCGGCAGCAGCTCGCGGGCGACGAGCCACGCCATGGCGCCGGCGGCGAACCCCAGGCCGACGGGCAGGATCCCCTCGAACGTCTCGACGAACAGGAAGGCCGGCACCGCCAGCAGCGGCTGCGGCAGGCTCGAGAAGATGCTCCAGCCGGCCGCGGCGCCGACGCTGGCGCCGCGGGGGACGAGCACGAGGCTGATCGCGAGGCCCTCGGGGATGTTGTGGATCGCGATCGCGACGGCGATCAGGAGCCCGAGCTCGGCGCCGCCGCCGAACGCGGCGCCGACGCCGATCCCCTCGGCGGCGGAGTGCACCGTCATCACCGCGACGATCAGCAGCCCCTTCACGGCGTCCTCGCCGCGCAGCGAGCCGAGCACGATCGGCCCGCGGTGATGGCGGCTGAGGAACCGCTCGGCGAGCTCGACGAACGCTGCGCCGGCGAGCGCGCCGGCGGCCGTGCGCCAGACGCTGCGGTCGCCGCCCTCGACCAGCAGGGTGAGGCTCGCTCCGAGCATCACACCCGCGGCGACTCCGTTCGCCATGCCCAGCGCGCCCCGGCCGGCGCTGCGCGCGGCCAGCAGCGGCAGGGCGCCGAGGCCGGTCGCGAGCGCCGTCGCCAGGGCGGCGAGGAAGACGGAGAGGGCGTCGATCGTGTCTCTTCCGGCGGGGTCGGCGCCAACTTGGATGGGCGGCCGCCCCCGCGGGCGGCGACCGTCCCGCCGCGGGTCGAGGGCAGAATGAGCCGGGATGCGCGCAGAGACCGTCATCGCCACGCACGCCAACACCGACTTCGACGCGCTCGCGTCGCAGCTCGCCGCGCGCCGGCTCTACCCGGGAGCCGTGGTCGCGCTGCAGGGGTCGCTGAACCGGAACGTCCGCGACCTCGTGCGGCTGCACGCGGACGAGCTCGACCTCGTCGAGGTCTCGCGGCTCGAGCTCGACGCGATCCGGCGGCTCGTCGTCGTCGAGACCACGCAGTCGTCGAGGCTGGGAGAGCTCGAGCCCGTCGCCCTGGACGAGCGGGTCGAGAAGGTCGTCTTCGACCACCACGGCGAGGACCTGCCGGAGTGGGTCGACCCGGAGACGGCGGTCGTCTCCCGCGACGGGGCGCTGACCACGACGCTGGCGGGGATCCTCGCCGAGCGCGAGCTGGAGCCGACGCCGCTCGAGGCGACCGTCTTCGCCCTCGGCATCCACGAGGACACGGGCTCGCTCACCTACCTGACCGCCACGCAGCGCGATGCGGACGCGCTCGCGTGGTGCATGCGCCACGGCGCCAGCCAGGAGCTGGTGCTCGAGTACCTGCACGCGCCGCTCTCCGCCGCCGAGCGCGGGCTGCTGCACGCGCTCGAGGAGGCGATCGAGCCCGTCGACGCGGCCGGAGAGGAGCTGCTGCTGGCCGCGGTGGCATGGCCGGAGTACGTCGACGGCGTCTCGAACCTCGCGCACAAGCTCGTCGACCTGACCGATTGCCGGGCGCTCGTCGTGCTCGCCGAGATGGAAGGTCGCGTCGTCGCCGTCGCGCGCAGCCGCAGCGAGCGGATCGACGCCGCGGCGCTCGCAGCCGCGCTCGGCGGCGGCGGCCACGAGGGGGCGGCCTCCGCGGCGGCGCGGGTCCCGCTCGCCGAGGCGCGCGCGGCCGTGCTCGCCGCCATCCCGGGGGCCATCCGCGAGCCTCGCCGCGCTCGCGACGTGATGTCGACGCCCGTCCGCTCGGTCGGGCCGGAGGCGACGGTCGCGGACGCGATGGGCCTCTGCCAGCGGCACGGGCAGAGCGGCATCTTCGTCGTCGACGGCGAGGGGCGACTCGTGGGCGGCGTGCCGCGGGAGGACCTCGACAAGGCGATCGGGCACGACCTGGCCCACGCTCCGGTCAAGGCGGTCATGAGCGGGCGCGTCACCTCGTGCGCCGAGGAGACGACCCTCGCCGAGCTCCAGCGGCTGGTCACGCTCGCCGACGACGGGAGGGTGGCCGTCGTCCGCGAGGGCAAGGTCGTCGGCGTCGTCTCGCGCAGCGACCTCCTGCGGGCGCTCGAGGGCCGGCCGGGGGCGCCGCCGGAGCCGGAGGCGAGCCTCGCAGGCGAGCTCCGGTCGGTCGAGGCGCTGGCGCCCGTCTTCGAGGCCGTCGCGGCGCTCGGCGACCGCGCCGAGGGCGTCTACCTCGTCGGCGGCACGGTCCGCGACATCCTGCTCGGCGAGCACGGCTTCGACGTCGACATCGCGGTCGAGGGCGACGCGATCGCGTTCGCGCGCGACCTCGCGCAGGCGCTCGGCGGCCGGGTGACGCCGCACGAGAAGTTCGGGACCGCCGTCGTCCTGTACGGCGACGGCGGCCGGGTCGACGTCGTCACGACGCGGACCGAGTTCTACGACGCACCCGCCGCGCTCCCGTCCGTCGAGCGGGCCGGCCTGCACGAGGACCTGTTCCGCCGCGACTTCACGATCAACGCGATGGCGGTCTCCTTGAAGCCGGCGGACTTCGGCCGGCTCGTCGACCCGTACGGCGGCAGGCGCGACCTGACCGCCGGCGTGCTCCGCGTCCTCCACAACCTGTC
>DATBMD010000236.1:0-13584 GCA_036555085.1 Gaiellaceae bacterium
GATATGCAGCTTCTCCAGGAGCGCGAACGGATCGTCGAGCGACTCGAACAGATCCTTGTTGTGCTTGATCATCTTGCTGCGCAGGTAGACGCGGAGCCACTGCTTGTAGCTGTACAGCTCGTAGCGATCGAGCATCTCGTCGAGCGGCAGGTCACGCTGCGCGACGAGCCCTGCCAGGTACATCGCACACTCGAAGCCGAGCGAGATCGACTGAAAGTACGGCGAGCCGATGGCCGCATCGCCCGCGAGGAACACCGGTGAGGTGGCGAAGGGGTGGTCGCTCGGCCCCGCCGTGCGCCACTGCCGGCTGGTTACGTTGCGGGCCCGGTACAGATCGAGGGGTATCCGGACGATCTCGAGGTCGCCGAGAATCTCGCCGTGCGTTTCCTGCTTGATCTTGTCGATGAACCGGTCCATCGACTCAGCGACGCCGGGGAAGTTGCCGCGAAGCCATTCACCGTCGAACCGGGACGGCATCGCCTCGTAGTCCCGGGCGCTGATGTTGACGATGCCCGTCACGTGGCTGACGCTGCCGTCGTGGTGCGTGCGGTGCACCATCGGAATGAACTTGTAGTGCGGGTTCTCGATGTTCTTGTAGTACTTGCAGTACTCGTTGCAGTCGTAGTTCTGGCCGTAGAGGAACGTGATCACGAGCGCGTACTCGAGCCGGATCTCGAGCGTGTTCGCGCTTTTGTCCGCCCCGCCCGAGCCGCGCATCAGGTGATCCCGGAGCAGCGACCGGCTGCCCGTGCAGTCGATCATGAGATCACCCGGCTCGAGCATCGCCATCGCGTCGTCCACCGTCACGACGGCCGCGGTGCGCTCCACCGTGCTCGACCCGCGCGCGTCGATCAGATCGCTGATGGAGCGCTCGATGGCGTTGAGCGGGCAGAACCCCACCGCCCAGCCGCGCAGCAGCGCCTGCAGGTCCCCGGGAATCGACTGCCGGAAGGCGAGGCCCTCGTCGAGCTCCGCCCGATCGAAGACGGCCTCGACGCTGTCCCCGTCGATGACGTCGGCGCGGTAGCTCTCCACCGAGTCCGCCACGAGGTACGGGGCGAGCTGGACCATGCGGGTACGCGTGTACTCGCGTCGCTTCTCGTAGAGGCGCACCGAGAACCCCTCGATCGACTGGAGCAATGCCGTCAGCATGAGGCCGACGGGCCCTGCGCCGAGGACGTGCACTCGGCCTCCGGAAGGCAGAGTCTCTAGTGCCGTGATGTCGACAGGCTCGGCATTGACGGCGACGCGTGCCAGTCTACTCCGCAGCCCTGCGTAGCCTCTGTGAGAGTCTCACGGAGGGCGCCGGTGATGACAGCGAACGAGCCCGCACCCGGATACACCATCGAGGGCGGTCGCACGGACGCGGATCGCCTGGCGCGCCAGGCGCGGGTGATGGCCGCGGCGACGGCCGCGTTTCTCACCCGCATCGGTGTCGGCGCCGGCTGGCGGTGCCTGGACGTCGGCTGCGGGGACGGGCAGGTGACCCTCGAGCTGGCCCGCATCGCCGGCCCGGCGGGGCGCGTGGTGGGCATCGACGTCGACGAGGACGCCCTGGCGATCGCACGCCGCGCGGCGCAGACGGCCGGGGTCGCCGCGGAGTTCGCCCGCGCCGATGCAACCGAGCCGTTCCGGCGGGACGAGTTCGACGTCGCCTACGCCCGGCTGCTGCTCAGTCACCTCGCCGACGCCGTCGCGGCGCTGCGGTCGATGCGAGCCGCGGTCCGGGCCGGCGGCTGGGTGGCGGTCGAGGACCTGTTCACCGGCAGCTTGCGGTCAGAGCCGCCGGCGCCGGTGCTGGACCGGCTGCAAGACGTCTACAGCGCCACGGTTCGGGCGCATGGCGGCGACCCGACGATCGGGCCGCGCCTTCCCGCGCTCCTCGCCGCCGCCGGGCTCGAGGAGCTGCGCGAGGAGACGGTGGAGAACCCGATGAGGACGGTCGAGGAGAAGCTGGTCCTCGCCGAGCTGGTCGACAACATGCGCGGGGCGGTGCTCGCGAGCAAGGTCACGACCGGCTCCGAGCTCGAGGAGCTCAAGGCCGGCGTCGAGCGCGCCGCGCGTGACCCCGGGCGGGTCTTCTACCAGGCGCGCATCCACCAGGTGTGGGGCCGCCGGCCCTCCGAGCGCTGACGTCAGGCGGGCGCCAGGGCCGGCTCCGGCGGCGGCCCGCTCTCCTTCGCGCGCGCGATCAGCACCAGCCCGAACAGCGTCGCCGCCAGCGCGAGCAGCGACAGGACGTAGCCGAACGCCGTCTCGTGCAGCGCCTCGTCGAAGAGCACGATCCCGAAGACGAGGCTCGAGAGCGGGTCGAAGGCCATCGTCGTCGCCACCGCAGCCGCCAGGGCGCCGGTCTGCAGCGCCGCCTGCTCGAGCCAGAAGGCGGCGATGCTCACCACGATCAGGACGTACAGGTGCCAGTCGCCGACGACCGAGCCGATGCCTTCGTCGAGGCTGGAGACAACCGTCTTCGTCAGGGCCGCGGCGAGGCCGAACAGGATGCCGCCGGCCGTGCCCAGGAAGGCGGCGCGTATGGTCGGCACCCGCCCCTTGGCGAGCAGGAACAGCACCACTGCCGCGCCCACAGTGATCCCGCCGATGATCGCCCAGCGGAGAAACGCCGCGTCGTCGGAGCCCTCGTCCGTCTTGCTCGTGATCAGCAGCGCCCCCAGCCCGACCGTCACGACGGCGGCGCCGATCCACTCGTTCCGCTTGATGCGCCGCTTCTCGATCACCCGGCCGAGCGGCAGCGCGAACACGATCGTGAGGATCAGCAGCGGCTGGACGATCACCATGCGCCCGATGCCGAGCGCGATCGCCTGCGCCACGAACCCCGCTACCTGGGCGGCGCCACCGAGCAGCCAGACGGGCTGCCTGACGAGCCGCACCAGGAAGCCCGCACCGACAGCCTCCGCCGGCAGGGTCGACGCCGACTTCTCCTGCAGCACCAGCCCCAACGCGAACAGGAACGCGGCGGCGACGGCGAGAGCGATGTCCATCCGGGAAGGACTCTAGTGCCCGGCTCAGCGAGCGACCCTGGCGATCTGGCGGCCCCTTTCACGCATTCAATTGATATCTTGAGGAAATGAGAAGCGAAGCGAAGGCGGCGCTCTTCGACTCCCTCGCCTCCGTCGCCCGCGCGCTCGGCAGCGGACGCCGGGCGGAGATCGTCGACGTGCTCGCCCAGGGCGAGCGCTCGGTCGACGAGATCGCGGGCGAGATCTCGCAGAGCGTGGCCAACACGTCGCAGCACCTGCAGGTGCTCGCCCGGGCCGGTCTCGTGCGCTCGCGCCGCGAAGGGACCTTCGTCATCTACCGGCTCGCGAGCGACCGGGTGGCCGAGCTGTGGAGCGCGGTGCGGGACGTCGCCGTCCGCCACGTGGCGGAGGTGAACGTGCTCGCCGAGCAGTATCTCGGCGACCGGGCCGAGGTCGAGCAGGTCTCGGCCGACGAGCTCGCAGCGCGGCTCGCCCGGGGCGAGGTCGTCCTGCTCGACGTTCGGCCAGAGGCCGAATACGAGGCCGGTCACATCGCCGGCGCGCGGTCGGCTCCCCTGACGTCGCTCGAGACCCTGGCGCTGGGCCTGTCGCCGCGAGAGGAGATCGTCGCGTACTGCCGGGGCCCCTACTGCGTCTACGCGGACGACGCCGTCCGCCTCCTGCGCGGCCGCGGCTTCGACGCGCGGCGGCTGGACGTCGGCTACCCCGAGTGGCGGCGGGCCGGGCTCCCCGTCGAGGCGACCGCCTGAGAGAGGAGAACGATGCTGCTACGCCCCTTTCTGAACGACACCACCTCGTGCGCGAGCTACCTGTTCGGCTGCGGGACGCACGGGAAGCTGGCCGTGGTCGATCCGCACGCCGATCTCGTGGACGAGTACCTGGCGGCGGCCTCGGCGCTGGGCGCGCCGATCGTGGCGGTGTTCGAGACCCACGTCCAGGCCGACCACGTCTCCGGGCTGCCGGCGCTCGTCGAGCGCACCGGCGCGACCGCCTATCTCCCGGCGGGGGCCAGGGTCGCGTTCGAGCACGAGGCGCTCGCGGACGGCGCCGTCGTGCCGCTGGGCAACACACTGGTGACCGCGATCGCGACCCCCGGGCACGCCCCGGCCCACCACGCGTACGCGGTCGCCGACCGCCGCCGCGGGACGGAGGAGCCGTGGCTCGTGTTCAGCGGCGACTCGCTCTTGATCGGGGACGTCGGCCGGCCCGACCTGCACGTCGCCGGCGATGCCCGCGGCCAGGCGATCGCGCTGCGGGCGAGCCTGCGGCGCCTGCTCGAGCTGCCGGACCACGTCGTCCTCTACCCGAGCCACTACGGCGGCTCGGTCTGCGGTCGCGGCCTGTCGGGGAACCCGGTCTCCTCGATCGGGTTCGAGCGAGCCCACAACGCCCTGCTCGCGCTCGCCGACCCGGAGGCGTTCGCGGACGCCGTGCTGGCCGACGCGCCGCCGCCCCCGGCCGACCAGGCACGGATCGTCGCCGCGAACCGCGCGGGCGCGGTGGAGGTCGCCGCGTCCTGATGGCAGCGGTCGCCCTCGGCCTGCGCGCGAACGCCGGGCAGTTCTCGCTGCTCGTCGGGCTGAACGCCCTGGTCGGCGCGATGGTCGGGCTCGAGCGCAGCGTGCTCCCGCTCGTCGGCGAGGAGGACTTCGGCCTCGAGTCGACGGCGACGATCCTTGCCTTCGTCGTCGCGTTCGGCGCCGCCAAGGCGGCCGCCAACCTCGTCTCGGGGGAGCTCGCAGAGCGACTCGGGCGCAAGCGGCTGCTGATCATCGGGTGGGTGATCGCGCTACCGGTGCCCATCCTGATCGGGCTCGCGCCGTCGTGGTGGTTCGTCGTCGCCGCGAACCTGCTGCTCGGCGTGAACCAGGGGTTCGCCTGGTCGATGACGGTGGTGATGAAGATCGACCTGGCCGGCCCGGCCCGCCGCGGGCTCGCGCTCGGCCTGAACGAGGCGGCCGGCTACCTCGGGGTGGCAGCCGCGGCGTTCGCAACCGGCGCGCTGGCGGCGAGCTATGCGCCCCGGACGGTCGTCTGGGTCGGGGCAGCCGCGATCGCGCTGGCGGGTGTGCTGGTGAGCGCCTTCGCGATCCGGGACACGGAGGCGCACGTGGCGCTCGAGCAGCGAAGCGGCGGACAGGCGCCTGCCCACGCTGGGCTCGGCGACGCCTTCGCCCACGCGACCCTGCGCGACCCGGTCCTGCGGGCCTGCAGCCAGGCCGGGCTCGTCAACAACCTCAACGACGCGCTCGCGTGGGGCCTCGCGCCGCTGTACCTCGCCGCCAGCGGCGCGAGCGTGCGCGAGATCGCGGTCGTCTCGGCGGCCTACCCGGTCGTCTGGGGCGCCGGCCAGCTCTTCACCGGCTGGCTCTCAGACCACATCGGGCGCAAGCCGCTGATCGTCGGCGGCATGCTGGTGCAGGCCGCCGCGCTGGCGCTGCTAATGGCAGGCGACGGCGCGTTCGGGCCGTCGCTCGCCGCCGCGCTCCTCCTCGGCGCGGGCACCGCGATGGTCTACCCGACCCTGATCGCGGCCGTCTCCGACGCGACCCAGCCGCGAGACCGCGCGCGCGTGATCGGCGTCTATCGCTTCTGGCGCGACTTCGGCTTCGTCGTCGGCGCGCTGATCGCCGGCATCGGCGCCGACGCCGCCTCCCCGGAGGCGGCGATCCTGATCGTCACGGTCCTCACCGCCGCGAGCGGACTGATCGTTGCCGGCACGTCCTGGAAACCGGGGCCGGCGCTGCAACCCGCCGTCTGAATCTCGACTCGAAGGGAGGGAATGAGATGGCCGACAACGCAAGGGTCGTGGTCAATCTCGCCACGGGCCTGGAGGACGCCGAGCGCGTCACGGTCGCGTTCCTGGTCGCCGGCGCCGCGGCGGAGCAGGGCAGGCAGGTGACGATGTTCCTGACGAAGGAGGCGGTTCGCCTCGGCCTGCCCGGGTATGCCGACGGAGTCGCGTGCGAGGGCTGCCCGCCGATCGCGCGGCTCTTCCAGCAGTACGCCGACAACGGCGGGCGGCTGCTGGTCTGCCCGATCTGCTTCGACTCGCGCAAGCTCGACAAGGACACGCTGGTCGACAACGCAGAGCTCGGCGGGGCGACGCCGCTCTGGAACTGGATCGGCGACGGTGCAACCGTCTTCAGCTACTGACACCGGAGGGACGGCATGGCAACAGACGTAGACATCGACGTCGCTCTCCTCAAGAGCGAGATCAAGAAGACCTACGCGTCGGTCTCGGAAGAGCCCGAGCAGGGCTTCATCTTCCCGACCGGCCGCGCGTGGGCCGAGGACCTCGACTACCCGCCGGAGCTGGCGAACGTGCCCGACGGCGCCGTCGACTCCTTCGCCGGCGTGGCCAACCCGTGGAGCCTCGGCCGGCTCGAGCCGGGCGAGCGCGTCCTCGACCTCGGGTCCGGCGCCGGCACCGACTCGCTGGTTGCCTCGCAGATGGTCGGCCCGCACGGGCGCGTGACCGGGATCGACATGACGCCGGAGATGCTCGCCAAGGCGCGCGCTGCCGCGGCCGAGCTGGGCGCGGAGAACGTCGAGTTCGTCGAGGCGGAGGCGGAGGCGCTGCCGTTCCCGAACGGGAGCTTCGACGTCGTGGTCTCGAACGGGGTCATCGACCTGATCCCCGACAAGGACGCCGTCTTCGCCGAGCTGTTCCGCGTGCTCGTCCCCGGCGGGCGCATGCAGATCGCCGACGTGACGATCCAGAACCCGGTCAGCGACGAGGGCCGGCGCAACATCGACCTCTGGACCGGCTGAATTGCCGGGGCGCTGCTGGAGGCAGCGTACGCGAGGCTCCTGGAACGGCACGGGTTCGAGCGGATCGAGACTGGCCAGCTCGTCGACACCTACTCCCGCTCGAGCTTCGAGGACACGCGCCGAAAGGCGAAGAAGTACGGCGCCTACGGCACGACGCTGAAGGCGTACAAGCCGGCCCCATGAGTGGCACGCCCTGGGTGCTCGACGAGGCGCTGCCCGTCGAGGCGTCGCACGTTCGCTCGCTGCCGCGCGACGATCGGGCCGCGGCCTACGGCACGAGCACCGCGGCGCCGCGGATCTGGCCCGCGCGGAGGCGCGCCAGCGCCTCGCCCGCCTGCTCGAGCGGGAACGCCTCGACCTCGGTGCGCACCGGCACGCGCGGCGCGAGCGCGAGGAACTCCTCGCCGTCACGCCGGGTCAGGTTCGCCACGGAACGCAGCACGCGCTCGCCCCAGAGGAGCTCGTAGGGGAACGACGGGATGTCGCTCATGTGGATGCCGGCGCAGACGACCACGCCTCCCTTGCGGACCGCCCTCAGCGCAGCCGGCACGAGCTCGCCGGCCGGCGCGAAGACGATCGCCGCGTCGAGCTCAGCCGGCGGCTCGGCCCCGACGGCGCCCGCCCAGCCGGCGCCGAGCTCGCGCGCGAACGCCTGGGCGTCTCGATCGCCCGCCCTCGTGAAGGCGAAGATGCGCCGCCCCTCCCAGAGCGCGACCTGGCAGACGATGTGCGCAGCCGCGCCGAAGCCGTACAGGCCGACCACCTCGCCGTCGCCGGCCGCACGCAGCGATCGGTAGCCGATCAGCCCCGCGCAGAGCAGCGGCGCCGCCTGCAGGTCGGCGAAGCCCTCCGGGAGCGGGAGGCAGAAGCGTTCGTCGGCCGCGGCCAGCTCGGCGTAGCCGCCGTCGAGGTCGTACCCCGTGAAGCGGGCCTCGTCGCAGAGGTTCTCGGCGCCGGCCGCGCAATACCGGCACCTACCGCAGGTCCAGCCGAGCCAGGGGACGCCGACGCGCTCACCCGCACGCGGGCCCGCCACCACCTCGCCGACGATCTGGTGGCCCGGGACGAGCGGCAGCT
Organism: Gaiellaceae bacterium; assembly: GCA_036555085.1. GTDB lineage: Bacteria > Actinomycetota > Thermoleophilia > Gaiellales > Gaiellaceae > Gaiella. The sequence continues at coordinate 7,851 of DATBMD010000236.1, forward strand.
TCGGCCGTGGCAGCTCCCCGTCGACGACGTGGAGGTCGGTCCGGCAGACCCCGCAGGCGAGCACGCGCAAGAGCAGCTCCCCCGGCGCCGCGACGGGATCGGCGATCGACGCCGCGACGAGCGGCTCGCCCGGCCGCTCGAGCACCATCGCCCTCATCGCAGCCGCAGCACCACCCTGGCGGTCTCCAGGGTCACCGGCTCGCCGTCCCAACCCTCGAACGCCTCGACGTCGGCGAAGCCGGCGGCGCGGCCCATCTCCGCCAGCTCGGTGACGGTGTAGAGCCGGTGCACCGCCCTTCGCTCGCGCACCTCGCCGTCCGCCGTGACGAGGACGTGCCGCATCCCAACCGTGCTCGAGATGGGGTGCCACTCGTGCTCCTGGAGGAAGTAGCCGCCCTCGGGCAGGTCCTCCCACATGCGCTGGCGGAACATGCGCACGACCCGGTCGCGATGCATCGTCTCGACGATCAGCGCGGCCCCCGGGCGGAGGACGCGGCGCAGCTCGGCGAGGACGCCGACGTCTTCGTGCTTCTCCTGGTAGCCGAGCGCAGTGAAGAGGTTGAGCGCGCAGTCGAAGCTCGCGTCGGGAAACGGCAACGACCGGTAGTCAGCTCGGACGAGCCGCGGCCACTCGTCGTCGCCACGTCGGCGCTCGGCCTCGGCGAGCTGCACCCTGGAGACGTCTACGCCCGTCACCCGATAGCCCTCCCGGGCGAGGACGATCGCATGGCGGCCGAATCCGACCGGACAGTCGAGCACCTCCGCGCCGGGCTCGACACCCGCGAGCCGGACCGCGCCGAGCGCCTCCGTCCGCGTCCGCTCGTCGTCGAGGAACGGGACGAACGTGCGCAGGTAGTCCTCGCCGAAGAACGACTCCCAGTCCTCTACGCTGCCGCTCATGCGCGACCTCCTGGACTACCGCGATGAGTTTCCGATCCTCGCCAACACGACGTACCTGATCAACCATTCGCTCGGGGCGATGCCCGCGGCCGCGGCAGACCGGGTCGTGGAGTACGCGCGCACCTGGGCGGAGCGCGGGATCCGCGCCTGGGCCGAGGGCTGGTGGACGATGCCGATGACGGTGGGAGACCAGGTCGGGCGGATCATCGGCGCTCCGCCCGGCTCGACCGTGATGCACCAGAACGTCGCCGTCGCCGAGTCGGTCGTGCTCTCGTGCTTCCGGCCGGTCGACCCCCACCGCAACCGCGTCGTCTACGAACGGGCGAACTTCCCGTCGGTGCGCTACCTCTACCAGGCGCAGCCCGACCTCGAGGTCGTCGTCTGCGAGGACGAGGACGCGATCCTGGCCGCGATCGACGAGCGGACCCTGCTCGTTCCGATCAGCCACGTGCTGTTCAAGACCGGCGAGATCCAGGACGTCGAGCCGATCGTTCGCCGCGCGCACGAGGCGGGCGCGCACGTCGTCCTCGACGCCTACCAGTCCGCGGGCATCGTCCCGCTCGACGTGACGGCGCTCGGGGTCGGTTTCGCCGTCGGCGGCTCGGTCAAGTGGCTCTGCGGCGGGCCGGGCAACGGCTGGCTCTACGTTCGGCCCGACCTCGCCGAGCAGCTGGAGCCGACCGCGACCGGCTGGCAGGCGCACGAGCAGCCGTTCGCGTTCGAGGAGGAGATGCGCTACGCCGCCGGCGCCGTGCGCTTCCTGACGGGGACGCCGAACGTGCCCGCCCATTACGCGGCCACGGCCGGTTACGACCTGATCGAGGAGGTCGGGGTCGGCCGCATCCGCGCAAACTCGCTCCGCCAGACCGAGCTCCTGATCTCCCTTGCAGAGGACGCGGGCTTCGAGGTCGTGAGCCCGCGCGACCAGGCCCGCCGCGCGGGCACCGTGACGGTCGCCGTGCCGGAGTTCCCGGCCGTGCACCGGGAGCTCGCCGAGCGCCAGGTGCTGTGCGACTTCCGGCCGGACGCCGGCATCCGGCTCGGGCCGCACTTCTTCACCAGCGACGACGAGCTTCGGCACGTGGTCGCTCAGATGGCGGAGATCGTCGAGACCGGCGCCTTCGAGCGCCACCTCGGCGCCGTCGCGCGCCATTGAGCGCGCCCCCGGCGCGTCAGTGGACGATCAGCACGTCGCAGCCGGCACGGTGAGCGACCCCGTCGCTGACGCTTCCGCCGAGCAGTCGCTCGAGCGCGTTCAGGTGCCGTCCGCCCACCACGATCAGGTCGGCTTCGCGCTCCTCCGCGAGCTCGACGATCGCGGGCGCGGCCGTGCCGAGCCCGGGGACGACCTCCGCGTCGACGCCGAACCGCTCGAGCGTCGCGTGCGCGAGCTCCAACTGAGCCCGGTGCGCGGACGGCGGGTCGGTCGGGTCGTAGGGCCCGACGCTTCGCCCCGCAGCCGTCAGCATCGGCGCGATGCTCGTGACGATCACCTCGGCGGCGAACGCCCGGGCGAGCTCTCCGGCGCGCTCCAGAGCGCGCTCCGCCTCCGGCGTGGCGTCGTAGCCGATCACGATCCGCTTCATCTCGACCTCCTTCGTCGTCCCCATCGTGGGGTCGCTCGCCCGACACCGCATCGGGCGCCGCACGGTCCGTCGGCGCGGGGTTCTACGGATCGCCGGGCTGGAAGACCGGGCGCGCGGCGCCTACGATCGCTTCATGCCGACCCGCACGGGGGACATCAGGATCCTGCACGAGATCGTCTCGACGGTCGCCTCGACGCTCGAGCTGGGAGAGGTGCTGCGCGCGGTCGTACGGCTGCTGTCGGAGGGGAGCGGCGTGCACGCCTGCTTCGTCTACCTGGTCGACGCCGAGGGAGACCGGCTCGTCATGCGGGCGGCCTCGCCGCCGTACGCGCGCCACGTCGGGGCGATCACGCTCGCCCGCGGGGAGGGGCTGGCGTGGTGGGCCGCCGAGCAGCGCGAGCCCGCGTTCATCCGCGAGGGCGCGCTGGCGGACACACGGACGAAGTACGTCCCCGAGCTGGAGGAGGAGCGCTTCCAGTCGCTCCTGGCGCTGCCGATCGTGAGCCGTGCGGGAGACGTCATCGGCGTGATCACCGCCCACACCGAGGCGCCCCGTGAGTTCAGCGACGGCGAGGTCGACTTCCTCGTCTCGTCCGCCTCGCTCGTCGCGGGCGCGATCGAGAACGCCCGCCTCTACGAGGAGGCGCGCGCCCGCGTGGCCGAGCTCGAGCAGCTCGCCGAGCTGGCCGAGGCGGTCGCGACCGCCTCGAGCATCGACGAGCTGGTCGCCGTCGCGGCGACGCGCGCGCAGACGCTGCTCGCCGCCGGCGCCTGCCACCTCTACCTGCTCGACGCCGGTAGCGAGCAGCTCGAGCGCCGGGCGTCGCACCCCGCCGGCGGTGGCGCTCGCGACTCGATCGGGCTGGCCGAGCTCGGGCCGGAGCTCGCGCGGGCGGGGCGGGGGCTGCGGCTCGCCATCCCGCTGGTTGCGAGCGACGAGCTGCTCGGGCTGCTCGAGGCCGAGGGCAGCGCGCGCGTCGAGCTCGGACGCGCCGTCGCGAGCCAGGTCGCCGTGGGGATCAAGAAGGTGCAGCTGATCGAGCACCTGACGGAGAAGAATCTGATCAAGGACTTCTTCGAGGAGCTGGCGGCGGGCCGCAGCAGCGGCGAGCTCGAGGGACGCGCCGCACGACTGGGCTGCAACCTCTCGCTGCCGCACGTCGTGCTGATCGCGGAGCCCGCCGACGACGCCGTCGAGCGCGTGCTGGCAGGGCTCGGCGACGGCTGCCTCTTCGACGGGCGCGACGACAGCCTGCGCGCGCTCGTGCGCGTGCCGCCGGCGGGCGCGAACGCGCTCGTCGACCGCCTCGCCCACCTGCACGCGGAGCTGGGAGGGGCCGTCGCGATCGGCGTCTCGAGCGTGTGCGCGGGCGAGCAGAGCTTCGCGACCGGCTTCGAGGAGGCCCGTCAGGCGCTCGTCGGCACCGCCGTGCTCAAGCGGGAGCGTGCGGTCGCGACCTACGAGGATCTCGGCGCCTACAAGTACCTGCTGAAGGTCGCTCTCGACGGCGGCGTCCGCGATCCCACGGTCGACGCGGTCGCGAAGCTGCTCGACTACGACCGCCAGCGCGGCTCGTCGCTGATCGCGACGCTGGAGGAGTTCCTCAGCAGGCGCGGCAACATCTCGGCGACGTCGGAGGCGCTCTACGTGCACCCCAACACGCTGCGGCAGCGGCTGCGCCGGATCGCGGAGCTCTCCGGCCTCGACCTGCGGCGCGACGACTGGCTGACGGTCGAGATCGCCGTCAAGATGGTCAAGCTGAAAGCCGCTCTGGGAACGGCGAACAGCGACACATAGCCGCTCTTCGGGGTGGAGGAACCGGACCTTTCCCGCGGCGCCGGGACGGTGGTAGAAGGGAGCACCCGACGCCGAGAAGGGGGAGTGTCATGACCGATGCCGCGGCCAGGCTCGACGTGCTCTGGAAGGAGTTCCAGCAGCGGCACATCGAGTTCGCCTTCGCGCAGTTCGTCGACATGTACGCGCGGCCGAGCGCGAAGCTCGTGCCGGTGCGCTCGAAGGCCGATCTCGAGGCGCTGGCCGCCGAGGGCGCCGGCTTCGCCGGCTTCGCCGCGGGTGAGATCGGGCAGGAGCCCAGCGACCCGGACATCGCCGCCATTCCCGACCTCGACAGCTTCACCCCGATCCTCTGGCGCGAGAAGCTCGCCCGCTTCGCGTGCGACGTCACCGTCGAGGGGGACGAGTGGCCGTACTGCCCGCGGACGATCCTCCGGCGCATGCTCGCGAAGGCCGAGGAGCAGGGCTACGAGCTCAAGATCGGGCTCGAGCTCGAGTACTTCCTCGTCAACCTGCGCGACGACGGCTCGATCGAGGTCGCCGACCGCCTCGACACGCTCGAGAAGCCCTGCTACGACCTCAACGGGCTGACCCGGCAGTTCGACTTCCTGACAACGGTCTCGCGGTACGTCAACGAGCTCGGCTGGGGCAACTACGCCAACGACCACGAGGACGCGAACGGGCAGTTCGAGCAGAACTTCACGTACGCCGACGCGCTCACGAGCTGCGACCGGGCGATCTTCTTCCGGTACATGGTGCACCAGCTCGCCGAGGAGCACGGCATGCTGGCGACGTTCATGCCGAAGCCGTTCACGAACCTGACGGGCAACGGCTGCCACTTCCACATCTCGCTCTGGCGAGACGGCGTCAACCTGTTCCTCGACGAGGCGGACCCGCGCGGCTTCGGGCTGTCCGAGCTCGCCTACCACTTCATCGGCGGTCTCAAGGAGCACGCGCGGGCGTACAGCTGCGTCACCGCCTCCACCGTCAACTCCTACAAGCGGCTCAAGGTCGGCTCGACCGCGAGCGGCGCCACCTGGTCGCCCGTCTGGATCAGCTACGGCTACAACAACCGCACGCAGATGCTGCGGATCCCCGGCCCCGGCCGGGTCGAGGACCGGACGATCGACGGCGCCTGCAACCCGTATCTCGCGGCGACCGCCATCCTCGCCGCGGGGCTCGACGGCATCGAGCGCTCCCTCGGCCCCGGCGAGCCGAACTCGGAGAACCTCTACGCCGTCCCCTACGACGAGCTCCGCGCGCGCGGGCTGGAGACGCTGCCGACGAACCTGATGGTCGCGACCATCCAGCTCGAGCAGGACGACGTGCTCCGGGCCGCGTTCGGCCGGGCCCGCGAGGAGGACTACGTCGACTACTTCATCCGGGTGAAACGCGACGAGTGGGACCGCTACCACGAGCAGGTGACCCCCTGGGAGATCCGCGAGTACCTCAC
>DATBMD010000169.1:0-16119 GCA_036555085.1 Gaiellaceae bacterium
GAGATCGGCTCCGCCTGGCCCGGGACGCGGTACTCCTGCCGCATCCGCCGACCCTATCCGAGCAGCGTCAGCCGACGACGCTCTTGCGGAGCACGCCGTGCAGCCGCGCGAAGGCCGCGTCGGTCTTCCTGACCGCGGGGCCGTACCACCAGAGGACGAGGTTCGCCCCGTAGCGCTTCTTGGCCAGCCAGTAGCGCGTGCCGGAGAGCGTGCGGCCGGGCTCCCAGTGGATCCCGCGGGCGTCGGGCCTGCCCAGCGCGCCCGTGTGCGTGTCCGCGAGCAACTCTCGGACCTCGCCGGCGACGTCCGGGCCGGTGACGACGAACAGCGTGAACGTGCCGAACCGGGCGGACTTTGTGATCGACGGCGCGCCGGTGTCGAGCGCCGCGTAGTGGCCCGGGTACGAGGCCCTCGCCTTCTTGACGAGCGCGAAGCCGGAGGCCGCCTTGAAGCGCTTCGAGGCCTCCGCGACCGTGACCGCCGCGCCGGCGCCCGCCGCCGCAGTCGCGAGCACGCCCGCGAGGGCCAGCGTCAGCGCCGCGATTCCCGCCCGTCCCACCCTCTGAGTGTGGGCGCCGACGACGCCACCGGCGATCCCTCGTTCGAGGGATGCCGTCAGCGTCTCTGGGCCCGCGCCGCGGCCGCCTCGCGGATCTCGCCGATCGTCTGCCGCGGGGTAATTCCCTCCGGGTCGACGCGCAGCTCGAGCAGGGCGGGCAGGCCCGACTCGAGAGCCGCCTCGAACGCCGGCTCGAACCCGTCGGTCCGGTCGACGACCGCACCGAACGCGCCGTAGGCGCGCGCGAGCGCGGCGAAGTCCGGGTTGACGAGATCGGTGCCGCTGACGCGGCCGGGGTAGTGGCGCTCCTGGTGCATCCGGATCGTGCCCAGCATCCCGTTGTTGACCACGAGGACGACGATCGGCGTGGCCAGCTGGATCGCGGTCGCGAGCTCCTGGCCGGTCATCAGGAAGTCGCCGTCGCCGGCGAACGCGACCACCGTCCGCTCCGGGTGGAGGAGCTTCGCGGCGATCGCGGCAGGGAGGCCGTAGCCCATCGCGCCGCTCGTCGGGGCCAGCTGCGTCCGGTAGCGGCGGAACTCGTAGAACCGGTGCGCCCAGACGGAGAAGTTGCCGGCGCCGTTCGTCAGGATCGCGTCCTCGGGCAGCCGCGCCCGCAGGCAGGCCATCACCTCGCCCATGTCGAGGTCGCCGGGCAGCACGCGGTGCCGGAGGTTCTCGCGGTACTCGGCGTGCGCCTGCTCGGTCCGGGGCGCCCAGGCGGCCCCGTCGAGCGGCGGCAGCCCGGCGAGCGCAGCGGCGAACCGCGCCGGGCTCGCCGCGATCGGCAGCTCGGGCTGGAAGACCCGGCCGAGCTCGTCCGGGTCGGGATGGACGTGCACGAGCGCCTGCCGGGGACGGGGGAGCTCGAGGTAGTCGTAGCCGCCCGTCTCGATGTCGGCCAGCCGCGCGCCCACGGCGAGGAGCACGTCGGCCTCGCGCACGCGGGCGGCGAGGCGCGGGTCCGGCCCGAGGGTCAGGTGCCCGGCGTACGACGGCGAGGCATTGTCGACGTAGTCCTGGCAGCGCCAGCCCGTCGCCACGGGGAGCGCGTTGCGCTCGCACCAGGCACCGAGGTCCGCGTGAGCCTGCGCGCTCCACGGCGCCCCGCCGACGACGACGAGCGGGCGCTCCGCGCCGCGGAGCAGCCCGTGCAGGCGCGCGAGCTCGTCGGCGCCGGGGGCCGGCTCGGCCGGCGTGAACGGCGCCGCGTCGGCGACGTCGGCCGCCTCCGACAGCACGTCCTCGGGCAGCGAGAGCACGACCGGGCCCGGCCGCCCGGACGTGGCGACGTGGAACGCGCGCGCGACCAGCTCGGGCAGCCGCGCCGCCTGCTCCACCTGTGCGACCCACTTCGCGAGCGGCGCGAACATCTGCCGGTAGTCGACCTCCTGGAACGCCTCGCGATCCAGCGTGTCGCGGGCGACCTGGCCGATCAGGAGCAGGAGCGGCGTCGAGTCCTGGAAGGCCGTGTGGACGCCGCAGGCCGCGTGCGTGGCACCCGGGCCGCGCGTTACGAAGCAGATCCCCGGCCGGCCGGTCAGCTTGCCGTACGCGTCGGCCATGTTGGCGGCCCCGACCTCGTGCCGGCAGGTGACGAATCGCACGGGCGAGTCGAGCAGCGCGTCCAGGGCGGCGATGTAGCTCTCGCCGGGGACGCCGAAGGCGAGCTCGGCACCGTGCAGCGCGAGCTGGTCGACGAGGATCCGCCCGCCGTCGCGGCTCAACGGAGTGTCAGCGCGTGCTCGAGGAGGATCGTCGCCCGCTGCAGCTTCGGCAGGCCCTCGTCCTCCGGGTTGACGTAGCGGATCGTCCGCTTCCCCTGCCACTCGGCCGGCAGCAGCAGCACGCGCACGAACGCCGTCTCCCCGTGCTGCGAGGCGCGCGCCAGCACGGGCTCCGGCCCGCTCTCGAACCAGGTGCCGCCCGGGCCGTGGAACGTCGACCGGCCCTCGGTGACGATCTCGATCTCTCCCTGGAGCAGGTAGCGGATCCCCGGGCCGGGGTGCGTGTGCAGGTGAGCGACGCCCCCGCGCGGGAAGTCGACGCGGTCGCAACGCACGACCCAGTCCGCGAACGGGTCGAGCCTGACGTCGTGCGAGAGCAGGGCGCCCTCCGCCTCGGCGGCATCCCGGTCGAGCTGCCAGACGAGCGCGCGGCCCTCGACCTGGGCGGCGCCGAAGTACGCCTTGTCGCCGGCGAGGTCGTAGACGATGCGGTCGCCGCCGATCGTCTCGGCACCTGTCTCGAACTCGTACAGCGACAGCCTCAATGGAAATACTGCCCGCCGTCGATGACGATGGTCTGACCCGTGACGAAGTCCGCTGCAGGCGAGCAGAGGTAGACGACCGCGCCGACGACGTCCTCGGGCTCCTGGTCGCGCTGGATCGTGCGGGCGGCGACGGAGACCTCGCGGAGCTTCTCGATCACCTCGGGATGCTCCTTGACGCCGTCGGACATCGTGAAGCCCGGCGCGACGCAGTTGACGTGGATCGCGTCCTTGCCGAGCTCCTTCGCGACGGCGCGCGTGAAGGCGACGATGGCGCCCTTGCTGGTCACGTAGTGCAGCAGGAACGGGACGCCACGGAACGGCGTGCCCGACGAGATGTTCACGATCTTGCCGCCGCCCTGCCCGCGCATCACGGGCACGACCGCGCGGCACGTGAGGAACATGCTCGCGACGTTGACGTCCATCACCTGCCGCCACTCGGCGAGCGGGATCTCGGTGAAGGGGCGCATGGCGAGCGAGGCGTAGAGGCCCGCGTTGTTGACGAGCACGTCGACCGAGCCGAGACGCCCGACCGTCTCGTCGACCAGGCGCTGGACGTCCTCCTCGTTGGCCACGTCGGCGGTGACGCCCAGCCCGTCCGCATACGCGCCGGCCGCCTCCTCGGCGCCCTTCAGGTCGGCGACGACGATGCGCGCGCCCTCGCGCGCGAGCCCGTCCGCGATCGCCCGGCCGATCCCCTGCGCGCCGCCCGTGACGATCGCGACCTTGCCGTCGAGGACGCCCATCAGCGGAGCGGCGAGAACGCCGTCGGCACCAGGATCCGGTTCTGCTGCGTGTGGATCAGGGGCAGGATCTTGCCGAGGAAGGCCTGCCAGTCCTCGCGGGCCTGGAGGGCCGCCCGCCGTTCGGCGCGCTGGTCGAGGCTGTCGTAGCGCCAGAGGTGCGTGTACGTCGAGAGCGTCCCGATCTCGACCGTGAAGGCGCCCACGAAGCCGCCGAGCACCTCGGCCTGGATCGGGATCCCCTCCTTCTCGTAGAGGCCGACCAGCTCGGCCAGCTTCCCGGTGGTGACCTGGTAGTCGCGCTGCTCGAGGATCACGCGCTGCCGATCACGCGAGACCGCCGAGCGCCCAGTACTTCAGCTCGACCCAGTCGTCGACGCCGTAGCTCGACCCCTCGCGGCCGATGCCCGACTCCTTGACGCCGCCGAACGGGGCGACCTCGGTGGAGATGAAGCCCGTGTTGACGCCGACGATGCCGTACTCGAGCGCCTCGCCGACCCGCCAGACGCGGCCGGTATCGCGGCTGTAGAAGTACGCGGCGAGCCCGTAGGGCGTGTCGTTGGCGATCCGGACCGCCTCCTCCTCGGTCGAGAAGCGCGCGATGCCCGCGACCGGCCCGAAGGTCTCCTCGCAGCTCATCGCCATCGCAGCGGTGACGCCGGTCAGCACGGACGGCTGGAAGAACTGCCCCTCGATCCGCCCGCCGCCGAGAACGAGCTCGGCGCCGCCCTCGATCGCGTTCCCGACGTGGCGCTCCACCTTCGCGAGCGCGGGCTCGTCGATCAGCGGCCCGACGTCGACGCCCTCGGCGAAGCCGTCCGCGACCTTCAGCTTCGCGACCGCCGCCGTGAACCGCTCGAGGAACGCGTCGAGGACGCCGTCCTGCACGAGCATCCGGTTGGCGGAGATGCACGTCTGGCCCGAGTTCCGGAACTTGCAGACGAGCGCGCCCGCGACGGCCTCGTCGAGGTCGGCGTCGTCGAAGACGATGAACGGCGCGTTGCCGCCCAGCTCCAGCGAGACCTGCTTCAGCCCGCCGGCGCACTGGGCCATCAGCAGCTTGCCGACCTCGGTCGAGCCGGTGAAGCCGAGCTTGCGCACGATCGGGCTCGAGGTCAGCTCGCTCCCGATCGCCGGCGCGTCCTCGGCGTCGCCGGTGACGATCGAGAGCACCCCCGGCGGCACGCCCGCCTCCTCGGCGAGCGCGGCGATCGCGAGCGCCGAGAGCGGGGTCTGCTCGGCCGGCTTCAGCACCATCGTGCACCCGACCGCGAGCGCCGGGGCCGACTTGCGGGCGGGCATCGCCGAGGGGAAGTTCCAGGGTGTGATGCCGGCCGTGACGCCGACCGGCTCCCGCGTGACGACGATCCGCGAGCCGGGCCACGGCGCCGGGATCGTCTTCCCGTCGAGGCGCTTGGCCTCCTCGCCGAACCACTCGTAGAACGACGCGGCGTACGCGAGCTCCGCCTTCGCCTCGGCGAGCGGCTTCCCCTGCTCGGTGACCAGCAGCGCGGCCAGCTCGTCGGCCCGGTCGACCATCAGGTCGGCGAGGCGCCGCAGCACGCGCGCCCGCTCCTTCGCGGTGCGGCCCCGCCAGGCGGGGAGCGCCCGCTCGGCCGCCGCGAGCGCCCGGCGCGTCTCCGCGGCGCCCATCCGCGGCACGTCCGCGACGACGTCGCCGGTCGCCGGGTTCACGACCGGGAACGTCGCGCCCGAGTCGGCGTCGACCCAGGCGCCGTCGACGTAGCCGCGGCTGCGGAGCAGGGCGCTCTCGACGGCCGTCATGGCACGGACGATAATCGACGCTCCGCATGGAGCCCCGGTTCATCAGCTTCGACGACGTGCGACCCTTCGAGCTCATCGCCGGGGTGACCGGCCGGCCACTGTTCGGCGCCGGCGCGATGATCAACCTGATCGAGTTCGAGCCCGGCTCGACCGTGCCGCTGCACTCGCACCCGCACGAGCAGCTCGGGATCGTGCTGCGCGGGATGCAGGCGCTCGTCGTCGCCGGCGAGGCGCACGAGCTCGGGCCCATGGAGGGCTACGTGCTCCCCGGCGGCGTCGAGCACTCCGCCTACTGCGGCCCGGAGGGCGCGCTCGTGATCGACGTCTTCCAGCCCGTGCGCGACGACTACAAGGAGCGCTGGGAGTCCGAGGCCCGACCAGCCAAGTGACAGTGTGTTACTTGGCGCCTGACCGGCCGGGGCTGCCGCGCCGTCAGTTGGGCCGGCAGAGGGCGTCGCCGAGCGACTCGATCCGGTCGTTCGCGACCACGTCCAGGGCACGCACGAACGGGCCGGGGGCCGGTGCCTCCCACCCGACGTCGGGCGTGACGCCGGGGCCGCTGACCGTCGCGCGGTAGCGCTGCCCGGCCCCGGACGGCCGCCCGTCGTGCGGGAACAGCCCGTAGCAGAACGCACCGCTCCCCATGTGCGTCAGGAAGCCGTTCTCGCGCTTCCACCCCGCGCCGTAGGCCGAGTCGCGCGTGTCGAGGTACACGTTGCGCCCGAACGTGTCCAGCGGTTGGCCGGCGGGCGTCGAGCGGAACCCGTGTACCGGCCGCCCCCGGTACGTGAGCGTCCCGAACAGGTGGTGGAAGCGCCCGTAGGCCCAGTTCAGCCTCACCCTCAGCGCCGCGACGTCGCCCGTCCAGTGCGAGAGCCGCAGCTCCCAGGCGGCCTGCCGCGGCGTCGGCGCGACGCCGTAGACCGGCAGGGCACGCTGCCAGGCCTGGAGCGCCCAGTGCGAGCCGTCGGGCGCCGTGCACGCGGTCACCAGCCAGTGCAGCGGCGGCCCGCGATACGGCCCGCAGACGTCCTCGAACGTCGGCCCGCCGCCGGCGTAGTCGAGCCGGAAGGCGACCTGGTCGCGATCGCGGGCCGGCTGCAGGGCGTCGACCGCGCCCCAGGCGAGCACGTGGCGGCGCTGCCCCTGCGCGCGGTAGCCGACCAGCGCCCGGCCGGCCGGGCTCACCGCGAGCGTCACGTCGGACGCGTTCCGCGCGATCAGCTCCGACGCGGCTGCCGGAGTGGTGGCGACGACGACGCCGGCGAGCGCCAGCGCGAGCACCGTGGCCACGACCGTGCATGCGCGCATGCCATCCCCCATCGATCGTGTGGCGCCACCCTTCCCGCCCGCGTCCGATCGGTCAAGGCGCCGTGCGTAAGAACTTGTGAAGGAATCTCGCTCGCGCGTAAGAATCGGCGCCGCACGCCCACGTGCGGTCCGGCACGATCCGGCCCGTCCTTACAGAATCCTCACAACGCCCGGTGCTAGGTTCGCCGCCATGAGTGCCGCGGGGCACGTGCACGCGCACCGTCTGATCGCCGGCGAAGGCCCGGTGACAGAGGAGAACGGGAGCGCGATCCTGCGTCCGCTGAGACGGGTCGCCAGGGCGGCCCTGAGGGTACGTATCCGGGCGCCGCGGCGGCACGGGGAACCGTCCTCGGTCCTACGCTTCGCCGACGTGACGCTCGACCCGCGCAGCCGGCATGCCGCCCGCGGTGCGCGCCCGGTCCGGCTGACGCCGAAGGAGTTCCTCCTGCTCGAGCTGTTCCTCCGCCATCCCGGCCGGGTGCTGACGCGGTCGGAGATCTACGAGCGCGTCTGGGGCTACGACTTCGGCACCGGCTCGAACTCGCTCGGCGTCTACGTCGGCTACCTCCGGCGCAAGCTCGAGGCGGGCGGCGAGCCGCGCCTGATCCAGACGGTCCGCGGCGTCGGCTACGCATTGCTCGAGGCGTCGTAGGCCCGTCAGTCCTGCTGCATCGTCGCCCAGAGCCCGTGGGCGTGCAGGCGCGAGACGTCGAGCTCGCACTTCTCCTGCGTCCCCGAGGACACCACGGCCTTGCCCTCGTGGTGGACCTGCAGCATCAGCTTCGTCGCCTTGGCCTCCGTGTAGCCGAAGAGCTTGCGGAAGACCATCGTCACGTAGCTCATCAGGTTGATCGGGTCGTTCCAGACGATCACGATCCAGGGCCGGTCGTCGATCGGGGCGTCGTCGAGGTCGGGCTCCTCGACCCGGACGGGGGCATCGATCGTCTGCGTGCTCACGCCGCCTATTGTGCTGCCCCGGCGCCGGCCGCGGCCGGCGCCGGGGGCGACACGATCAGTCCGCGACGAGCTTGAACGACGTGCCCGTCGGGTCGGCGGCCTGCGCGAGGCGCCCGTACGGGGTGTCCTCGGCCGGGCGGAGCACCTTGCCGCCGAGCGCGACGATCTCCTTCAGCGCCACGTCGGCGTCCGGGACGCCGAAGTAGATCGACCAGTGGGCCGGGACGCCGTCCGGGAGGAACGCCGTCGCGTCCATGATCCCGGCGAGCTGGTCGTCCCCGTCGCCGAGCGTCGTGTAGCGGAACTCGGGCGTGTCGCTGACCGCGTGCGCGTCCCACTCGAAGACGTCGCGGTAGAAGCCGACGGTGGCGTCGTAGTCGCGCGTGTGGAGCTCGAACCAGCTCGGCGTGCCGAGCTCGTTGCGCACCTCGAAGCCCTGCTGCGTGCCGGGCTGCCAGACGCCGACGGCAGCGCCGCCCGCGTCCGCGAGCATGGCCATGTGGCCGTTCTCGGCGACCGCCATCGGCGCCAGGTGCACCTGCCCGCCGTTGCGGACGGCTGCCTCGGCCGTGGCCTCGATGTCGTCGGTCATCAGGTAGACGGTCCAGACGTCCGGCACCCCCGTCTGGCCGTCGTTGTGCATGCAGCCGCCGACGTGCTTTCCGTCCTTCGTGAACGTGAAGTAGCCGCCGAACCCCTCCTCCGGCGGCTCGGCGGTCCAGCCGAAGAGCTGCCCGTAGAACTCCGCGGCGCGGGCCGTGTCGGAGCTGTAGAGGTCGATCCAGCACGGGGCGCCCACGACGAGCGTTGGTGCAGGCATCGGGAATCCTCCTCGTGTCTCGACTGTCGATGGTCGCAGATAGGACTCGGCCGCCGCGCCTTCCTCATCGGTCTCGGCGCGCGCGTACGGTTCAGGGATGCTGGTGCCGCGCCGGCGCATCGAGCGCACCCGCTCCGGGGAGATCCGGCTGCGCCTGCCCGCGCGGGAGCGCGAGTTGCTGCGCACGCTCCCCGGCCAGCTGCGCGCGCTGCTGGCCGAGGAGGACCCCAGCCTGGCGCGGCTCTTTCCGCCCGCCTACCTCGACGACTCGGAGGCCGACGCCGAGTACGACCGGCTGGTGCGCGACGAGCTCGTCTCGGGGAAGCTCCGCGCGCTCGCGATCGTCGAGGAGACCGCGGGCGCCGCGCGCCTGGACGAGGAGCAGCTCGCGGCCTGGATCGGGGCGCTCAACGACCTGCGGCTCGTGCTCGGCACGCGGCTGGGCGTGACCGAGGACATGTACACCGGCTTTCCCAACCCGCGCGACCCGCGGGCGCAGGAGCTGGCGCTGTTCGGCTACCTGACCTGGCTCCAGGAGCAGGCGGTCCAGGTGCTCGCAGATGCGCTTCCGGAGCCCGGGGACGGGGCCTTGTGACGATCAGTCACAAGGCGCCTGCGGCGCCTGCGGCCCACGCAGGTCGATTGGCGTATCCTCGGCCGATGCTGGACGCCCTGCGGCGGGTCGGATGAACGGACGCTGGCCGGTCTCGAGCGCCCGCGCGCCGGCGCCGCGCGGGCCCTACTCGCAAGCGATCCGCGCCGGGAACCTGCTGTTCCTCGCCGGCCAGGGGCCCTTCGACGAGACCGGCAGGCGCGTGGGCGAGACCGTCGCAGAGCAGGCGCGCCGGGCGCTCGAGAACCTCGACGTCGTCGCCCGCGCGGGCGGCGGCGAGCTGCAGAACGCGGTCCGCGTCGGCGTCTTTCTCCGCAACCTGGAGTCGTTCGCGGAGATCAACGCCGTCTACCGGGAGTTCTTCCACGAGCCTTTCCCGGCGCGGACGACGGTGCAGTCGAACCTGATCGGGTTCGACGTCGAGATCGACGCGATCGTCTGGCTCGGCGGCTGACGTTCGGACGTAGTCCTACGGCTCGACGACGACGCGGCCGGGCGGGCCGGCGAGGCTCGCCCGGACGGCCTCGTCGGCGCGCTCGAGCGGGAAGACCGGGCCGACGAGCGACCCCAGCTCGAGCCGCCCGGCGGCGACGTGCTCGAGCAGCAGCGGCAGCGCGACGGCCGGGTCCTCGGAGCCGTACATCGTCCCCGTCAGCCATTTCTCGCGCCGCGTGAAATCGCCCGGGTCGAGGTCGAGCCGGAGCCCCACCGCGGGCAGGCCGACGATCACGCAGACACCGCCGCTGCGGGTGAGCTGCAGCGCCGTCCGGCTCGTCGACGGGTCCCCGACCGCGTCGAACGCGTAGTCGAGCCCGTCCGGTGCGAGCTCGCCGAGCGCGTCGGCGAGGTCATCCGCCGGCAGCGCGTGGGTGGCGCCGAGACGCAGCGCCTGCTCGCGGCGCGCCTCGATCGGGTCGACCACGACGATCGTCGCGGCGCCGGCCAGCCGCGCTCCCTGGACGACGAACTGGCCGACCGCGCCCGCGCCGACGACGAGCGCCGACGATCCCTCCCGCACTCCGGCGGCGAAGGCCACGGCCCCCACGCCCGTCAGCGCGGCGCACCCGAGCAATGCGGCCTCGCGCAGCGACACCGCGCCCCCGGTCGGCAGCGCCACGCGCGACGAGACGACGACGTGCTCGGCCAGGCAGCCGGTCGCGGTGCCGCGATAGACCGGCTCGCCGCACCAGGTCATCCCGGTCGTCCCGTCGACGAGCGTGCCCGCGCCGATCGCCCGGTGCAGCGGCACGCAGGCGGCCGGGCGCCCGCGGCGGCAGTCGGCGCACTCGCCGCACGAGGGCGCCCACGAGAGAACGACCTCGTCGCCGGGAGCGAGGCCGCGCACGCCGTCGCCCACCGCCTCCACCACGCCCGCGCCCTCGTGGCCGAGCACCATCGGCGTCGGCCGGCGGAACTCGCCCTTCACCTGGTGGAGATCGGTGCCGCAGATCCCGACCGCCGCCATCCGCACCACGACGTCGCCCGGGCCCGGCTCGTCGAGGTCGATCTCCTCGACAGTCAGCGGCTCGCCGACCGCGTGGAAGAGCGCCGCCCGCGTCTTCACCCGCCGTCGCCGCCAGGGTCGCCGGGCGGCGCGACGACCGGCTCGCCGGCGAGCGACCTGACCGCCGTGAAGACGACCGCCGTCACCGGCACCGCCAGGTACGCACCGACGATCCCGTAGAGGGAACCGCCGGCCGCGACCGCGAGCAGGATCACGGCGGCGTGCAGGTCGACCGTCCGGCTCTGGATGATCGGCTGCAGGAAGTTCCCCTCGAGGAACTGGACGCCGAGGATGATCCCCAGGGCGATCAGCGCCTTCACCCAGCCCTCGTCGGCGAACGCGACCAGCACGGCGACGAGGCCCGAGAGCGTCGCGCCGACGAAGGGGACGAACGAGCCGAGGAAGATCAGCACCGCGAGCGAGAACGCGACGGGCACGCCGAGGATCCAGAGGCCGATGCCGATCAGGACGGCGTCGATCGCAGCGATCAGCGCCGTCCCGCGCACGAAGCCGCCGAGCACCGTCCAGGCGCGGCGGCCTGCGCGGTCGACGGCGTCGCGGTTCGCGGGCGAGAAGCGATCCAGCACCCAGCGCCACAGCGCACGGCCGTCGCGGAGGATGAAGTAGAGGAGCGCGACCGCGATGATCGTCCCGGTCAGCACCGACAGACCGGTGCGCACCCCGGAGACGAGGTAGCCCGAGGCCTCGTCCCAGTAGTCCTGGAGCGAGCTCTCGAGATCGGTCCTGTCGTCGAACGACAGGTTGAGCGGCTCACCCTCGAGCCAGCCCGCGATGTCGTCGACCGAGCTCTGAACCGCGGCCGCCAGCTCGTCGTACTGTGCCACCACGGAGCCGGCGACAATCGCGATCAGGGCAGCGATCGCGGCCAGACCCACGAGCAGGGCCACCGCCGGCGCGGGCCGCTCGTGGCCGCGCCGCCGCAGCGCGTCGGCGATCGGCGTCAGCGCCGGCGAGATGGTCAGGGCGATGATGGCCGGCAGGACGATCACCCGCAGGTACCAGAGCGCCGCGACCACGACGACCGCGGCGATGCCGACCGCGATCAGCCGCCAGGCCCAGCCGGCGATGCGCTCGAGCGCGGCGGGGACGGGCGGAACGCGCAGCACGGCGGTGCGTCGGGGACGGGCCCGGGGCCGAGCTCGCCCCCTCGGCTCAGGCTCCGAGCGCCGCCTTGACCGTCGCGCAGTCGGTCACGGCCGCGACGTTCTGTAGCGCGTAGTTGATCGACGCGTTGTGCCAGTCGGCGTTCATCGTCGAGCAGCCGTCCTCGGGCACGACCATGAAGTACCCCTTGTCGGCGCCCGTGCGCGACGTGTGCTCGATCGACATGTTCGTCCAGGCGCCGGTGACGATGACCGTGTCCCGGCCGAGCCCGGCCAGGATGTTCTCGAGCTTCGTGCCCTGCCAGGCGCTCATGCGCGTCTTCTCGACGACGTGGTCGCCCTCCTGCGCCTCGAGGCCCTCGGCGGGCGCGGCGCCCCAGGTGCCGCGGACGAGCGCGTTCCCGTCCTTGACGCCGTTGAACAGAGGCGCGTTCAGCTTCAGGCCGGGAGCGCCGGGCTCGACGATGTACCACACGTGGATCACGGGCACGCCCTTCGCCCGGCAGGCCGCCGCCAGGTCCTTGACGTTCTCCACGACGTTCTGCTCCTTCGCGTGCTCCGGCGACCCCGACTCGGCGAAGGCGCCGCCCTCGATGATCACGTCGTTCTGCAGGTCCTGGACGATCAGCGCGCACCGGCTGGGGTCGAGCGAGAGCTCGTCGTTCACGTTTCTCCTCCTTCGTCGTCTGGTCTAAGGGAGAGCTCCTGTGGATCCGCAGTCCGGTGCCGGAGGCCGGCTTTGCCGGCCGGGAGGCCAGCTGCGAGCTGTCCTCTGCGCTGCGGTGAAGGAGGGGGCCCGTGGGGGAACCATGGGTTACCCCACGCTAACTCATGTACGGCTCGCGCCGCGGGCCGACGATCGTGCGGATCGAGTACAGCGAGGTGGAGCTCGGGATGTAGAGCGTGTGCCAGTCCTCGCCGCCCCACGTGAGGTTGCCGGTGTTCTCGGGCACCTCGATCACGCCGAGGTGCTCGCCGGCGGCGCTGATCACCCAGATCCCGCCCGGCCCCGTCACCCAGATGTTCCCGCGCTCGTCGCACTTCATGCCGTCGGGGATCCCCTCCTCGATCACCCCGCTGCCGATCCCGCTGAAGAATCGACGTTCGTTCGCGAGGCTGCCGTCGTCGTCGACGTCGTAGACGTTGATGAACGCACCCGGCGTGTCGTTGACGTAGCAGAGGCTCTCGTCTGGAGAGAAGCAGACGCCGTTGGGCTGCTCATACGCGTCCTTGGCGACCACGAGCTGTGGGTCGCCACCGCCGGGTGCGATGCGGAAGACGCCCTGCCAGCCGAGCTGCCGCTCGCGCTCCTCGCCGAACACGGGCATCCGCCCGAACCAGGGGTCGGAGAAATAGATCGCGCCGCTCGAGTGCACGACGACGTCGTTGGGGCTGTTCAGCTCCTTACCCTCGAAGTGCGAGGCAACCGTCTCCCGCGTGCCGTCCGAGCGCTCGCGGACGAGCGAGCTCGTGACGTGCTCGCAGACGAGCAGCGACAGGTCGGCCTCATACGTCATCCCGTTGCATTTGTTCGAGGGGTTCCGCACCTCCTCGACCTTGCCGTCGGGCGTGTACCGGCGCCGGATGTCCGCCGGCATGTCGGAGAAGAGCAGGTGCTGCTCCTTCGGGTGCCAGATCGGCCCCTCGGTGAAGGTGAAGCCGCCCGCGAGCTTCTCGACCGAGGATCCTTCCTCGACCAGCTCGAAGATCGCGTCGGACATCGTTGCGATTCCCGGCACTGGAATCCCCTTTCGCTCGCGCAGTGTTCGGGGCGAGCCTACTACGGGCCGCCCGCGCGGGCAGACGGGGCGGTCCGGCTACGCTCTCGCGTCGTGAGCGAGGCGCGCGACACGGTCGTCTTCATCCCCGCCTGGAACGAGGAGGCGAGCCTGCCGGGCGTGCTGGACGAGCTGCGCCGCGAGCTACCCGAGGCCGACCTGCTGGTGATCGACGACGGGTCGACCGACGCGACCCCCGACCTCGCCCGCGCGCACGGCGCCGACGTCGTCTCGTTCGGCGAGAACCGGGGGCTGCAGGCGGGGATCGCGGCCGGCTGGCGCGAGGCGTCCGAGCGCGGGTACGCGTACTGCGGCCGCGTCGACGCCGACGGGCAGCACCCGGTCGCCGAGCTCGACCGGCTGCTCACGCTGGTGCGGAGCGGGGCGTGCGACGTCGCGGTGGGCTCGCGCTTCGTGGCAGGCGACGGCTATCCCGCCTACCGCTACAAACCCTCGCCGGCCCGCCGCTTCGGGACGGCCGTGCTGCGCCGGGCGATGCGCCTCCGGCTGGGGCGCCGCTTCGGAGACGCGACCAGCGGCATGTACGCCGCCAACGCCGCGGCGCTGCCGCTGCTCGCCCAGCCGTACGTCAGCGGCGCGCCCGAGGTCGAGGGCCTGATCCGGCTCGCCGACGCCGGCCTGCGCGTCGAGGAGGTGCCGGTCGACATGCGGGAGCGCTCGAGCGGCGAGTCGAAGCTGCAGGGGAAGAAGGCGATCGAGCTCGTGCTCACGGTCGTCGGCACGCTGCTGTTCGTCGGCTGGCTCCGGCGCCGCCGGCACCGTGGCTGACAGCCGCGAGCGGAAGCCCGGCCAGCGCGTCGTCGTCGTCCTCGGCTACTCGGACGGCGGCGCCGGCGCGCTGCACCCGGTCTGCGCCGCGCGGCTCGAGCACGCTGCGCGGCTGACCACGGCCGAGGACGTGGTCGTGCTCTCGGGCTGGGCGCGGCAGCGGCACACGCCGTCCGAGGCGAGCCTGATGCAGGCCGCGTGGCGGGGCGCTGCGAGCCGCGTCGTCGTCGACGAGGACGCCCGCACGACCGCCGAGAACGCGGCCAACGCGATCGCCGACATCGTCGGGGCCCACGCCTCCGAGGTGGTCGTGGTCACGTCGTCGTGGCACGCGCGGCGGGCGCGTGCCGCCTTCGCCTGGCTCCTCCGGGGCACGGGGATCCGCCTGACAGTCGAGACCCCTGCCGCAGCGACGTCCGCCCGGGACGCGCTCCGCGAGCTCGCGCTCTGGCCGCTCCTGCCGGCGCAGCTCTACCGCGCCCGGGCGGCGGGCGGCGGGCGGCGCTCACCGTCCGCGCCTTGACCGGGACCTCGCGCACCGAGCGACGATCGGTTGTCGGTTGCCGGAGCTTCCCCCGATCCGCATGATGACGCCGCGGGCACGCCGCTCGAACACGAAAGGAGAACGATGCAGCTAGCAGCCGACTATCCGTTCCTCGACATCCTGTGGACGATGATCATCATCTTCCTCTGGGTGATCTGGTTCTGGATCCTGATCACGGTCTTCATCGACCTCTTCCGGCGCAAGGACGTGAGCGGGGTGAAGAAAGCGATCTGGGTGATCTTCCTGATCCTCGTGCCGTTCGTCGGCGTTCTGGCCTACCTGATCGTCAACCACGACGGGATGGCGGACCGCAACATCAGGCAGGCGCAGGCACAGCAGCAGCAGTTCGACCAGTACGTCCAGTCGGTCGCGGGGAGCGGCGGCGCCGCCGCCGAGATCGAGAAGGCGAAGGGGCTGCTGGACAGCGGCGCGATCACGCAGGCCGAGTTCGACGCCATCAAGGCGAAGGCCCTTGGCTAGGATCGAGCCAGTCGAAAGGAGTTGCAGATGACCGAGATCGGCCCGGTCGAGTACATGATCGTCGCGTTCCCGGGCAACAAGTTCCGGGGGGAGATCGCCCCTGCGCTCGCAGACCTCGTCGAGTCGGAGACGATCCGAATCATCGACCTCACGTTCGTGGGCAAGAACGCCGAGGGCGAGACGATCAGCCTCGAGCTCAACGACATCGACCCGGAGATCCGGGACGCGTTCGAATCTGCGGGCCGCGAGATCAGCGGCCTGTTCTCCGAGGAAGACCTTCAGCTCGCCGCCGAGTCGCTGCCGCCGAACTCGTCGGCCGCGCTGCTGCTCTGGGAGAACCTGTGGGCGACGGAGCTCGCGCAGGCGATCCGCAACGCCGAGGGCGAGATCCTCCAGTTGCAGCGCATCCCGCACGACGTGGTCGTCGAGGCGCGGGAGCTCGCGAAGGCGAGCGCCACCGCGTGATCAGGCCCGGACGCCGGAAGGAGAGACACGATGATCTTCGTTCGTAGAGGCCCCAGCCTGATCCGTGCCGCCGCCACGACGGCGGTCGTCGCGGGGACGGCGGGCGCGGTTCGCCACCGCCAGGACCAGAGGTACGCCGCCAAGGATCAGCAGGCCGCCGACGCTGCCGCGTACCAGGAGCAGCAGGCAATGGCCGCACAGCAGGCAGCCGCAGCCCCGGCCGCGCCGGCTGCCCCCGACCCGACCGCGGAGCTGCAGAAGCTCGCGCAGCTGAAGGAGCAGGGGATCCTCACCGAGGAGGAGTTCGCCGCCAAGAAGAAGCAGATCCTCGGGATCTGAGCGCGGCAGGAAGCGCCGCCGCCCCTCCGGGCGGCGGCG
>DATBMD010000269.1:0-3416 GCA_036555085.1 Gaiellaceae bacterium
GCCGAGCTCCGTCTCGCCGCCGGCGATCAGGACGATCGAGCTGTCGGCGTACGGCTCCAGCAGGGCGGCCACCTTCCCCGGCGTCGCGGCCGCGCCGGCGTCGAGGACCGGGACCCCTTCCCAGCGGGCGACCTCGGCGCCGCGGTAGAGGGGCAGGCTCGTGCCGAGGAGGCCGCCGGCGAGCGCCTGCGGCCGGACGCGCGCCGCGAGGGCGGCGGTGCACGCCGCCAGCGCGTTGCTGACCAGCCGGGCGCGCAGCGGCAGCTCGCGGGCGGCGCACACGTCGTGCTCGCGCCCGTCCCAGCGAACGCGGATCGTCCCCGCGTCGAGGAACGCACCGCGCTCGACTCTCGAGAGCCGCGAGAACGACGCCCGCCGCGCCGGGGTCCGCTCCGCGAACGCGCGGACGGCCGGCTCGTCCTCGTCGACCACGACCCAGTCGTCGGCCGCCTGGGAGGCGACCAGGCGCTCCTTGGCCGCGCGGTACGCGGCCAGCGAGCCGTGCAGCTCGAGATGGTCGGGCCAGAACGAGGTGACGACCGCGACGTGCGGCGAGCCGCTCGTGAAAGCGAGGTGCGAGCTCGTCAGCTCGAGGACGAGCCACTCCGACGGCGCCCGCGACGCGAGCGACTCGAGCAGCTCGCCCGTCGGCCACAGATTCCCGGCGCGCGCCGCGCCCGTGCCCACCGTCCTGCCGTCCGCGCGAAGGATGCCGGCCGTCAGCGCGGCGGTGATCGTCTTGCCGGCCGTGCCCGTGACGCCGATCACCGGCCCGGGCGCGCGCGCGAGGACGAGGTCGGCCAGGCAGCTCAGGCGGGTGCCGGCCGCTCGCAGCCGCGCGACCCGCGGAGCCGTTTCCGGCGTCCAGACGTCGAGGAAGGCCACCGACGGCGCGCCCGGGTCGAGGTCGAGCACGGCGTCCGGCTCGACCTGGACGCCCTGCGCGCGCAGCTCGTCGAGCCGGCCCGGCGCCGCCGCGACGCCGGGCACGCGGCCGGCGAGCCGCACTGTCTCACCCTCGGCGACGAGGAGCCGCGCCAGCGCAGCGCCGTCCTCCGTCACGCCTTCGACGAGCGCGGTCGCGGCACGCGCGAGCGTCACGACCGGAGTATCGCCGAGCGCGCTAGTGCGCCCTCTCCGAACCTTGCACCGGAAACCCCGTAGGGGCCGGACCTGTCCGCCCTGCGGTAGGGGCCGGACCTGTCCGGCCCGCTAGCCCGCGACGGCCGCCTCGGCCAGGAGACGCCTCCCCCACGCGAGCCGCTCCAGGTACCAGCCCTCGAGCGGCTGCAAGGTGACGCCGTTCCCGGACGAGTGGACGAACCAGCCGTTGCCGAGATAGATGCCCGCGTGCCCGACCTCGGCGGGCGCGGAATCGGCCCCGCGGTCGCCGAAGAACAGCACGTCGGCCGGCTGCAGGCGCTCGCGCGCGACGCGGTCGGCCTTGGCGATCTCGGCGCTCATCGAGAACGTCGTGCGCCCCTTCAGCGTCGCCGCGAGCGCGGGCGCGCCGGCGAACGGCTCGAGCTTGAAGACGCGCCAGACGAAGCCGGAGCAGTCGAAGCCGCCGGGCGCCGGGCCGTAGTAGAGCTCCTGCGCCCGCTCCGAGGTTCCCGCCCAGACGTACGGGAGCCCCACGAACCGCACGGCCCGGGCCAGCACCGCCCGCTGCATCCTGCCGTAGCCGGGCAGCGCGAACGCGGCGGCGTGCTCGCGGACGCCGTCGAGGCGGTACGGCTCGAGCTCGGCCGCGCGCGCGAGCGAGTAGGCGGCCTCGGCCCGGGTCACGGGCTGCCAGGGCGCGAGCTCGAGGCTCTCCTGGCCCTGTGGATGGTTGACGCGCAGTCCCAGCAGCCTCGCCACCGTCTCCGTGCCGAGCCCCCGAACCGGCGCGAGGCCGGCGCGCCGCACGGCCGCGTGCAGCTGCTTCGCCGCCGGACCGAGGCCGAGCGCGACGACGAGCCTGGCGTCGAGCTCGCGGACGTTGACGAGCCGGTCGGGCTCGGGGTCGGCGACGACCGGGCCCGCGGGAGCTCGCCCGAGTCGCCCGAGCGCACCCGCGAGCTCCTCGACGGTGAGGGGATCGTCCGGGCGGAACGCCTCCACGGTCGGGCCCATCAGGCCCGCCGCGACGACGATGCGGATCTCCCGGTCGGCCCAGCTCGGCACGGGGCGCTCCTCCGCCAGCTCCGGGCTCAGCGCGCGGGCCGGCGCGCTCGCGAGGCACGCGAGGGCGAGGACGAGAAGGAAAACGCTCGGTCGTCGCATCTCCCCCCGTATCGGACGGCCGCGCCGGCGGCGTTAGCGAGACCCGCCGGGAGCACGTCGAATCGTCCGTGGGGACGACCCCGGATCGCCCCCGCGGCCGACGCCGCCGCCAGGCCGGGCGGCGTAGGGTGCCCTCCATGAAGCTGAAGCTCTGGATCGTCGCCGCCGCTGTCCTCCTCGTCACCCTCGCGCTCTGCAGCTGGGCGATCCAGGGAGTACGCTGGGCGCTCACGGGTGGGCGCCGGTCTGCCCGCCGGAGGGAGACCGAGCGACGGGCGTGGACACCACAGCAGCGACCGGCTACGCAGACTGCCTGAGCGGGTCCTGGCTCGCCGTCCGGCTCGGCGTCGGGCCCCGCCGGATCGACGTGATGCGCCGCTCCGGCGAGCTGATGGCGGTCCGGCCCGCGGGCGCGACCGAGTGGCTCTACCCCGGCTGGCAGCTGCACGAGGGGCGCGTCCGCGACGTCGTGCCGCAGCTCGTCGCCGCCGCCCGTGAGGCCGGGCTCGACGAGAACGACCTCTACGAGACGATGACGGGCCGGCTCGGCCTGCGCGGCGATCGCCGCCTCGCGGATCTCCTGGTCGCCGGCGAGGAGCGGCAGGTGCTCGAGGCCGTGCGCGGCCGGCCCTGAGCCGCGACGAGAGGCCTATCCGTCCTCGGCCGCGGCCAGCGCCTCGGCGAGCACCGCGCAGGCGAAGCACTGCCAGGCCAGGTCGCCGTCGGCGAGCAGGCGTTGCACCTCGACCTCGACCTCGGCCGAAGAGCCGGCAGCCTCCTCGAGCAGGGTCTCGAGCCCGTGGCGCAGCTGGTCGCGCGCGGCCGGGGCGTCGAGATCCGCTGCGACCGCAGTCACCGCCCGGCCGCGGAGCTCCAGCGGCCTCCGAGGGTCGCCGCCCGCAGCGAGCAGGAGCTCGGCGCGCCGCAGCGCACCGTGCAGCTCGCCCGGGTCGAGCACGACGTGCCGCCCGGCAAGAAAGCACAGCAGCGTCCAGCGATCCTCTCCAGACGCCTGCTCGAGCAGCGGCAGCCAGCTCCCGTCGGGCGACGCCAACCGGGCGGGCGCTAGACGGGGGCGCCGAGCGCCCGGACGATGCTGACGTCGCCGCTGACCGTGCGCACGCGCAGCTGCGCCACGTCGTCGCCCG
>DATBMD010000290.1:0-5128 GCA_036555085.1 Gaiellaceae bacterium
GGTGAAGCTGCCGAGTATCACCGACGAGACCGTGTTGATCAGCGCCGAGGGGTTCGAAGAGCGCAGCCGCGAGCTCGACAGCCTGCGGACCGAGGCGCGGCGAGAGCTCGGCGAGCGGTTGCGGGAGGCGCGGCTCGACGGCGATCTGGACGACAATCCGGCGCTGCAGGACCTGCTCGAGGAGAAGGAACACCTCGAGCGCCGGATCGCCCTGCTCGAGGATCGGCTCGCCCTCGCGGAGATCGTCCCGCCGGCCGCCGACGGCCGCGCCGGGATCGGCAGCGTCGTCCGCGTGCGCGATGCCGACGGCGCGACGTTCGAGTACGAGCTGGTCGGCCCGCTCGAGGCGGACGCCGTCAACGGCCGCGTCTCGATCGCCGCCCCCGTCGGTCAGGCCCTTGTCGGGCAGCGCGCCGGCGCGAGCGTCGAGCCGGTGACGCCGCGCGGGCGGCTCGGGCTCAAGGTCGTGGCCGTCCGTCCGCGGCAGTCGGCCAGGAAGGCGGCGTGAGCCGAGGGAAAGGAGGAGACGATGGACACCTCGATCGTCTGCGGTGTCGACGGGTCGCCGGGCGCTGACGCTGCGCTGGCCGTCGCCGCGCGACTTGCCGAACGGCTCGAGCGGAGGCTCGTCCTGGTACATGTCGCGGAGCCGGTGCTGACGCCCTACGCGCATGCAGCGCCGTTCGGGGGCATGAGCCCGGCCGGCGCGCTGGCGGTAGAGGAGCAGACCGCCGCGCAGCGTGAGGCCGGCGAGCGCCTGCTCGAGCGAGCAGCCGGGGCGGCCGACATCGAGGACGCCGAGCAGCGCGTCGCGATCGGCGCTGCGGCCGAGCGGCTGGCCGACATCGCCGCGGAAGAGGCGGCCGAGCTGATCGTCGTCGGCTCGCGCGGCCGCGGCGCGCTCAGGGCCGCGTTTCTGGGCAGCGTCTCGAGCACGCTCGCCGGGATCGCCCGCTGCCCCGTCCTGATCGTGCCGCCGGGATTCGAGAGACGCCTGCATCGCGATGGACCCTGACGCCTTCATCACGATCGCCTTCGGGCTCCTGACCGCGTTATTCGCCCTCGCCGGTGCATTGCTCGCCCGACACGAACGGCGTCGCGGCGGAGCCACCCCTGTGACCGGCGACGCCGCAGCTCGTCGGGCCCGGGCGGAGACCGAGCGGGCACGCGACGCCGTCTAGGCGCGTTCCGGCTACGGTCACCGCATGAAGCGCCACCCCGCCCTGGTTCCGCTCTCGCACGACCACCATCACGCTCTCGTCGCCGCCCGCCGGCTGCGGCAGGCGGCCGAGCGGGATGCCGATCCCGCCGGCGCCGTCGCGTCCTTCCGGGCGTTCTTCGCCGCCGAGACGGCGGGGCACTTCCGCGCCGAGGAGGAGCAGCTGTTCCCGCTCGTCGCCGACGTCGACGAAGCGCGTCCGCTCCTCGTCGAGACCCTGATCGACCACCAGCGGCTGCGGGCGCTCGTCCGCGACCTCGACGGGAGTGACGACGTGCGGGCGGCGATGGCCGAGATCGGCGAGCTGCTCGAGGCCCATGTCAGGCGCGAGGAACGGGAGCTGTTTCCCCTGATCGAGCGCGTCGCCGCCAGCGAGCTCGAACGCGCCGGCGTTGCCGAGGCGAAGGGAGGTCCGGTCTGGGGCCTCGCCTCCGACGACCTGAACGCCACCCTGCTCGCCTGGAGCGCCGGCAACGGGCCGGCCGAGCACGTCAACGACCAGCGCGACGTCCTCGTCTTCGTTTTCGACGGTGCGGCCACCGTCACGATCGACGGAGAGGAGAGCACGCTCGAGGCAGGCGAGGCGGTGATCGTCGACAAGGGCCGGCGGCGCTCCATCTCCGCCGGGCGCGCCGGCGTCAGCTACCTGGCCGTCCACCTACGCCGGCCGCCGCTGCAGATCCAGCCGGCCAGCCGCGAAAACTGATCGGGTAGCTCGCCTACGGGGCGCGCTCGCCGGACACCAGGGCGCGAAGGCTCTCGTACTCCTCACGGCAGGCCGGGCAGCCCTCGAGATGCGTGCGGAGGCCGGGGATCTGCCCGTCGGCATCCTCGCCCGCGAGCTCGGTCTCCACGTAGCGGTCGAGCTCGTCGAAGCAGGCCTCGCAGCCGATGTCGTACCCCGTCGGCCCGAGGAGCTTGCCCAGCGCCCGCGTCAGATCGGGTCGCTCCGTCATGTCGTCGTCTCCGAGAGGTCGGGGGATAGGCCCGCCTCGGCCAGGTGCCGGCGTAGCTTGCGACGCGCGTCGTGGAGGGTCTTGTAGAGCGCGCCGCGCGTCGTGCCCAGGCGCTCCGCCAGCACGTCGATAGGCACGCCGTCGACTGCCAGGGCGACGAGCACCAGCCGCTGGTGGGGGGTCAGGACGTCCTCGATCGCGTGTTGCACGGTGTCGAGCAGCTCGCTCTGCTCGGCCTCGGCGGCCGGTTCGAGCGCGACGCTCGACAGCACGTTCCAGCGCTCCGGCTCGAGCGGCAGCTCCCGCCCCTGCCAGGCGCGCTTGCGGAGCTTGACCGCCGCCTCCAGCAGCGCGAACTTGTACGCCCAGGTCGTGAAGCGGCTGGCGCCGCGGAAGTCGTCGAGGCGCGCGAGCACGCTCACGAGCGCGTCGTCGGCTGCCATGTTCGCGACGTCGTCGAGATCGTTCCCCCGCAGGTGCGGGAGCGACGTTCGCCGCCGCGAGACCTCGAAGCGCGCCGCCCGGAGCAGCAGCTCGTGGAGCGCGGCGATCGCCCTGTCCCGCGTCACACCGTCGGCCCGCAGGTCGCGCAACCAGCCGCGCGACTCTTCGTCGAGGCGGAAGCCCGCGTCGGGACGCGGGTCGCGCGAGGCCGGAGGCGTCGGCGTCTCCATCGAGGCGACGCCGGGAAGCGTAGCGGCTCTCACGCAGCGCGCTCCTCGTCGAGCGGCGCGAGGATCCGAACGGCCAGCTCGGGCGGACAGCCGCGCTCGACGAGCTCGCTCAGGGCGTGGAGGTCGTACCGCGCGTCGCGGGCAAGACGGGAAGCGAGCGGCAGCGCGAACCCCGCGCGGACGAGCTGGTCCCGACGCCAGGCGCACACGTCGAGTGCTTCCTGAGCCTGTTCCAGGTGTGTGGTCATACCTCGTTAGTTGCAGCGGCCCGCCGTTTCTTACCCCGTCGACGCGTCCGCCCCGAGGGACCGGGTCGCCTCGGGGCGGGGCGCAGGTGGGGTGCGGGCTCAGCGGAACCGGGTCGGGAACTGCTCGACGAGCCCGTCGGCGAGCATGTCCGCCATGTGCAGGATCTGGACGTGGATCCGGTCGTACGCGCGGACGTCTGCCGCCCAGTCCTTCGTCAGCCTGGCGACGACCTCGTTCGTCGTCAGCCGGAGGTGGCTCCTCATCATCGCCTTCATGGCGCCGGGCTTCCAGGACTCGGGGTTGGCGTTCGACAGGAACGTCGCGATCTCGTCGGCATTCGCCTGCCACCGCGCCTGCTCGGCCGCGACGGCCTTTGAGTCGCCCGTCTTCGCGGCTCCGATGAGGTCGGCCGCGATGAGGATGTGCTCCCGCAGCAGCGCGGTCAGCTCGGCGCCCGCGGCCTTGCCGTAGAACGGCTTGATCGCGTTTCCGATGTCGACCTGGTTGCGGAGCAGCCGAGCGACCGTCGCCTCGGTGTCAGGGGAGTCGGTCGTCAGGCTGATGACCGCCAGCCGCGTCCAGGTGACGTGGTCCTCCCAGAGCTTGCGCAGGTCCTGGCGAAGCGCGAGCTCGTCCTGCGTGATCGTCGCGGCGGGCTGATGCGTCGCGTCCCCGTGGGCGGCGGCATCGTGCCCGCCCGAGACGGCGAGGGCCACGAGCGCGCTGACGAGCGCGATCAGCATCGTCAGCGCGAGCGGAATCGGACGGTGGCTTCGCGTCTTCATGGCAGTCGTCCTTTCGGTTGGAGGTAGGTCACGGCCGGACGGAGCAGCCGCACCGCCGCGAGCAGCCCGACCGACTCGACGACCTTCGTGGCGACGGCGAGGCCGCCGATCGGCTCGACGTCGGGGTGGAGCACGGCGAGCCCGGTGGTCGTCACGAGCGCGTAGCTCACGAGCAAGCCCGCCAGGACGCCCGCCGAGGCGACCACCGCGGTCACGCCCGCCGGCCGGAGGGTCAGTCGGACGACGAGGCCCGCGAGGAGAACAGCGGCAGCGGCGAAGCCGAGGCCCGCCGCCTTGCCCTCCGCGAAGTGGTCGGGCGCGAGTGCGGCGTGGATGCCGGCGCTGATCGCGCAGGCAACGACGAGGACGTCGCGCGCCGTCCCGCTCCCATCGATCACGTCGCGATCACTTCCCACGGCATGTGCTCCTCCTGTCGTTCGCTGCTGGAGGAGTTGGTGTCTGCGGGGGACGAGTTCTTACTCTGCGCCGCGGCCGCGTACGCTCACCGTGTGTCTCGGCCGGCAGGAACGGCGAGCTCGATGCCGTGGGAGCTGCGCGCCCGGGCGGCCGCCGCGCCCGGGTTTCTCGACGAGGCGGAGGGGCTCGCCCTCTACGAGCTCGCGCTGACTGCCCTGCCGCGCGGGCCGGTCGTCGAGGTCGGCAGCTACTGCGGCAAGTCGACGATCTACCTCGGCGCCGCCGCGCGCGAGCGCGGCGGGCTCGTGGTGACAATCGACCACCACCGGGGCTCGGAGGAGCACCAGCCGGGCGAGGAGTACCACGACCCCGCCCTCGCCGGCCCCGACGGGCGGGTCGACACGCTGCCGGCGCTGCGCCGGACGATCGTCGACGCCGGGCTGGAGGACGTCGTCATGGTGGTGGTGGGGCGCTCGGCGACGGTCGCGTCCCTCTGGGAGCGGCCGCTCGGGATGGTCTTCGTCGACGCGGGGCACACGGAAGAGGCGGCGCAGGGGGACTACGCGGCCTGGATGCCGCTCCTGCTGCCGGGCGGGCTGCTCGTCGTCCACGACGTCTTCGAGGACCCGCGGGACGGCGGTCGGGCGCCGTACCACGTGTACCTGCGGGCGCTCGGCGACGGCTTCGCCGAGGTCCTGCGCGTCGGCTCCCTGCGGGCGCTCGAGCGCCGCTAGTGCGGCGTCTCGTAATGATTCGCCGTTTTCTCGATCGCCAACGACTCTGTCCACGCGCCGCACTAGCGGGCCGGACAGGTCCGGCCCCTACGGG